>NZ_QEZJ01000022.1:0-307449 GCF_003992965.1 Xanthomonas sp. BRIP62409 | reverse complement strand
AGGCGGGAGTGTGAATAGGGGGTGGAGATTTGAGCTGTGCGACGGGTATGGGCTGACGAAGGTGCTGTCTGCAGAAGCTCGCCCCTCTCCAGCGGGAGAGGGGTTGGGGTGCGGGTGCGAGGCGACGCCTCGCCACGCGTGTTGGGTGGTTCGGCTGGCGCATTGCGCAGCTGTGCGCTTCGGGCGCTGTTGGCTGCACTGGCTATCGCGGTCGTTGTTTGCTCTGCGGTAGCGTCGGCGTTTGCTGCTCGGCCTTGGGACTGCACACCGACGCCGGCAAACCGGGTAGACACGCCGGCGGGGCGGCGCGCATGCAGACCGCGCGGCTACGACGCGTTGAAGCTCGCCGCCAACGTGCCGACCACCAGCACCCAACCGTCCACCAGGATGAACAGCAGGATCTTGAACGGTGCCGAGATCAGCATCGGCGACAGCATCATCATGCCCATCGACATCAGCACGCTGGCGACCACCAGATCGATGATCACGAACGGGATGAAGATCAGAAAGCCGATCTCGAACGCGGTCTTCAGCTCGCTGGTCACGAACGAGGCCACCAGCACCGGGAACGGCACCGCGTCCGGGCCGGCGTACTTGCCGTCGCCAGCCATGCCGGCGAAGGTCATCAAGTCGGTCTCGCGGATCTGCGCCAGCATGAAGGCGCGCAGCGGCTGGGTGGTCAGCGTCCAGGCAGTCTGGAAATCGATCTGGTTGTTGAGGTACGGCGACAGCCCGGCGCCCCACATCTTCTGCCACACCGGCATCATCACCAGCGCGGTCAGGAACATCGACAGCCCCAGCAGCACCTGATTGGACGGGGTCTGGCCGGTGCCCAGTGCCTGGCGCAGCAGGCCCAGCACGATGGTGATGCGGGTGAAGGCGGTCAGCACCAGCAGCATCGACGGCAGCAGGGTGATTGCCGTCATCAGCAGCAGGGTCTGCAGCGGCAGGCTCACCGGCTGGTCGCCGATGCGGCCGACGCTGACATTGGGCAACGACGGCAGCTGATTGGCACCGGCTGGCGCGGCCGCCGGCGCTGCGGCGGGAGCGGCGGCCTGGGCCATGGCCGGCAATGCGGCAGGCGTGGCCGCGGCCAGCAGCGGGCAGCTCATCACCAGCAGGATCAGCACCAGGCGGAGGCTACGCCCCCAGCGATTCCAACGACTCAACATGTCACGGGTCCTTGCGCAGCTTCTGTGCCAGCAGCTGGGCGAAATTGGGAAGTTGCTTGAAGTTGGGCAGGGTGGGGGCGGGCGCGGACGGCAGCGGTTCGGACAGGGTGTGCAAGGTGTTGATGCCGCCGGCGGTGACGCCCAGCAGCAATTGCTGGCCGTTGACCTCCACCACCACCACGCGTTCCTTGGCACCCACCGCCAGGCTGGTCACCAACCGCAGGCCCTCGGTATTGCGGAAACCGCTGCCGGGCATGCGCTTGAGCAACCAGCCCAGGCCGACGATCAGCGCGAGCACCAGCAGCAATGCAAAGACCGCGCCAAACAGGCTGGGCGAGGACGGCGCCTGCGCGCCGACCTGGGTGGCCTTGGCCGCGACCGGCGCGGCAGCGGCCAGCAGGCCGATCACCGCAGCCTCCGGATCCGTTCGCTGGGGCTGACCACGTCGGTCAGGCGGATGCCGAAGCGGTCGTTGATGACCACCACTTCGCCATGCGCGATCAGGGTGCCGTTGACGTACACGTCCAGCGGTTCGCCGGCGCCGCGCTCCAGCTCCACCACCGAGCCCTGGTTGAGCTGCAGCAGGTTGCGGATCGGGATGCGCGCGCGGCCCACTTCCAGCGACAGCGTCACCGGCACGTCCAGGATGACGTCCAGGTTGAGGTCGGTGGCATTGTTGTCGTGCTCGGCCTGCAGGCTGTCGAAGGTGGCGGGCGCGGCGTCGAGGGTGTCGGAGTTGATCATTTGCTGGAGTCCTGGGAGGGAACGGCGCGTGGGGCTTGCACGCCGGGCGGGCGTACGGCGGTGATCTTGACGGCGTTGTTGCCATTGGAAACGCCGAATTCGCCGGTGAACAACGGGATGTCTTCCACGCACAGCGGCACCTGTGCGGGCAGGTCGATCGGCAGGATGTCGCCGACCTTCAGGCCGGTGAGCTGGCGCAGGCTCATGCGCTTGCTGGCCAGCACGCTGGACAGGGTCACCTCGGCGGTGTCCAGCTGCTCGCGCAGCATCACGTTCCAGGAGTCGTCGCGGTCGTTGCGGTCGCTCTGGATGCCGGCATCGAGCAGTTCGCGGATCGGCTCCAGCATCGAATACGGCAGGGTGATGTGGATCTCGCCGCCGCCGCCTTCCAGTTCGACATGGAAGCGGCACACCACCACGTACTCGCGCGGGGTGACGATGTTGGCGAAATGCGGGTTGATCTCCGAGTTGATGTACTCGAAGTCCACTTCCATCACCGGCGCCCAGGCTTCCTTCAGGTCGGCGAAGGTCTGCTTGAGCATCAGCTGCACCACGCGCATCTCGGTGGCGGTGAATTCACGGCCTTCGATACGGGTGTGGTAACGGCCGTCGCCGCCGAAGAAGTTGTCCACCACGGTGAACACCAGCGTGGGTTCGAACACGATCAGGCCGGTGCCGCGCAGCGGCTTGAAGCGGATCAGGTTGAGGTTGGTGGGCACATACAGCGAGTGCATGTACTCGTTGAACTTGACCAGGTCGATGCCGCGCACCGACAGGTCGGCCGAGCGCCGGATCAGGTTGAACAGGCCGATGCGCCACAGCCGCGCGAAGCGCTCGTTGACCATCTCCAGGGTCGGCATGCGGCCACGGATGATGCGGTCCTGGCTGGACAGGTCGTACTGGCGTGCCTCGCCGGGCAGCGGCTCCGGCTCGGTGTTGACCGCACCCGAATCCACGCCATGCAGCAGGGCATCGATTTCGTCCTGGGAAAGCAGATCGCTGACGCTCATGGGGCAGGCCTTACTGGGTGACGAAACTGGTGAACAGCAGTTCTTCGACGCATTTCTTCCCGGTCTCGCCGGTCATGACCTTCTGCGCTTCGGCCAGGGCCGCCTTCTGCAGCTTCTGCTTGCCGACCAGGTCGGCCACATCGGCGGCCTTGACCTGCGACAGCAGCATCAGCAGATGCGCGCGGATGGCCGGGGCGTTTTCGGTGATCAGCTTGAGGTCTTCCGGGTCGCGGGTGACCAGCTGCACTTCGACCTGCAGGTACTGCGGGCCGTCGCCGGGGTCGGCCAGGTTGACCACGATCGCCGGGTCCATCGGGAAGTACTGCGCCGGCTTGGGCACCTCGGCCACCTTGGGCGCGTCGTGCTTGCCGCCTTTCTCCTCGCCCTTGTGGCCGAAGAAGAACCAGGCGCCGCCGCCGGCCGCGGCCAGCACCACGACCCCGACGGCGATCAGCAGAAGTTTCTTGCCGCCCTTCTTCTTGTCGCCCTTGTCGTCTTTGTCTTCGGTCTTCTTGGGTTTTTCAGCGGCTGCCACAGTCTGCTCCAGGGGAATGCTCACCCAATGGATGCAATTGGCATGCCAATGGCGCGACGGTTTCCTGGCGCACGTGCAGGTTCAACGGCAAAACCCCCGCAAGCCTTGCGCTGCGAGGGTGGGTAGGCGGTGCCGGCACGTGGCGACACGCGGTTTTCGGTCGCGCCGGGGCGTTTCCGGCGCGCGGGCTCAGGCGTAGGCGTCCAGCAATCCACGCTGGCGTAGCACCACCGACGGAATTCCGACGGGCGGGCTGTCGTCCAGGCTGAGGCCGTTGCCGTCGCTGCCGCCACCGTTGCGGTTGCCGGACTGGCTCTGCTGTTGCTGGCCGACATCGGCCTGGCCGAGCTGGAAACCGTTCTGCCCGAGCATTTCGCGCAGGCGCGGCAGGCTCTGCTCCAGCGCCTGGCGCACGTCGGCATTGGCGGAGCTGAAGCTGGCATTGACCTTGTCGCCGTCCAGATGCAGCCGCACCTCGACCGGACCCATCTCGTTCGGGGTCACCTTGATATGCGCATGGCCGATCTTCTGGTCGGCCAGCCAGCTCATGCGCGCGCCGATGGCGTCGTCGAAGCTGTCGCTGCCCATGTCCGGGGTCGGGGTGGGCGAGGCGCTGAACACCGGCGCCGGCTCCTGCAGGCGGCCGAGCGCGGCCGTCGTGGTGGTCGGCAGCACGAACGCCGGGGCGTCCGGCGCGGCCGGGCCGGCGCTGTCGTCGGTGGCCGGGTCCAGCGCCTTGGTCGCCATGCTCATCAGCGCGGCCGTCTGGGCGTCGCCGCTCAAGGCGGTGACGGACGTGGGCTTGGCGCCCGCGGCGGCAGCCGGTGCCAGCGCGCCCAACGCGGGCAGGGCGGTGCCGGCGGTCGTGGGTGCAGCGGATGCGGCTGCATCGGTCGGCAGCGCGGTTGCGGTCGGCGTGGTGCCGGCGGCGGCGGTCACGCCGGCCGCCAGTGCCGCGGCTGCGGCGGCGAGTACATCGCCACCGGGCAGCGCCTGCGTCAGCAGGCCCATGCCGAAACCGCCCAGGCCCGGCGGTGGCCAGCTGGGGTCGGTGGCGGTCGCCGCGTCGGCTGGCGCGTCTTCGTCGTTGGTTGTGGGCTTGCCGGTCTTGGCGGAGCCGGCGGCGCTGCTGCCATCGGCGGCAGCCGGTTCCTTGGCGCCGGCCTTGGCATCGCCGTCCTGCGCGCGCGGGCGTGCGGTGGCATCGCCGGGCGCATCGTCGCCGTGGTCGTCGTCGCTGCGCTGCCTGTCGGGCTGGTTGGGCTTGGGCGCGGCCTGCTTGGCCGGCACGCGCTCGGGCGCCTGCGGCGGGGCCTGGTTCGGCGTGTTGGCCGGGTTGAGCATGCGCGCGAACTGGTCCTGGCCGGCGTCCGGCTCGGACGAGGGATCGCTGTAGCTGGATTTCTTCCCGGTGCTAGCGAGGGCGCCGAGGCCGGCTGCAAAGGCGGACAAGGGGTTCATGCGGATTCTCCGTGGGTATCTTCGCTGCGGGCCAGGCGCGAACGACGCGCGCCGAGGTCGTCCATCTCACGCTGGTCGCGGCGTTCGATCACCTTGTTCTCCTGCGCGCGGTAGCTGGCGGCCAGCTGTTCCAGCACCTGCTTCTCGCGGCTGGCCAGCAGCAGCCGGGTGCGCTCGGCTTCCACCTTGTTGCGGTTGTTTTCCACCGTCTGCGCCTGCTGCAGCACGGCGCTGTCGAGCCGGTCCAGGAAGGCGCGGCGGTTGCTCAGTGCAGCGGCGCTGGTGCCGGCCATGTGGCTGTTGGCGTATTCCTCGGCGTAGCGGCGCAGCTCTTCCAGGCGCGACTGGTGGGTGTCCAGGGCGCGCTGACGCTCGGCCAGGTCGCGCGCCACCTTGTCTTCCTGTTCCTGGGCGCGGCGCAGCAGCGGGTCGATCCGTTTGGATTGCATCATGGATTAGTTCTCGGGTTCGACCAGCCGCTGCAACGCGGACAGGCTGTCGGGCAGGTCGGCGGCCCGGTGGACGTCCTGGCCGAGGAATTCGACGATCTCCGGCCAGCGCGCCAATGCTTCGTCGGTGGCCGGATCGCTGCCGCGCTGGTAGGCACCAATGGCGATCAGGTCGCGGTTGGCCGTGTAGGCCGACAGCAACCGCTTGAGCTTGCGGATGCGCAGGCGCCAGGTGTCGTCGGCGATGTCCTGCACCACACGGCTGACCGAGGATTCGACGTCGATGGCCGGGTACAGGCCGCTGTCGGCAACCCGGCGCGAGAGCAGGATGTGGCCGTCGAGAATGGCGCGCGCGGCGTCGGCGATCGGGTCCTGCGGGTCGTCGCCTTCGGTCAGCACGGTGTAGAAGGCGGTGATCGAGCCGCGCCCCTTGGCGCCGTTGCCGGCCCGTTCGACCAGCGCCGGCAATTTGGCGAACACCGACGGCGGGTAGCCGCGGGTGGTCGGCGGCTCGCCGACCGACAGGCCGATCTCGCGCTGCGCCTGGGCGAAACGGGTCAGCGAGTCCATCAGCAGCAGCACGTTCAGGCCCTGGTCGCGGAACCATTCGGCAATGGCGGTGGCGCGGTAGGCGCCATGCAGGCGCGCCAACGGCGGGCGGTCGGCCGGGGCGGCCACGACCACGGCGCGGCGCAGGCCTTCTTCGCCCAGGGTGGTTTCGACGAAGTCGCGCACTTCGCGGCCACGTTCGCCGATCAGCCCGACCACGATCACGTCGGCCGAGGTGAAGCGGGTCATCATGCCCAGCAGTGTCGATTTACCGACACCGGAGCCGGCGAACAGGCCCACGCGCTGGCCGCGGCCGATCGGCAGCAGCGCGTTGATCGCGCGCACGCCGACATCCAATGAGGTGGTGATCGGCTCGCGCGCCAGCGGGTTGATCGACACGCCAGCCATGCTGACGCTGCCTTCGCCGCGGATCGGGCCCTTGCCGTCCAGCGGGGTGCCGTCGCTGTCGATGACGCGGCCGAGCAGGCCTTCGCCCACTTCCACGCCCCCGCGGCGCCGCGAGGGCACCACGCGGGCGTTCGGCAGCAGGCCATGCAGTTCGGCGCTGGGCATCAGGTAGGTACGTTCGCCGGCGAAGCCGACCACTTCGGCATCGACCCAGCCGCCGTCGACCTCGACCTTGCAGGTGGCGCCCATCGGCGCCTCGCAGCCGGTGGCTTCCAGGGTCAGGCCGACCGCGCGACGCAGGATGCCTTCGCGGATCAGGGTGCGCCCGGCCGTGGGTTCCAGCCCGAGGCCGCCCAGGCGGGTGGCCAGGCGCAGGTTGCGCGCGTCCAGCCAGTCGGCCGGGGCCGGGGTGGTGCCCAACAGGTCGCTCACAGGCCCGCTCCGGATTTGCGCATGACCGTCTCCAGCGCGGCCCGCAGGCGCGCATCCAGTGTTCCGTCCACGCGCACGCTTTCGGCGTGCACGCGCAGGTCGCCGCGGCTCAGGCTCAGGTCCGGGGCCACGCGGGTGGTGCTGCTGGGCGCCAGATGCGGCAGCAGCGCGGTGATGTCGTCCGGGTGCAGGCGCACTTCCACTTCGCGGCCGGCCCCGCCGACTGCGTCGATGGCCTCGTGCACCAGCTCGGCCAGCAGCTGCGGGTCGGCCTGATAGGCACGCCCGACCAGCGAACCGGCGATGCGCACGGCCAGCTCGCCGAGCGCGCCGACCACTTCGTTCTCCAGCCGCGCCAGCGGGCGGGTGAAGTTGTCCAGGATGCCGTCGATCTGCGCGGTCAGGCGGCGCACCTCCGACTGGCCCTGGGCAAAGCCGTCGGCATGCCCGCGCGCAAAGCCTTCCTGCTGGGCGGCGTCTTCGATGGCCTGGATCTCTTCCAGGGTCGGCGGACGCAGCACCGGCTCGTACACCGCCGGTTCGTCGAATTCCGGCTCCGGCGGGGCCGGCTCCAGGTGCAGGTCGGGGGCCAGCCAGCGGGTGACGATGTCGGTCATACCATCGCCTCCGCACCGGCACCGCCCAGGCTGATGGCGCCTTCGTCAGCCAGGCGGCGGACGATGGTGAGGATTTCCTTCTGCGCCGCTTCCACGTCGGCAAGGCGCACCGGGCCGCGCGCTTCCATGTCCTCGAGCAGGATCTCGGCCGCGCGCTGGGACATGTTGCGGGTGATCTTCTCGCGCACCTTGACGTCGGCGCCGCGCAGGGCCAGCCCCAGGCGCTCGCCGGAGACTTCGCGCAGCAGCGTCTGCAGGCCGCGGTCGTCCAGGTCCACCAGGTTGTCGAACACGAACATCAGGTCCTGGATCTTGCCGGCCAGGTCGGCGTCGATCTTGCCGATCTCGCCCAGTACGCCCTGGTCGGCGCCGGTGTCCAGGAAGTTGAGGATGTTGGCGGCCACCTTGATGCCGCCCACGTTGGACGACTTGAGGTTCTGGTTGCCGGAAAACTGGCGCTCCATGATGTCGTTGAGCTCGCTCAGCGCATTGGGCGGGATGCCGTCCAGGGTGGCGATGCGCAGCAGCACGTCGGCGCGGGTGCGCTCGGGCAGCAGCTTCAGGGCCTCGGCGGCCTGGTCGCTGTCCAGATGCGCCATGACGATGGCGATGATCTGCGGGTGCTCGTTGCGCACCAGGTCGGCCACCGCGCGCGGGTCCATCCACTTCAGGGTGTCCAGGCCGGTGGTGTTGCGGCCGAGCAGGATGCGGTCGATCAGGCCACCGGCCTTGTCGGCGCCCAGCGCCTGGATCAGCACGTTGCGGATGTAGTCGTCGGCGCCCACGCCCAGCGAGGTCTTGCCGGCCAGTTCGCCGTTGAACTCGTCCATGACCTTCTCGACCTGGTCGCGCGAGATGCCGGTCATGGTGGCCATGGCGATGCCGATCTTCTGCACCTCCTTGGGGTCCATGTGCTTGAGCACTTCGGCGGCGTCGCTTTCCCCGAGCGACAGCAGCAGCACGGCGGCGCGCTGTACGCCGGTCATCGGTGGTGTATCAGGCTTCACTGGCGACCCATCCCTTCACGACTTGTGCGACACGTTTTGAATCGGCTTTGACTGCTTCGCGTGCGAGGCGCATGCGTTCTTCGTAGGCGTCCGGCAGCGCGATCGGGGTCTTGCGGTCCTGACCGAGCTGGGCGGTGTCCTCTTCCAGGCGCGGCATCAGGTCGTCATCGTCGACCATCCGCACGTCGGCGCTCTGCGGAGTGCCATCGTTGCCGCCCTTGGCCTGCTTTTCCTTGATCGCGGCCACGCCGGTGAGCTGGCGCAGGGTGGGGCGCACCACGCCGAACAGCAGCGCCAGCACCACCACCGCACCGACCAGCAGGCGCAGACCGTTCTGCACGCGCGGGTCTTCCCACCACTTCGGACCTTCCTCGCCGGCCACCGCTTCGCGCACGAACGGGGCGTTCATCACCGACACCGTGTCGCCACGGGCCGCGTCGAAGCCCACCGCCTGCTTGACCAGGCCCTCGATGCGGGTGAGCTCGGCGGCCGTCAGCGGCTGCTCGACCATCTTGCCCTTGGCACCGGGGCGCGGGACGTTGTCCAGCAGCACCGCCACCGACACCCGCTTGATGCGGCCGGCCGGCTGGCGGGTGTGTTGCAAGGTCCGGTCCAATTCGTAATTGCGGGTGGCGCTCTTGGAACTTTCGGTCGGCGCGGCCGCTGCGGCGGCCTGGCCATTGGCAGCGGCCGGGGTGCCCGGTGCGCCGGCAGTGGCGTTTGCGGCCGGCGCCGGCGGCTGGCCGGGGCTGTTGCTGGTGGCGCCCGGCGGGCCCTGCGGGCCGGTGGCGCTGGTGCTGGTGTCGCTGACCTGCTCGCTGCGCAGCTTGGCCGGCTCGCCGTTGTAGAGCTCGCGGGCTTCCTCGACCACCGAGAAGTCCATGTCCACGCTGACTTCCGGGTTGACCCGGCCCGGGCCGGTCATCGGCTCGAGCAGCTCGCGGATACGCTGGTTGTAGGAGCTTTCCTGGCGACGCACCTGTTCGAACTGGGCGGCGTGCTGGGCGGCGTCGCTGTTGGGATCGGCGATGGAGAGCATGCGGCCGCTCTGGTCGACCACGGTGACGCGCTCGGGGGTCATGTCCGGGATGCTGGAGGCGACCAGGTTGACGATGGCGTCGACCTGGTTGCGTTCCAGGCCCTGGCCGCCGCGCAGCTCCAGCACCACCGAGGCGCTGGCCACATCACGCTGGCGGGTGAAGGCGCTGGGCTTGGGAATGGCCAGGTGCACGCGGGCTTCGCGCACCGGGCGCAGGGTGCCGATGGTGCGCGACAACTCGGTTTCTAGGGCGTGCTGGTAGCGGGCGTTTTCGACGAACTGGCTGACGCCGAAGCCCGGGTCCTTTTCCATCAGCTCGAAGCCGCCGCCGGTTTCCTTGCCGGTCAGGCCGGAGCCGGCCAGCTTCAGGCGGGCGTCGTACAGACGGTCCTGCGGCACCGAGATGGCACCGGTGTCCTGGTCGATCTTGAACGGGATCTGCGCGGTGCGCAGCAGGTCGGCCGCTTCGGCATTTCCCTTGTCGTCCAGGCCGGTGTACAGCGACTGGTAACCGGGTTTCTGCGACCAGAAGAACACCGCCAGACCGGCCGCCACCGCCACGGCGATCATCGCCATCATGGTCAGCTTGCGGGTGATCTGCAGGCTGCGGACACGGTCGAACCATTGCCCCGCCTTTTCGGCGTTCTGGTTCATGTTTTCTTTGGTGATCGCGAGTGCCATGTGTCGTCAACCCTTACAGCGGCATGTTCATGACGTCCTGATAAGCCTGGACGAGACGGTTGCGGACTTCCACGGTGGCGCGGAAGGCCACCTGGGACTGCTGGGAGGCGACCATGACCCGTGCCAGATCGGCGCTGGGGTCGCCCATTTCGAAGGCCTTGGCCAAGGCGCCGGACTTCTGCTGGGCCTCGTTCACGCCGCCGATGGCGCCGCGCAAGGTCTCGCTGAAGCTCGGCGCCTGGGTGGCCGGCGTTCCCTGCGTGCCGGCCAGCCCCTGGATCTGGTTGCCGCGCGCCGCATCGCCCACCGCGCCCATCGGGCCTTGGCCCATCTGCGTCTGGTAGCTGCGGATCTGCGAGAGGATGGAGGTAACGGAGTCGCTCATGGGTGCGGTCAGCCAGGGAGGCATCCACACCAATGCAAGCGGCGTGCCGAAACTGCGCCGGGATTCCGGCGCGGGGCGCTCCTGAGGTGTCTGTGGTGATCGCGTCGCAGCGATTCCGGCCCCCATCCGCCCTTCGGGCACCTTCCCCCGCACGCGGGGGAAGGGAGCCGATGGTGGTCAGCTGCAGTGCGCGGACAGATCACGCGCAGCCAATGCTTTCCCTTCCCCCGTCACGCGCAGCCAATGCTTTCCCTTCTCCCGCGGGCGGGAGAAGGTGGCGCGTAGCGCCGGATGAGGGCGGCACTGTCAATTGCCACGCCGCTGCATGCATGGCAACGCGCGGACTGGCGTGTGGTCGCACGCCCCCATCCGCCCTTTGGGCACCTTCCCCCGCACGCGGGGGAAGGGAGCCGGCAGGCGACCAGTTGCAGTGCAACCGACAGCTCACACGCAGCCAGGCATCCGTTCTACCGCAAGCGGGAGAACGCTGAGGCGGCGTGCCCGCGCTAGTCGGGCAACCAGGCCGCCCGCCAGGTGTCCAGGTTGCTGCCACGCAACATCCAGTCGCGGCGCACCACGTCACGCAATGCCGCGCCTTTTGCCGCCGAAGCGGCCGGGTCGGCCAAATGCTCACGGATCGCGCCGATCCAGTCGCGGTAGCGGTTCTTCACCAGGGTCACCGGCAGGCCGCCCTGGTAGCAGCGCACGTCGCTGGCGATGACCGGGTAGCCGCAGGCGCCGTACTCCAGCAGGCGCAGATTGCTCTTGCACTCGTTGAACAGGTTTTGTTCCACCGGCGCCAGCGCCAGGTCCAGATCCAGCGCCGCCAGTGCGGCCGGGTAGTGGTCGATCGGCACGCCGGGCTGGAACTGATGGATGTGCTGGCGCAGCGCGAACGGGTACATCCCCATGAACACCCATTCGACCTCGTCGGCCAGCTCGCGCACCACATCGGCGATCAGTTCCAGGTCGCCGGTGTGGCTGGCGCCGCCGGCCCAGCCGATGCGCGGCTTGCCGCCCTGGCGTTCCTTACGGTCGGAGCGCGCGGGCAGGTGTTCCCACCAATGCGGCGGCAGGCGGTTCTCGGCCACGCGGATGTCGCTGTGCAAGCCGGCGAATGCCTCGGCCAGCGCCTGGGTGGACACCACGAAGCGGTCCACCATGCCCAGCCCACGCCGCACTGTCTTGAGGATGTCCTTGGGCATGTGCTCGCGATGCGCATTCTTCAGCGGCAGGTTGGGCAGATAGTCGTCCAGCTCATAGACCTTGAACGCGCGCGACAGCGCCTGCATCCGTCGCATCGCTTCCAGTCGCGGTTCGCCGACCTGGCGTTGCAGGATCACCACGTCGGGATCCTGACGCGCCAGCTCGCTGATCTCCAGATAGCCGTTGAACAGCACGCCTTCGACCATGCCGGCCTCGCGCAGGGCGCGCAGCGGCTGGATCACCCGATAGTGGCCGCAGCCTTCGACATCGGCGGGCAGCGCGATCATCGTCGGCAGCGGTCGCCACGACTGCAATGGCCGCCAACTGGCGCGCGGGTCGGCCAGCTGGAAGCCGGCGCCGGGATCCAGCGAGAAGCCCGGGTTGTAGGCCGGGTCGTTGGCCATCACCGGTAGCCAGCGCGCATACATCGCTTCTTCGTCGAGTGCGGTGGCGGGCGTTGCGTCGGGAGGATCGATCAGCAGCTGCGCGCGCGCGGCGTAGACATTGAGATAGCCTGCCTGCTGCAGGCGCAGGCACAGATCGACATCGCTCCATTGCGCCAGCGCCGGCTCCTGCGCAAAGCCGCCGGCGTCCAGGAACAGCTGGCGCGGCAGCATCAGGCATTCGGCACTGAGCGCGCTGTAGTTCTGATCCAGCTGCAGGCGTTGCAGATAGCCGGAGTCGTCGAACGCGGCACCTTCGAACGCGCGTGCTGCCGGTGCCCCCAGGCCCAGCAGCAAGCCGGCGTGATGCACGGTGCCATCACCGCGCAGCAGCTTGGCGGCCACCGCGCCGACCTCCGGGCGCAGCGCGTGGTTGAGCAGCTGCGCCAGCCAATCGGCCTTGATCGCCGCGGCGCCCGCTGCCAGCCACAACAGCAGCTCCCCACGCGCCTGCCCGGCCGCAGCATTGCAGGCCGCCTCGCGCGAGGGCGCACCGTCGAAGCGCAGCACGCGGATCTGCTGCAGGCCAAGGTTGTCGATGCCCGCCAGCCAGTCGCGCAGGGCCGGCTCGGCGCTGTCGCCGCGATCCAGCAACAGCAGCTCGTAATGCGGGTAGCCGGTATTGGCGAGCACGCTTTCCAGGCAGCGCTGCAGCTGCGCCAGGCGGCCATCCACCAGTACCAGAATGCTGACCAGCGGCTGCTGTGCATGGCGGTAATCCACCGCGTGCCGGCCGGGGCCGTTGCTTTCCACCACCGCGTCCACGTATCCGCGCGCGGCAAGATGGCGGCTGATGGCGCGCTGCTGGTCTTCGTCGCCATGCCGCGTGCTGGCCGATGCCACCAGCAAGGGTTCGGCGATGTGCTGGATGCAGGCCAGGCCGTAGCGTTCGACCAGCCCCAGTTGGTAATCCAGTTCGAAGGCGTCGCCCGTTCCAGCTGGAAAACCGCCATCGGCAACCAGCGTGGGGTGCCGGAACAGCCAGTGCCGCGACACCGTCGACGGCGCACTCAGCAACATGTCCAGGTATAGCCCCGGCCGCATCGCCAGCCCCAGCTGGCCACCATCCAACGCGACCACTTCATCGGCGTAGATGGCCTGACACGTGTCCGGCAGCGCAAGCATCTCCAGCGCCACGACCAGCAGGCCGCTGGCGGTGAACAGGCTGCCGGCCTCGACCAGCAGTACCCAGTCGATGGACTGTTGTGCGGCGATGGTCCGGTTGAGCGTGGACACCAGCCCGTCCGGGCCGACCAGCACACCGCGCTCGCCGTGCTCGGCGGCCTGCTGCGGGGAGCTGCTGAGCACCCAGGTCTGCTGATTCGGATAACACGCCACCGCTGCCAGGCTGGCCTGGGTTGCGGCCACCGCTGCCGCGTCGCCGTCGCTGTCGACCACTATCACTGCGATCTGCGGGCCGCCCGCATGCGCCTGCAAACGCGCATCGATCAAGGCGCGCTGCACGGTGCTGGGATGACGCACCCCCAACCAGGTGGCCGGCGACACGCGCTCGGCCAACCCCGCGCTCTGCATCAACGCATTGACCAGGTCCACCGACTTGAACACGCGTGCCTTGTGCGGGCTGAGCGGGGCGACGCGCACCTGGCGGTTGTCGCCACTCTCGCGCCGCCAGCCCAACTGGCGGATGCCCTGGCGCAGATCTTCGTGGCCCTGGTCGCCGACCCCGACCTGATCGCGGCCGGCCTGACTGAACTGCGCGCTGGACACGCGAAAATGCGTGAGCGGGCTGGACAGCAAGGCCAGGTTGCCGTGACGCAGCAGCTTGACGTAGATCGCCAGGTCGCCCACCCAGTGGATGGCCTTGCCATTCAACATCATCAGCTCGCCACCCAGCGCCGCCAGTTCGGCGCGCCGTGCAAGCACGCAACTCGGCTCGCCGATGAAGTTGATGGCATGGTCGGCCAGGAACGACACCAGCTCCGGCCCGTCGATCAGCACGTCCTCGCCGAACGGAAAGCTGGTGGCCAGGATGTCGGGCAACGGCGCACCGTCATCGTCGATCCGCAGCCGGCGCGAGGACGCCAGCGCGGTGCCGGGGTTGCGCTCCATCGCCGACACCAATTGCGCAATGCAGTCCGGCTGCAGCACATCGTCGTCATGCAGGAACTTGACGTACTCGCCTTGCGCCAGGCCGATGCCCTTGATGGTGCTGCCGAGTTCGCCCAGTCGCGCCGGATTGCGGTGGTAGCGGATCGGGAAGGGAGCGCTCGCCAGGCGCGGCGCCAGCACAGCCTCAATCGCGCCATCGCCATTGTCGTCGCAGATCACCAGCTCCAACGCCGTGTAGGTCTGCGCCAGCACGCTGTCCAGCGCCTGCGCGACATAGCGCGGCTTGTAGGCCGGCATGACGATGCTCACCAGGGCGTTGGGCGTCATCGGCGATCGATTGGCTTGAACAGTCACAGGTGGATCCAAGGCGCGGAACGGGGGAGGGCGGAGCGCCCCATCGTGCGCCGGTAGATAGCGCACCTGGGTGGGGTTCAACCTAGCCGGTCATGCAATAAGCGTGCCGTCGGTGGTGCAGTGGCAACCTGACCGGCAGCGGCACGCAGTCGCCCTTAGGGCTGAGGACGATCTCGCGGTTGTGCTGAGTCTTTGCGATACACCACCTCGATCCAATCGGTACGCAAGCTCTTTGGGTTCTTCGACAGTTTGGCGATGTCCCACAACGAAAAGCCGGCCGCCTGCATCAGGTTGACCACGTCGACGAAGCTGTTGGTCTTGCCGTAGAAATCGTAAAGGCCGATCTCGATCACTGCGCAGTCGGTGTGCTGCAGGATCGCAGTTGCACCCTCCAGCACCTGTCGCTCGAACCCCTGCACATCGATCTTGAGAATATGTACCTGGGCGATCCCCAGCAAGACGCAGGCATTGTCGAGGGTGGTCTTGCTGACCACAATTTCCTCATTCGTCGCCTGCCGCGCATAGCCGAGCGAGTCGGTGGAATCCGCGTTGATCGGCAGCAACCCGCCCAGGTGCGAGATACTCTGCCGGTAGTAATGACCGACTTCTTCTTTCTCGCCCAATGCAACGCACATGGTGGTCGTGCCGAACTGTGCAGCCACTTTTTCCAGCTCGGCAAAATTCTGCGGATCTGGCTCGAACGAATACATCTGGCAATCCGGATAGATCGACTTGAAGTGCCGGATCGACTCGCCGCGATGCGCACCCACGTCCAGCACCACCGGCGCGTCGGTCTTCAGTAACTGGTCGAAGAAGCGACGTGGCGAATACGCCTGGGCATGCGCCTGGTTTCTGAGATCGGATGTGCCGCAGATGGGCGAATGCATGCCGGGCTGCGTGTCGGACGTCTTATCCTGGCTCATGGCGCGTTCTGCTCGCCGAGCTGCATCATGCGCAGTGCCGCTTCCACCCGCATTACATCAGCCGGCGTATCCACCGCGATCGACTGGTTGCTCATCTGCACCATGCGCACTTCGAAGCCCAGTTCGAGAAAGCGCAGGATCTCGATATCCTCGATTTCTTCCAGGGGCGTCTTGCAAGACACCGATGCAAACGCCTGCAATGCCTGCCTGGGAAACGCATAGGCGCAGACCTGCCGCCAGGCGTGCCGGAACTCGCCTTGCTTGGTGACCGGGATTGCCGCGCGCGACATGTACAGCAAACGCCCATCCGGGCGAACGACCACTTTGGGCACGCTTGGATTACGGAACTCGTCGATGTTGGCGACCGGGCAGTAACCGTTGATCACATCACCCGGCGCTGCTGTCGCAGCGTCTATCAGCAGGCGTAGGTCTTGTGGATTGAATAGCGGATCGTCACCCTGCACATTGATGTAGGTGTCCACGTCGAGCTGTTGTGCAACTTCGGCAACGCGATCGGTGCCGGTCAGGCAGGCACTGGAGGTCAGCAAGGTGCGGATGCCGGCCTGCTCGCAGGTACGTTGAATCACATCGCAGTCGGTGGCGACCAGAATCTGCTCGGCCGGCGCCGCCTTGGCGCATTGCTGATAGGTGCGCACGATCATGGGCACACCGCCCAGTTCGATCAACGGTTTTCCGGGCAGGCGCGAAGAGTCGCGTCGCGCGGGGATGATGATGGCGTAAGTCATAGAAGCCTCCTGGCAACCGATGGCGTTGAGTGGCGAGGGCGGCTCAGCCAACTCTGCCTTGCCAAAAATCGGTGGAGTTGAGCTCCAGCCGGCTGACTGCCTCGGCAGCCTCAAGTACCGCATCGGTGTCAGTGAACAGCCGGTTCCACAAGTCCGTCGAGAAACCGTAGCTGTTGTCGCGTGCTACATTGAACAACGACACGAGCTTCAATGACGTCCAGCTCATCTGTGGCTCCAATGCCAGCAGACGGGACTTTGCAAAACGGTAGCTATCGACCAGGGTCTCGGCCGGAAATCCGAGCTGGCGTGCGTAGCTCTTCCACAACGACGATTCGAAGGCGTATTGGCTCAGCTGTTGAAAATGCCGATCGGGTGCAAGTTCGTTCATTGGAGAAAACTCGTCGTCCGCATAATTCGCCGGTCGCGGATCCTCTGGCATCGACCACAATGCCAGCATGTCCTGCGTCCTGCCAAGCATGGCTTTCTCGGTGAACAGGAACGGGATGTTTCGAAACCCTGCTCCCAAAGAAATTGCGATTTTTCCTTGATTGCGTTTGCCTCTGAAATGGACATTGATGGCGTCGTGCGTTGAGCCGGTCAGCACGTTGTCGCTACGGCAACGCACCGCAAACGCGATGCCTTGCTCGGCCAAATGCTCCACGCCCAGACGTGCGGAACGCAGCACCGCATTGCGGTAGTGCAGGCCCAGATTGTCCGGCTGAGGCACCAGAATCAGCTTATCCAGCCAGGGCCTGCAGCGGTCCAGTAGCGCACTTGGTTGGTGGTCCCAGGTCACCATGCACTGGTACGCCCAAGGGAAACGCAGACGATTCCAGGCCAGCACCAGGGGCGTAAAGTCGAACGCTAGCCCCTGCACGAAGATGCCGGTATCCGGCTTGGTCAGTTGTCGCGACAGTTGCAGCTCGGGCAACAGGCGCGAGAAATCCTGCAATTCCTGCAACAGTGCAACGCTGCCCTGGCCGTATTCGACGGCACGTACCGTGCGGAAACGGCCATGTGCCTTTGCAATCTGGTTCATCACCTCTGCGGCGTGATTGGAGAAGATGACGATCAGCACATCATCGACCGATTCCTCCTCCAGTGCCGAAGGTGGTCTGACCGGCAGGCCATGGACAGTTGTGCCCTGATTCTCCGGCCGCGGGCAGATGGTGTACTGCAAGTTCAACTGCTGGGCGATGGCTGGATAGAAATCACGGAAAAACTGTCCTGCCCCCCAGCCGATCAACTTGGTGCTGCGCAGATTCAGTCCTGGATATTTGATCGTGGCTCGCTCGATCGAGCCGACTGCTAACGCCATGACAGGGCTTCCTTATGTACTTTGCTGGTCTTATCAGTGTCATTGAATTCGGAGATGCTGTTGTTCTTCGTCGAGCAGCATCGCGCCGATTGCGATTGCGATCATCCAGCGCCATGTCACGATCGAGTCGGCGACATGGCGCTGGGCGCCTGACGGATGCGGCGTAGGCGGTCATCGTCGGACAAAGCGGGCCGCGCACATCGCGACGATTTTTTAAGCCCCCCGCGTTGCGGGCGTCAGTCATCGCTCCATCTCTCAAGTCGTGAGTTTCCCCGGGCTTACTCCGCCCAGGGCGGCGGTGCGGCACCGGCCACGGGCGATGCATACAAAACGAGGTCGTAGTAGTGGCCGGGAGAGTGCTGGCGTAGACGGAAGTGATAGCCATCGACCAGTTTGTCCAGTTGCTCCACGATATCCAGCAGATCCTGGGCGTAGTGGTATACACAGATGGCCATGCGGGGGCGCTGGGTACGGATGAGGTGAGATGCGCCTTCCAGTGCCCTGGCCTCGAACCCTTCGATGTCCAACTTCAGTAGGGTGAGCTTTTCCAGCTCGTCGTCCAGGCGTGTCGTAGCCACGGAGATTCCGCCATTTGGCGATACATGGCTGGAAACGGTGCCGGTCTGCTCGAAGCGCAGCGTCGTCTGTTCGTTGGAGATGGCTTTCTTTATGGCCCTGAAGTTATGCGGGGGAAGGGGGAGGGTGCTGGCGATGCCCTCCAATTTCTGGAAGTTGATGCTATCGGGTTCAAAGGCGGTGATGCTTTCATAATGATGGCGGGATGCTTCCAGAAACTTGTGCACGATGGGGCCCTGGAAGGCACCGCCATCGCAGAAATGTTCACGCCGACCCAGCTGGAATGTGCTGCTATCGGCGTATGTTGAAAAGTACTCGTTGATCGGCGTCGCCCAGCAATCCAACAGGAGGCTGGAGTTGTAGGTCAGGCGGAACAACAGGTTGCTGTAGAGCGTAAAGACGCTGAGATCGTCGTCCAGTCGATCGGCAAGACGCAGGAATTCGTCCAGGCGCGCAAGCGTCCGCTGACGGTATACCCGGGCAGGCTCGTATACGGCGGGCAGCCCACAGTGCGCAACGGCCAGGCAGGCATCCACCCTTTCAATGCCTGCTTGTTCGCAGAGCTTGCGGGCAAGGCCCGATTCTGCAGGGCTGTAGGAAAAGTCGATGGCCAATGCCTGGGGATGCTGGGCCGCTTGTTCAATGAACTGGCGCGAGCTCCAACGCGGCACGCCATGAACGGTGTCGCTGTCGCTTGGCTGGTCATCGACGGCGGCAATGACATGGCTGGAGCGCTGGACGATTTTTGGGCCATAAATCTCGCCAATGCCCGAGCGCGGATGGAGCAGAAAGAGGGGGCGTTGCTCGAAGCGTGGGATCAGCGGATCCAGGCAAGGCGCAATGCTCAGTTGCTCGATGCCCGCGCTGGTACAGAGGTCATTTGCAAACGCCCGACCGCGCGGGCTGCAAGAGAAATCGATAGCGATCGCATCGGCGTACTGCCCTGCCTTGGCAAGGAATTCCTGACTACTCCAGCGCGGTGCGCCGTGAATGCGGTCCAGGTGGATGCTTTGGTCATCAATCGCGGCAACCACATGGCGCAGGTCGGCAACGACGCTGGGGCCATGCACCACGCCAGCATAGGACTCGGGAGCGATGAGGAATGCAGGGCGGCCGGCAATCGCGGGCAGGCGCGCGATGACATCTTCGAGTACGGGGCGCTCCTGCTCCGCAATTCGGAGAATCTGTTGGCGAAGCTGCTCATTTCTTGAGCTCATGAACGTCATCTCTCGTAGGTGTGAATAGGGGCGTCGTAGCGGGCGTCGAAATAGGTCTTGGCAGGTACGTCCTCGCAGTAGACGCGCGGCCAGCCAAGTTCGCAGCTTCGTCCCACCTTGACGCCACCGCGCACGATGGCGCCAGTCCGCAGGATGCTATTGCCGCCGATCTCGACGCCCGCGCCGACGTGCACACCGTTCTCTATCCAGCATGACGATTTGACGCGGCATGCCGGTCCGAGGTGCGCGCCGGCATGGATGACGGTGTTGTAGTCGATCCTGCACCCGTGCCCGACGACGGCATGGGCACCCACGAATGCGTTGAGTCCGATGACCGTGTCAGCGCCGATGGTTGCGCTGGGGTGGATGAAGGGCTCCAGCTTGAAGCCACGTTCCATTGCTGCCTGCATCAATTCCATGCGCTTGAAGTTGCCGAAGCGTTCGTCGAAAGCCACAAACATGGCCCCTTCGGTCGGATTCAGCCCATCCAGCACGCCAAGATCGAACTCGTGTCCCGCGTCTTGTGGCATGTCGACCCTGATGACCGTCTCGTCCTGCCGCGTCTGCTTCCAGGCATGAAAGGCCAGGTCGAGGTAGTCGCTGCTGCCGATGATCCACCTAGATTTCATGTTCGGTCTCCATCAGCGTCGTGTACCAGCGTTCGACCAGGCGATTCATGGATTCATAGGCTCCCTGGGTAGGTAGCGGAGCGTCTGTGTGCAAGGCCGCCTGCACCCGCTCCATAATGTCCACGTCTTCGCCTACCACCACCTTGCTGCCGTGCATCTGTGCCAGTAGCACTTGGCTGGAGGAACCGTAAGGCTGTTTCCTGCGTGCGCTAAACCAGTAGATTTCCAGGTCGGTCTGGTCCGGCGCGACGGGAATGTGGTGTTCCAGGGTGAAGGAATAGCCGCCGTTAGCACTGGCGATATGCAGGTTTGGGAAGGCAAGCCAGTTGAAGTAGGCGTCCTGCTTGCCCCAGCGTTCCACTTTCTCGTGCCAGCCAAAATGCTGAAGGCTGGGGATGGCGGCTTCCGGGCCGCCGAAACTGAAGCGGCGCATCTCACGCCTCAAGGCAGCGGGCGAGCTGTCTCGCAACGCTTCCATGGACTCCCTGGCTTGTTCCTCGTTTACCTCGGGAGTGAAGCTGACGCTCTTGGACAGTGTCTTGGGGTGGACGAAGCGCGGGTGATTGGCATCGCGAAGATTTTCGTAAGCGAGTTTCCAGTTGTACCGGCCACGCCACGTGGTCACCATGACCTCGGTGTCATAGGCATTGGAACTGCTTTCCAGCAAGGCGATGAAGTCTGCCGAAAACTGTTCCTCGATCGGCATCGGGTCGGGATCGAGGTTGACGAACAGCAGGTTGCCCACCTCGCGCAGGGCGAACTCCCGCAATTTCAGGCCGCGTCTTTCTTCCTCGTCGAAGCCATACACAGCCGCGCATTCGGGGATGTTCTCAACCCGACCGTCTGCGTCGTACTTCCATGCATGGTAGGGACAGACCAACGGGCGCTTTCCCACCGCAGTGGTCTGCAGCAGCGCGCTGCGGTGCAGGCAGACGTTCTCGAACGCGCGCAGGCGGCCCTGGAAGTTCTGGATCAGCACCGGAATGCCAGCGAGCCTGCGGGTGATGAAGCAGTTGTTGTCGGGCAGCAGCGTCTTCAGCCCGGCAAACAACCAGGCCTTGCGAAAGATCTTGCGCTGTTCGCGGGCGAAGATGTCCGTCGACAGGTAGTAGCTTGGGCGCATTCGCGATCGCATCGGCGCGGCTTCCTCAGGAATCCTTGTGGTAGATGACCCGGGCCGGGTTGCCGAACACGCTGGCGCCGGCCGGCACGTCCTTGACCACCACCGCGCCGGCACCGACCACGGCGCCGACGCCAATGTGGATGCCGGGCAGGATGGTGGCGTGCGGGTGCACGATGGCGCGCTCACCGATCCGCGCGCCGCCGCCGATGAAGGTCATCGCACCGATCTGCGCGTAGTCACCGACATGGACGTCGTGCCCAAGCATGGTGTTGGCATGCACATTGGCGAAGTCGCCCAGCCACACGTCGGGGCTGAGCTGTACGCGATGGCACAGGAAGCAGCCGTGGCCGATGCGCACGCGCGGGCTCAGGAATGCACCGGTGAGGACCGGAATGAATTGCGCGCCTTGCGCCAGCAGCGGCTGCGCATAGCGCTGGCGCGCATGCGGATCGCCGATCGCGCAGACGAAGCGCTCTTCGTCCCGCGGCTGGTACGCGAGCGGGCTGCCGACGATGGCCAGATCGCAGCCGTGGCCGTCCAGCATCTGCGGGCGCGTGTCGAGAAAGCCCACCGGACGCCACTGCGTTCCGCACGCCGGATCGCCCTGCATCTGCGCCAAGACCTCGCGACCCCATCCGCCGGCACCGATGATCAAGACCGGATGGGTCATAGGATCGAGCCGCCGTCCATGACCAGACTGGTCCCGGTGACCCAGCGGCTGGCGTCGGCCAGCAGGTAGATCGCGGCGTTGGCGACGTCCTGCGGCTCGCCCAGGCCCAGCGGATGCCGCGCCTTCTGCGCCTCGAGTTGGGCGGCGCCCCACATCGGCGTGACCACGGCCGAGGGGGAAATGCCGTTGACCCGGATCCTGCGCTTTGCCTGTTCGAGCGCCAGGCACTTGATGATGCCGATCAGGCCGGCCTTCATCGCCGAATACGGCCCCACGCCGCGCGTGCCAAGGTGCGCGGCAGTGGACAGCATGAACACGATCGAGCCCTGCGGGGCGATGGCGTTTGCCTGCAGCAGGCGCTGCGTCAGCATTACCGGAGCGAGGAAATTGACCGTGTACATCTCGGTCATCGCCGCCTCGGTCAGCTGCCGGATCGGGCAATGCTTCTGCATGCCCGCGCAGTGCACCACGCCATGCACCGTCGCGCCTGCCGAGACAACCAGCGCCTCGCGGTCGGCGGCGCTGGTCAGGTCGCCGAGCACGCCGACATGGCCCGTGCCCTGCAACTGCGCCTGGGTCTGCGCGAGGCGGTCCGTGTCGCGGCCGGCCAGGATGATGCGGGCGCCTCGCTGTGCGCAGGCAATGGCGATCTGCCGGCCGAGCCCCGACGACGCTCCCGTCACCAGGATCGTCTTGCCCTCAAGCGAGAACGCAGTGCGTGCCGGTGTAGTCATGCGTAGATATCCATCGGCACCGTGAGGCCGCCGTCCACCACGAAATAGGTACGCGTGATCCAGCGGCTCGCATCGGCCAGCAGGAACGTGGCGGCGTAAGCGACATCCTCCGGCTCGCCCATACCCAGCGGTGTCAGTTCGAACAGCCCTTCCATGTTGCCGCCGCTGCCCTGCAGGCCGTCCAGCAGCGGTGTGCGCACGTAGCCCGGGGCGATACAGTTGGCACGGATACCGTTCTTGGCAACTTCCTGCGCCAGCGATCTCATCATGCCGAGCAGGGCACTCTTGCTGGCCGCGTACGCGCTGCTCGCCATTGGCCCGATGTGCGAAGCGACCGAAGCGACGAACACCAGCGAGCCGTTTGCGGCGATGCGCTTCTTTGCCAGCAGGCCGCGTGTCAGCAGCATCGGTGCGAACGTGTTGCTGGAGAAGATGGTGTCCAGATGCGCCCGGTTGACCAGGCGCAGCGGCACCAGCCGGGAGATCCCGGCCGCATGTGCCATCCCGTCCAACACGCCGACCTCGGCGACCAGACGGTCGATGTCCTCCTGCCGGTCCAGGTCTGCCGCGATTGCCATGTGGCCGTCGCCTGGCAACGCCTCCAGGGTCGACGTCAACCGCACACGGTCACGTCCGTTGATCACCAGCTGGGCACCCAGCTCGGCGCAGGAAATCGCGATCTGGCGGCCGATACCCGAGGAAGCGCCGGTGACGAGGATGCGTTTGCCGGCAAGCGCGAAGGGGTCGGGAGCAATGCTCACGATTCGATGAGATCTGGAAAAGTGGCCCCTTCGATGTCGAGCAGGCAGGTGCCCCACGACAGCCCGATGCCGAAGCCGCATAGCAGCACGCGCTTGCGCCCTGATTCCAGGTCCTTGTTGATGCGTGCGGTCATGGTCACCGGCAGCGAGGCGCCGCTGGTATTGCCGAAGTCGCGCAACGTCGAGGGCACCTTTTCCACCGGCAGGCCGAGCTTCTTGCGGATGGTCTCATTGATCATGCGGTTGGCCTGGTGGAACACGAAGTAATCGATCTCCTCCTTGGACACGCCCGCATACTCAAGCAGCTTCTGCACTGCCGGCGGGATGCGCTGGGTAGAGAAGCTCAGCACTGCCACGCCGTCCAGGATCAGGTCCACGCCACGCTTCCAGGCACCATCCGCCTCGTCGCGGTACGGCACCAAGTGCTGGATGCCGACCGGTTCGCGGTGGCCGCCCACCGGCAGGATGATCGCCCTGTAGCCGCTCCCATCGCTGTTGAGGTCGAAATGCATCGGCGGCGCGTCGGCGCTGAATTCCAGCGCGGTGGCGGTGCCGGAATCGGAGAAGATCGGGTCTTCCAGCGTGGCACTGCGGTCACCGACCAACAGTAGCCCTTTTTTGACGCCGCCGGCGGCGATCATCGAGCCGAGCAGGTTGATGCCGAACGGGTAGGCCGAGCAACCCAGGTTGACGTCGAAGGCAACCGTGGCGTGCGACAGCCCCAGCCGGTCCTGCAGGATGATCGCGGTGGCCGGGATCGGATAATCCGGCGACTGGGTCACCACGATCAACGCATCGATCTCCTCGCGCTTCCACTGCAGCTTTTCCAGCAGCACTTGCGTCGCATCGAAGGCCATGTCGGAAAAGCACTGCCACTCCGACGCCATGCGGCGCGTCTCGATGCCGATGTTGCGCACCAGCCGCTCGCGCTCGGAGCGGATCTGCGGCCGGCAATCGGTGAGATTGGACACGACCCGCTTCGGCACGCAGGTCGCCATGCCGGCGAAGCGGACGTTGTGCAGCGTGGAGGTCGGCATGCTGCTTACGCCTCGGTCAGTTTGTAGAGATCGCCGACGGTGACGGCGGCGGTCAGGTCCTCGCCGGTGATGGTCTTGCCGTACTCCATGTCGAACATCACGATCACGCCCAGTGCGGCCAGCGAATCCCATTCCGGGAGTTCGAGCAGCACGGTGTCGGCGGTGACCTCGACCGGCTCCTGGAAGTCGGTGGCGGCGATGAAGTTCTCGATAAACGTTGCCTGGGTCATGCGATCTCGCCTGGTTGCCTGTTGAAGATGCGGGAGTCTGAAAAAAGCGTGGAGCGGGTTGCCGTCATGTCGCCTGTTGCCTGGCGATCAGATCGGCAATGGTATCGACCTGGTCGCGGGTCAGGCCAGGAAAGATCGGCAGGCACAGTACCTGTGCGGCCACCGAGCGCGCGACCGGCAGCCGTGCCGGCGCCGAGGAGGGCAGGGCGCGATACATCGGGAAATCACTGATCAACGGATAGAAATAGCGCCGTACCAGGATGCCGTGCTCGCGCATCAACTGATACAGCGCATCGCGCGACAACGGGTAGTCGTCCTGCACCAGGATCGGAAAGTACGCGTAGTTGGCACTGGCATGATCTGGCCGCGCCACGCAGCGCACGCCGCGGACATCGCTCAGGCGCTGCCGATACTGCGCGTCGATGGCGCTGCGCTGGGCGATGGCATGGTCGATGTGCTTGAGCTGCAGCAGGCCGAAGGCCGCGCTGATCTCATTCATCTTGCCGTTGATGCCGGGTGCCACCACCGTGGTCTCATCGACGAAGCCGAAATTCTTCAGATGCCCGATGCGCTGGTAGGTGCGTTCGTCGGGGCAGACGATGGCGCCACCTTCGAAGGTATTGAATACCTTGGTGGCGTGGAAGCTCAACGCGCTCAGGTCGCCGTGACGCAGGATCGAGCCCCCCTCGTCGCGCACCCCGAACGCATGCGCCGCGTCGTAGATCACCTTGAGGTTGTAGATGTCGGCGATGCGGGTGATGGCGGTGGTTTCGCAGGCAGTGCCGTAGCAGTGCACCGGCATGATGGCGGTGGTCTGGGGGGTGATGGCCGCCTCGATCTTGGACGGATCCATGTTGAGCGTCACCGGGTCGATATCCACGAACACCGGCGTGATGCCTTTCCACAGCAGCGAATGCGCAGTGGCCACGAACGAGTAGGGCGTGGTGATGACCTCCCCAGTGATGCGCAGCGCCTGCAGCGCTGTGATCAACGCGGTGGTGCCGTTGGTGAGCAAGGCCAGGTGCGGCACACCCAGGTACTCGCACAACGCGCGTTCGAAGGCGTGATGCATGTCACCGCCATTGCTGACAATGCGGCTGTCCCAGATCTGCTCCAGGTAGGGCAGAAATTCTTCCAGCGGCGGCAGCAGCGGGCTGGTGACGGGGATGGGCATCAATGCCTCGGCAGGTGCTGGTGAATGTCGGGATTGCGCCGCAGCCGACAGCTGCGGACGGTGTGATCCTGCTGAAGCAAGTGCCGTGCCAGCAAGCGGGGCCAGGAATGCGCCCCGCTCAGTTCGCCAGCTCGGTCTGCTCGCGATCGATGCCGTACTTGCGCAGCTTTTCCACCAGCGTGGTGCGGCGCAGGCCGAGCAGCTGCGCTGCATGTGCCACCACGCCCTGGGTGCGTTCCAGCGCCTCGTTGATCAACGCCAGCTCGATGTTGGCCATGTGGCCCCGCAGGTCGATGCCATCGTCAGGCAGGCTGGAACTGGTCGCCGGCTCGGCATCGGCGGTTGCAGGCTGCAGGGTCACCACATTGCCCGGCAGCGCGACGGCTTCGACGGGGGCGGCAAACAGTGCCGGCTCCGGCACGGGCTCGACCGCAATGGCCGAGGCAAAATCACCGCGGTAGCGTGCCGGCAAGTCCTGCACGCGTACCAAACCGCCTGGATGCAGCACCGCCAGGCGCTCCACCAGATTGGTCAGCTCGCGTACGTTGCCCGGCCAGTCGTAGCTGCGCAGCGCCTGCAGGGCCTCGTCGGCAAAGCGCACTTCGCCGCGTCCGGTGCGTGCCAGTTGCCCGGCGATGGTCTGCACCAGCATGGCCAGGTCGTCGACGCGTTCCCGCAGTGCCGGCATCTCGATCGGGAACACGTTGAGGCGATAGAACAGGTCCTCGCGGAACTGGCCGTCGCTGATGCGGGTTTCCAGGTTGCGGTGGGTCGCGGCGATCACGCGCACGTTGCAACGGATGGTCTGGCCCCCGCCGACGCGCTCGAAGCTGCGCTCCTGCAGCACGCGCAGCAGCTTGACCTGCATCGGCAGGCTCATGTCGCCGATCTCGTCCAGCAGCAGGGTGCCGCCCTCGGCCATTTCGAAGCGGCCCTTGCGGGTGCTCAGCGCGCCGGTGAAGGCGCCTTTTTCGTGGCCGAACAGCTCGCTTTCCAGCAGGTCCGGCGGGATCGCACCGCAGTTGATCGCCACGAACGGTCCGTCGCGCCGTGGCGAATGCTGGTGGATGGCGCGTGCCACGACCTCCTTGCCGGTCCCCGATTCGCCCAGCACCAGCACCGTGGTGTCGAAGGCGGCCACCTGGTCGATCAGGCGGCGCAAGCGGGTCACCGCCTCGCTGTTGCCGGTCGGGCCGGTGTCCTGCTGCACGCCGGCCTGGTGCTCGGCATCCAGGCGCTTGAGGCTGGCACGGCGCAGCAAGGCTTCCAGCTGTGTATGCCGCAGCGGCGTGTCCAGCGTCCAGACATTGGCTTCGTGCAGGCCGTGGGCCTGCGCAAACGCGCTCGGGCTGCCTTCCATCAGCAACACCGGTGGCGGCAGCTTGGCATCGGCCAGCCAGTCGAAGAACTTGTCGGCCTGTGCGGCATCCTGCGCCGAGCCCACCATCACCGCCATCCACTCGTCATGGCGATGGCGGCCAGGATTGATGTCGGCGCCGTCGGTGACCCAGCGTGGATTGAAGTCCATGAACTCGAGCAACGAGACGGTGCGCTCGGCGCGCACGGCATCGCTGTCGATCAACAGAATGCGGGACTCACTCATTCCTGGCTCCTTACCGTCAGGCCCTCCAGGATTGGCATGACTTCCTGGATATAGGACAGCTTGCTAACAAAATTGTCAGCACCCGCGCGAAGAGCGTGTTCACGATGCTCTGCATCGTCGAAGTGGCTCGCGATGACAATATACGGCGGATCGTCCTGCGTCTTGATCAGACGCGTTGCCTGCAGCCCGCCCATCTCCGGCATGGCCAGGTCCATCAGCACGACATTGGGGCGCAGCGACTCAGAGCGCTCGATCGCTTCCAGTCCATTGGCGGCACTGCCCACGATATCGAGCCACTCCACTTTGCGAAAATGACGCATCGCAGCGTTGATGAAGCCCTCGTGGTCGTCGACCAGCAGCACGGTGAGTTTGCTCATAGTAATCCTTATCCTGCCCGGGCAAGCGGCGGTTTGTTGGTGCGGCGGCGCTCGCGTGCCGGGGCGATGTCGAGTTGTTCGCGGTACTTGGCCACAGTGCGACGGGCAATGTTAACGCCCTGGCGCGACAACAGCCCGGCGATGGCTTCGTCGGCCAGCGGCCGGCCGGCCGGCTCGCTTTCGATCAGCCGGCGCACCATCGCCTTGACCGCCTGGCCGGAAACGCTGGCACCTTCCAGGCGCACCGCAAAGAAGTGCTTGAGCTCGAAGGTGCCGCGCGGGGTCTGGATGTATTTGCCGGTGGTAATGCGCGAAATCGTCGATTCGTGCATGCCGATCTCATCGGCGATTTCCTTCAGCGTCAGCGGTGCCATCGCTTCCTCACCGCGCACCAGGAACGTGGCCTGGCGTTCGACGATGGCGCGCGTGGCACGCAGCAGGGTCTCGTAGCGCATCGACAGCCCGCGGGTCAGCCAGCGCGCTTCCTGCAGCATGTCGCGCAGCGGCTGGGCGGCATCGCCGGCCTCGGCCAGTGCACGCTCATGCACGGGATTGATGCTCACCCGATGGGTGGTGGCCGGGTTCAATGCCACCCGCCAGCTGCCGTCGGCATGCCAGGCGAGCACATCCGGAATCACGCTGGCGTTGCTTTCCTGCAGCAGGTCATCGCCGGGGCGCGGTTGCAGCGACAGGATCAGCCGGACCGCCTCGCGTGCATCGTCCACTTCGGCATCGTGTGCGCGCGCCAGCAGCGGATAGTCGTGGCTGGCCAGCAGGTCCAGGTCGCCGGCAAGGATGCGCGCGGCCAGATGACGCGCCGGCACACGGCCGGGCAGGGCGCTCAGCTGGGCCTGCAGGCACTCGCGCAGGTCGCAGGCGGCCAGGCCGGCCGGGTCGCCGTGCAGCAGGCGCTGGCGGACCGCTTCCACTGCCTGCACGGTCATACCAAGACGGGTCGCGCCGAGCTGCTGCAGCGTCGCCAGGGCCTCGGTCAGATAGCCGGCGTCGTCGGTCTGCTCCAGCCAGAACGCGGCGGCCCCCAATGCGGCCTCGTCCAGGTCCAGCGCCAGCTCGCGCAGGATGCGCACGTGCGGGTCGGTGGATTCACCGGCTGCCACGCGCTGCATGCGGTCGTCGTCGCCATCGTTCCAGCTGCTGCTCGGCACGTCCCACATCGTGCTTTCCGGCAGTTCGTCGAAGGCGGCGACATCGGAGGCGCCATCGTCGCTGCTCGCGACGGCGTCGCTGTCGGCCAGCTCTTCCAGCTCCAGCAGTGGATTGGTTTCCAGCGCGCGACGGATTTCCAGTTCCAACTGCATGCCGTCCAACTGCAACAGACGGATCGACTGCAGCAACTGCGGGGTCAGGTGCAGTTGCTGGCCAAGCTGGGCGGAAATGGTCGTCTTCATCGAAGCGCTTCCGGAAGGCGCCGCACGTGGCAGCGATGGAACGCATCTTGCAGGACAAGGCGACGGGTTTCTAATCAGGGAATCGCGTGAGGCAATTCGTGATTTTCCTGACAGCGCGTGGGGAATTCCCTGACGTACAAGACGGACTCAAGCGTGCTCGCCGGAATCCCGTCACTGTTTTGTTCGCTGGCGGCCGTTTCCGGTCATCGCCCGGCGGCCGGCGCTCAGACCAGTTCGTTGTGATGCTTGGCCGCCAGCAACACCAGATCGTTGGCACGCCGGCAACCGAGCGATTCCATCATGCGCGCGCGGTGGGTCTCCACCGTCTTGACGCTGATGCCGAGGTCGGCGGCGATTTCCTTGTTGCTCTGGCCGCGGCCGATCTCGCGCAGGATCTCGCGCTGGCGCGGCGACAAGGCGGCAATGCCGACCGGTTTTTCGCGGCCCAGCATCGGCGCGATCATCTTGGACGAAATCTGCGGGCTCAGGAACACCTGGCCGGCCGCCGCTGCACGCAGTGCCAGCTCCAGCTCCAGCGGCGCGGCATCCTTGACCACGAAGCCGACCGCGCCGCGATCCAGCGCATCGCGCACGTGCACCGGGTCGTCGTGCATCGACATCATCACCACGTGCGTACGCGGCGCAGCGCGCAACACATCGGTCATGGCATCCAGGCCGCTGCGGCCGGGCAGGGACAGATCCATCAACACCAGATCAGGCCGGTGCAGGGATGTCATGTCCAGGGCTTGCTGTGCGTTGCTGGCCTCACCCACGACATCGATGCCGGCGAAGGTTTGCAGCAGCCTGGACAAGCCGGCACGGACAAGGGTGTGATCGTCGACGATGATGACTCGCACGGCGCAGAAGAGACCTTTTTCAGTAAAGGGCACCTTAGCCGACCCGGCGCCCCGCGCCAACAGGCGGTATCAGCGCTGGCGGCGGGCGTCGGCGATCTGACGGCGATGCAGACGGAACAGATGACGTTCCAGCGCCTCCTGCAAGCCTGGCGAAAGCGGCGCAAACCGCAGCCAAAGCCAATGGTCGTGACCATCACTTGCGCTTGCCAGGACCTCGGCAGGAAGCTGTACCAGTTCAGGAAGCCAGTCGGACGGTTGCAGGCAAACACTCCCCAACGTGCCCGGCGGATGGCTGCTTGCGCAGCTCAGGCGGATTCCGCGCACCGACCACTGCACGTTCGCCTGGATCAGTCCGCTGTCGCCCTGCTGCACCAGACGGCCGATCAGGGCCAGCATCAGGTCGAGCTTGGCGTCCATGCGCTGCACCAGCAGCGGCAGCTCGCCACGGTCTTCGCTTGTGTCTTCGCTGCGCAGGTCTTCCACCTGGCCCAGGCTGCGCAGCAGGGTTTCCGCAGCGCCGTGCGGGCCGGCATCGCTGCCGGCGCGGAAGCCGGCCGGCAGACGCACTTCGCAGCTGAGCGTGTCGGCGAACAGCGCGGCATCGGCCGATGGCGCGAGTGTGCCGAGCACGGGCATCAGATCCGCCCGACCCGTGCGTAGGCGCGGCTGGCCGAGGAGGACGTACGCTGCGCGCGGATCAGGTCCAGCAACTTGCGGCGGCGCTCGAGCATCATCCGCATCAGATCCTGCTGCATGGCCTGCAGCGTCTGCAGTGCCTCGCGGTCCTGGCCCAGGTCCGCCTGTTGCGCGTACTCGCGCAGGTGCAGATCGTGGGTGTCCAGCATGAACGGCATTACCTCAAATTCCTCCTGCGCCATGGCCAGGCGGATGTCGGCGATTTCGGCTTGAAGGCTCTGCGCGTTATGCATGGTCTGGCTCACGAAACGGCAGAAAGGCCGCGTTGATCGAGGGGGATGGAATTCCACGCCGAGTCGATTTCGCTGAGCAACTCCAGCGCTTCGGTCAACGCGGTTTCGTCGTTGTGCAGGTTGGCGGCAGTCAGCCGCTGCATCACGTAGTCGTAGAGCGCCGACAGGTTACCAGCGATCTCGCCACCGGCTTCGTGATCGAGCGAACCGTTCAAGTGACCGACGATCGCACAGGCTTCGCCGATGGCCTTGCCCTTGCGCGCCTGGTCGCCCTGCGCCAAGCAGGCCTGGGCCAGGCGGATGCGCTGGCAGGCGCCGGCGAACAGCAGCGACACCAGCTTGTGCGGGTCGGCTTCGGTCACGCTGGTGGACACGCCGACCTTGCGGTATTGCTCGGCATACTGACGATTGGAACCGTACATGGATGACTCCTCAATGGGCTGACCTTCGCGGGTCCCGGAGCGCTGCGCTCGGGCGACGACGCTCCTGCCGGAAGGCAAGGCCGATATCACGATAGGCCCTTCTTGTATCGGCAAGACCATTGCGGGACTTGAGGATCGTGATCACGAAAATCAGCCTGTCAGCAGGCTGCTGAGCGAACTGGTGCTGCTCTGCAGCTTGCTGATCATGGTTTCCATCGCGGTGAACTGGGCGGTGTAGCGATCGCTGAGCTTGGTCATGCGCGCGTCGAGGTCGTCCAGGTCAGACTCGTAGCCCTTGATCTGCTTGTTCAGGCTGTCCGAGCGCATGGTCAGGGTGCCGTCGTTGGCGTTGACGTTGCTGTCGAGCAGCTTGGTCATGGCCGAGCCGAACTTGCTGTCCTTGCCGAACACCTCGGCGGCGGCACCACCGTCCTCGGCGATGGCGGTATCGAACTTGCCGCCATCGAAGCTCATCACGCCATCCTTGTCGATGGTCAGGCCGAGCCCCTTGAGTTCGATGAGGTTGCCGCTGACCTGGCCGCGCAGCTGCTGCTGCAGGCCGCGCACCAGCGAGTCGCCGGTGAGTGCCGCGGCCGTCTTGGTGGTGGCGTCGTAGGCGCTGCTCTTGGCCAGCAAGGTGTTGGCGGTGTTGTAGGCGGCGGCGTACGCAGTCAGATTGGCCTTGAGGCTGCTGGTGTCGGCCGCAACGCCCAACGTGACCTTGGTGCCTTCGGCGGCCTTGGTGAGGTTGAGCACCACGCCCGGCACGATGTCGGTGACGGTGTTGGAGCTGGAGGTGCGTTCGAAGCCGTCCACGCGCACCAGCGCATCGGTTGCGGCCACGGACTGGGTCAGGCCGCCGCTGACGCCGGGGCCGTAGGTGAGGCTGCTCAGGCTCGGGTCGCTGGCACTGACGGTCAGCGCGCCCTTGGTCCCGGAGTCGACCGCGTTGAACACCAGGTGCTGGCCGTCGTTGGCGGTCACCACGCTGGCGTTGACGCCCTTGCCGCCGGCCGCCTTGTTGATGGCCGCAGCGATGTCGGTGAGCTTGTCGGTGCCGCTGATGTCAACGGTGATCTTCTTGTCGCCATACCCGATCGTCAGCGTGCCGCTGCCGACAGTGGCATCGGCGACGAACGCGCCGGAGGCGAGCTTCTGCGCGCTGGCGAGCGAGACCACTTCCACCGAGTAGTTGCCCGGCGCGGCCGAGCTGGTGGTGGTGGCGGTGAAGCCGGCATCGGTAGGCACCGTTGCCTTGTAGGCATTGGTGTCGGCGCTGCTGATGACCTTGTCCAGCGCAGACTTGAGCGTGGTCATGCTGCTCTTGATCTGGCTGATCGCCGACAGCTGCGTCGTCGCAGCGGCTCCGGCCTTGTTGATGCGCGCCTGCTCCGGGTCTTTCTGCCGGGAAACCAGGGTGGACACCACGGTGGGGATGTCCAGACCGGAGCCGGAAGTGCTGATCACCGATGCCATGTTGCATTCCTCGTCTGGGCGTCCAAGCAAGGATGGACGCATGGGATTACGAGACGGGTATCGGCCGCCTCGGCGAGGACTTTAGCGGCGGCGAGCCCGTCTCGCTCACGAGGTTGGGTGTTGCAATTTCCATGCCGGCGATGCGTCAGGAAACCCGCGCCAGAAACCCGTGCTGCGCAATCGTGTCGAATCCCTGCGGCTGAAAATCTGCGACCACAAAAAAGCCCCTCCGGAGAGGGGCTTTGGACTTGCTGCGACGCGCTGCCGATTACTGCAGCAGGCTCAGCACGTTCTGCGGAACCGACTTGGCCTGGGCCAGCATCGCGGTACCGGCCTGCTGCAGGATCTGCGTGCGGGTCAGCTCGGCGGTTTCCTTGGCGTAGTCGGTGTCGCGGATACGGCTACGCGAGGCCGACAGGTTTTCCGAGGTTGCGCTCAGGTTGGCGATGGTGGAGGTGAAGCGGTTCTGCACCGCACCCATGTCGGCGCGCGAGGAGTTGACCGCGGTCAGCGCCTTGTCGACGATTTCCAGGGCCTTCTGTGCGCCGGAGAACGTGGAGATGTCCAGGGTGCTCAGGGTCGAAGCGGTGGAGCCGGAAGCGGCCGAGGCGGTGGTGATGCCGGCGCCGACGGTGATGCCTGCGGCGCTGGAGGTACCGGCGGTCAGCGAGGTGAAGTCCTGGCCAGCCTTCAGCGATTCGATCTGCACAGTACCGTCGGTCTTGATCGAGGCGTACATGCCGGTCTGGTCGAGCTTGTCGTTGATCGCGGCAGCCACCTTCTTGTTGACATCGGCAGCGCTCTCGCCGACGCCGACCTTGACGTCCGCGATGGTGACGCTCTTGGCCGCACCGCTGGCGTCCTTGAACGACAGACTCATGCCGCTGATCGAGCCGGAGGCGGTGGAGGTGCCGCTCACGCCAGCGCCGGAAACGGCGGCAGCGAAGTTGGCCTTGCCCAGCGAATCGACGTTGGCGTCGACGATGCTGTTGATGCCGATGGTCTGGCCGGCGTCGGCGCCGACCTGGAACAGCGCGCCGGAGAAGTCGCCGTTCAACAGCTTGGTGCCGTTGAAGTTGGTCTGGTTGGCGACGCGGTCGATTTCGGCGGTGAGCTGCTTGACTTCGGAGTTCAGCGCGTCACGGTCGGTCGGCGAGTTGGTGGCGTTGGACGACTGCACCGACAGCTCGCGGATACGCTGCAGGTTGCTGCCGATTTCGACCATCGCGCCTTCGGCGGTCTGGGCCAGCGAGATACCGTCGTTGGCGTTGCGCGAGGCAACGTCCAGGCCGCGGATCTGCGTGGTGAAGCGCTCGGAGATCGCCAGACCTGCGGCGTCGTCCTTGGCGCTGTTGATGCGCAGACCCGAGGACAGACGCTGGATGCTCGTCGACATGCTCGCGCTGCTGGTGTTGAGGTTACGCTGAGCGTTCAGCGACATTACGTTGGTGTTGATTACCTGTGCCATTTTGATTTCTCCTAAGCGATTTTTCCGGCAAGGGGGACTTGCCCGGAGCCTCCGCAGGGGGGCCATCAAGTTGGCCGTTGCCGCTGCTGAGATGAATAACGGCGTTGCGTCGGGAACCTTTAGCGAAATCCAGTGTTTTTTTGCTGTCTTTCTGCTGCAGGACGAAATACGGAAGCGTTGTGTAGCAAGGGGTTTGGTTTATTCGGCAGCACCCCGTCGATCTTTAGCGTTGGTATAACTTTTGACGAATAAACTCCGTCGGCCTGCGCAGGTGCGCGCGCGCAGGCGTGCAGAAAATGTGGGTTTTCTGCGGAAAATCAGCGGATCAGGTTAAACAACGACGACGACTGCATCTGCTGAAAAATCGTTTGGGCGGCCTGCAACGAGGCCTTCTCCAGTTCGTATTGCCCGAGCGCCGAGGCGAAATCCAGGTCGCGGATCGACGACAGGGTGGTCTTGAGGGTGACCTCGTTGGATTCGAGCAGCGAGTTGGCGTTATCGATCGCCGACAGCTGCGCGCCGCCGGAGGCGCGCGCATCGATCATCTTCGACGAGGCCTGTGCGATGTCGCGCATCGACGACTGCAGCGTGTTGATCATCGCCGCCTTCTGCGGCGGGGTCTGGGTGTCGGAATTGAGCGCGCCGACCAGGTCGTCGATGGTGGAGAACACGTCCTTGGTGGTGGAGGCGCCGATCTGGAAACTGTCGCCCACCGCCGGTGCACCGCTGATGCGCATGCGCACGCCGGCCGCGTTGATGTCTTCGCCATCCTTGTAGGTGCCGGTCCCGACCACCGTATTGGTGCTGTCGCGCACCTCGTAGGTGTCTGCGGCGGTGAACTGCACGCTGTAGCTGCCGCCGTTCCAGCTGCCGGTACTGGCATCACGGCTGAAATCCAGCAGCAGGCCGGTGCCGGTATTGGCGTTGTCGGGGTGCGCATCCACGGTGCCGTCGCCGGTGCGGATACGCATGAAGATTTCGCTGCCGGGCAGGGTGTCGCTGACAAAGGTGTCCGGCGCCACCTCGACCTGTTTCTGGGTCTGGTCGCCGTTGTAGGTGACGCCGCCATTGCTCTTGATGAACGGTGCGCTGCCATCGGCGCTGCCGCCGAACAGATAGCGCCCGGTGCCGTCGGTGCTGTTGGCCAGGCTGACCATGCTGTCGCGCAGCGCGGTCAGTTCCGAGGCGATCGCCTTGCGGTCGTCGGGGCTGAGCGAGGAATTGTTGGCCTGCACCGCCAATTCGGTGACGCGCGCCATTTTGTCGCCGGCCTGCGACAGGGCGTTTTCCTGCAGGCCGAGCCGGTTCTGCACGTTGTTGGCGTTTTCGCCAAAGCGCGTGATCGCCGCCAGCGCGCGATCCAGGCCGACCGCGGTGCCGGCGGCGACCGGGTCGTCCTTGGCGGTGACCAGGCGCTGCCCGCTGGCGAGCTGGGCCTGGATCTGGCTCAGCCGGGACTGCTTGGCCGTCATCGACGACACCGACTGGCTGTACATCATGCTGGTGGAGATACGGTCGGTCATCAGCGTACGGCGCCCAGGATGGCTTGGAAGATGGTGTCGGCGGTGGAAATCATCTGTGCGGCGGCCTGGTAGGCCTGCTGCAGCTTCAGCATGTTGGCGGCTTCCTCATCGAGGTTGACGCCGGAAATCGAGTCGCGGCTGGCCTGCGCCTGGTCGTTGATGACCTTCTGCGCATCCGAGGCGTAGCTGGCCGCGCGCGCAGCCGAGCCGACCGAGGTGGTCAGGCCCGACAGCGCGCCGTTGAGCGTGACCGTGCCGCCGCTGAGCGCCTTGGCGTCGTCGATCTTGGCCAGCAGCTTGACGTTGCCGTTGTCGCTGGAACCGGCGCCGGTGGGGCCGACCCCGAAGGTGTCGCCGGCCTTGGGCGCGCCGTCCAGCGCAAAGCTCCAGCCATTGGCGCTGATGGTCTGGCCGGCGGTGTAGGCGAACGGGCCGCTGCCATCGATGGTGTACTGGTTGGCGTCGATGAACTCCACCGACGACGGGGTCAGCAGCGCCGGGTTCTGCGCATTGGTGACCTTGACGTCGCTGATCTTGCCGGTACCCAGGTTGGCGACCGTGGCGGTGGCCTTGACCGGGGTGGCCGCGGCAATCCGCGAGGGGTCGGTGATGGCCACCGACAGGGTGCCGGCCAGCCCGGCGGTGGGCTGCAGCAGGAACTTGTCGCCGTTGGCCGGCGTGCCGCCGACCACCAGGCTGACGCCGTTGAGCACCAGCGGATTGGCCGGGGTGCCGGTGCCGCTGAGCGGCACCGCCGAGCCGGTGCTGGCATTGGTGGCCTTCCACGCAGTGCCGTCGAAGCTGAGCGTGACGTTCTGCCCATCCACCGCCGACATGTTGCTGAAGCTGGCGCTCAGCGACGCGCTGCCGGTGTTGCCGGGGTTGGCGGCGGTGGTGGGCGAGCCGATGTTGAAGAAATTGCCACCCATCGCGCCATACAGGTCCATGCCTTGCGCGTGACCGGCGTTGAAGGTGCTGGCCATGCCCACGGCCAGGCGACCGAGTTCGGCCTGGGTCGGTTCCAGCACGCTGGTCCGGAACTCCAGCAGGCCGCCGATCTGCCCGCCCAGCGAGCTGGTGCTGAGGCTGACATTCTGGCCCTGGGTCTGCATCGCCACCTGCAGCTTGGTCGGCTGATACGGGTCGGCGACGGTGGTCAGCTTGGACGAGGTGGTTCCCACCACCAGGGCCTGGCCGCCGGCGGTGAAAACGTTCATGAAGCCGCCGTCCTGCATCACCGCGGTGCCGCCGGTGTAGCCGACCAGCTTGGACACCAGCGCATCGCGCTGGTCGAGCATGTCGGGCGAGGCGCTGTCGATGCTGCTGCCGATGGTGCCGTTGATCTTGGCGATCTGCTGGGTCAGGCGATTGACTTCGTCCACCGAGGAGGTCAGGCCGCTGTTGACCTCGTTGCTGAGGCTGTCCATCTGCCCGTTGAGCTGCTTGAAACGCGTGGCCAGCGAGTTGCCGCTGTCGAGCATGCTCTGCCGCTCGGCCGTGGACGAGGCATTGGACGACACCGCGCTGGTGGAATCGAAGAAGTTCGACCACAGCCCGGCCACATTGGTGGCGGTGTTGGAGTACAGGCTGTCGACGCGGTTGGACAGCGAGGACAGCTGCTGCAGCCGCGAGAGCTCGCCGCCGCTGTCGAGCAGGCGCGAGGTGGCCAGCTGGTCGGCCACACGGCTGACGTCGGTGATCTTGGCGCCATTGCCCACGAACGCGTAGCCCATGTCGGTAGGCGTGCGCGTTGCAAATTCCACACGTTGGCGGCTGTAGCCTTCGGTATTGATGTTGGCGACGTTATGGCTAACGGTCGACAACGCCCGTTGGAAGGCGATCAGCGCACTGGTCCCGGTGGACATGATGGACATGGGCGTTTACCTCAACGACGGATGGTGCCGAGCCCGGCAGGCTCGGCGGTGCTGGCATAGCGGTTGGACAGGTCGGCCGCCGCGTTGCCGATCGCGGCTACCGCACGGTCGATGGTCGGACCGTTGGCGATCGCCGCGATCTTGGCTGCGTAGCCCGGATCGGTGGCGTATCCAGCCTGTTGCAAGCCGCGTGCAAAACCCTTGATATCGGTGCCGGCCTGCAGCGCGGGCTGGTAACGACTGTTGTTCTTCAGCAGCCGCACGTAGTCGGCAAAGCTTTCCTCGGCCGAGCCGTAGGCACGGAAATCGGCGGTTTCGGTGGTTTTGACGCCATTGACGTATTCGTGGGTGCCGGTGGTGACCTTGTCGCCGCTCCAGCCGGTGGCCTTGATGCCGAACAGGTTGTTGGAGTTGCCGGCATTGCCGATACCGCGCCGGCCCCAGCCGGTTTCCAGCGCTGCCTGCGCCACCAGTGCACGCGGATCCACGCCCAGTTCGCGCGCGGCCTTCTGCGCATGCGTCCAGATCTTGGCCACGAAGCCTTCCGGGGTGCGCTCGCCCAGGCTGGCAGCGGCGCTGCTCGCCGCGCTCGCATTGACCGCGGCGTTGGCATCGGCGGCGTCGCTGGCGGCCACGTCGGCCCAGCGATCGTTGGCCGAGGGCCAGCTCAGTGCGGCCGCATCGTCGCTGCCGGCTTCGCTGCTGCCGGTACGCCCGGCGATCAGATCCAGCACCTGGCTCATGCCGATGCCGCCCAGGCCGCCTGCGCCGATGCCTGCCGCGCTGCCGATGCCTGCACCGACGCTGCCCGCAGCCCCATCACGGGCCGGCAGCGGCAACGAGGCGTCGCGCTTGCCGGCCACCAGCGCATAGGCCTTGGCGGCATCGGCGGTGCTGAGCGAGGTATTCAACGCCGGGCCACCGGTGTCGCCGCTCAGCTGCTTGGAGATCATCGCCGACAGGCCCAGCCCCTTGCCGTCGGTCAGCGACTTGGCCATCTGCTGGTCGTACATCTCGCGGAACATCTGGTTTTCGCCCGGAAACATCGGGTCGCCGGAGCTCGCATCGCGCATGCTCTTGACCAGCATCTGCGCGAACTGTCCTTCGAGCTGACGTGAGACCTTGTCGATCTTGGCGGGATCGGCCTTGGTGCTCGGGTTGAGATCAATGGGCGAGGCTGCGATACGCATGTCAGATCACCTCCAGCTCCGCCGTGAGCGCACCGGCTTGCTTGAGCGCTTCCAGGATGGCCACCAGGTCGCCGGGAGCGGCGCCCACTTCGTTGACCGCGCGTACGATCTGATCGAGCGTGGTGCCGCCTTCGAACTTGAACATGCGGCTGCCTTCGGAGGTGGCCGTGATCGTCGATTGCGGGGTCACCGCGGTGCGGCCGCCGCTGAAGGCGCCCGGCTGGCTGACATTGGTGTTCTCGCTGATGGTCACGGTGAGCGAGCCATGCGCGATCGCCGCCGGCATCACCCGCACCAGCTGGCCGATCACCACCGTGCCGGTGCGTGCGTTGACCACCACCTTGGCCGGCGCGTCGCCCGGAGAGAGTTCGACATTTTCCAGCCGCGCCAGCAGGCCGATACGCGCGCCGGGATCGGTCGGCGAGCGCACTGCCACGGTCACGCCGTCCACCGCACGTGCGGTCCCGGCACCGAAGCTGCTATCGATCGCCGCGACCATGCGCGAGACGGTGGTGAAATCGTTCTGGTGCAGGTTGAGGGTGATCTCGCCGCTGCCGGCAAACACATCCGGCAAGGCGCGTTCGACGGTGGCGCCGTTGGGAATGCGACCGACGCTGGGAATATTGACCGACACCCGCGAGCCGTCCTTTCCCTGCGCGCCGAAGCCACCGACCACCAGGTTGCCCTGCGCCATCGCGTAGACCTGGCCGTCGGCGCCTTTCAGCGGTGCCATCAGCAGCGAGCCGCCACGCAGCGACACCGCGTTGGCGATCGAGGACACGGTGATGTCGATCGGCTGGCCGGGCTTGGCGAACGGCGGCAGTTCGGCATGGATGGCCACGGCCGCGACGTTCTTCAGCTGTGGATTGACGTTCGCCGGAACATTGACGCCCAGTTCGCCGAGCAGGTTCTTCAGGCTCTGCACGGTGAAGGGGGCCTGGCTGGTGCGGTCGCCGCTGCCGTCCAGGCCGACCACCAGGCCGTAACCGACCAGCGCGTTGCCGCGCACGCCGCCGACCTGGGCAAGATCCTTGATGCGCTCGGCCGAGGCCGGCGCGGCGATCGCACAGACCGCCACAGCGGCAGCCAGCAGACGGAAGGGCAGGGAAGACAGATTCATGGTCGCAGGCTCAGTAGGGCGACAGACGGGAATTGAAGAAGCGGCTCAGCCAGCCCATCGCGTTGGACTGCGCGATCGCGCCGCGGCCGCCGTAGGCGATGCGGGCGTCGGCCACCTTGCTCGAAGGCACGGTGTTGTCCGGGCCGATGTCGGCGGCGCGCACGATGCCCTGTACCTGTACCAGTTCGTCGCCCTGGGTCAGGCGCAGGTTCTTCTGCCCCTGGATCACCAGATTGCCGTTTGGCAGGCGCTGCATCACGGTGACGGTCACGCTGCCCTGCATGCGGTTGCTCTGCGCGGTGTTGCCCTTGCCGGCAAACGTGCGGTCGCCGCTGGTGGAGTTGCGCAGCACATCGGTGCCGTTGACGGTGAGCGGAACGCCGAGCAGCGTGGGCGTGCTCATGTCCACGGTGTCGGCCTTGCTGACGCTGGTGTTGGCGGTGGACGAGGCGGTGGTGCTTTCCACCAGGTTCACCGTCAGCAGATCGCCGACATCGCGGGCGCGGCGGTCACCGTACAGATTCAGGCTCGGGCCGGCGGCATAGATCGCTCCGGCGGTGGGCTGCGCCACCGGCGCGACCACCGGCACGATCGGCGCCAGTTCGGCGAACGGCCGCACATCGCCGGCCGCCACGCAGCCGCCCAGCAGCGCGCTGCAGGCGATGGCGAGGCACAGGGAGGAAAGGGAAGGCAGGCGTGACATGGCGTGGATTCCTGAGAGGGCAGCGACCGGCGGGCCGATCAGACGTTGTTGTTCAAGTAACCGAGCATCGAGTCGGTGGTGGAGATCGCCTTGGCATTCATTTCATAGGCGCGCTGGGTCTCGATCATGCTCACCAGCTCTTCCACCGTATTGACGTTGCTGCCTTCCAGCGCGCCCTGCACGGTGTTGCCCAGGCCGTTGAGGCCAGGGGTGCCGTTCTGCGCGGGGCCGGAGGCGGTGGTCTCGACGAACAGGTTCTCGCCCTTGGACTGCAGGCCCGAGGGATTGATGAAGTCGGTCAGCGTCAACGCACCGATTTCCTGCGCGGCGGCCTGGCCGGCCAGCGTCACGCTGATGGTGCCGTCGTTGCCGATGGTCAGCGACTGCGCGCCTTCGGGGATCTGGATGCCCGGCTGCAGCGGGTAGCCGCTGTTGGTGACCAGCTCGCCCTGCGCATTGATCTGGAAGGTGCCGTCGCGGGTATAGGCCGAGGTGCCGTCAGGCATCTGCACTTCGAAGAAGCCGCGGCCGTTGACCATCACGTCGAGCGCGCGGCCGGTCTGCTGCTGGCTGCCCTGGTCGAAGCCCTTGAAGGTGGAGACCACCCGCACGCCGGTACCCAGCTGCAGGCCGGTCGGCAGCTGCGTCTGCGCGGAGGTGGAGCCGCCCGGCGCACGCACCTGTTGATACAACAGGTCTTCGAACGCCGCACGATCGCGCTTGAAGCCGGTGGTATTGGTATTGGCCAGGTTGTTGGAAATGACCGACATGCGCGTCTGCTGCGCATCCAGTCCGGTTTTGGCGACCCACAAAGCCTGATTCATGACCCGATTCCTCGTTAGACCCGGGGATGTGTTCCGGGTACGGCTGGGTAGATGCACGTGCCGTGCCAAACCCGCGTCGGGTTTTCGCCGGCTGTGCGCTGGATCACGCGAAGCGGGCGCGGCGGCCTGCGCGGGGCAGGGCTGGCGGCGGACAGGCAGCGGCTAGGCCGAAGCGGTGGAACCCTGCGCGGCAGATCAGGCGCGCTAGATCGGTCGCCGGTCAGCGATGTGTTCGACGACGTGTGAACCCTTGGCGCTGCCTGCGGAAGGGTTCTCGGGATTTGCCGGCTGGCATTGCGACGCAGTCAACAGGCTGGTTGGTCGAGCGCGCAGTGGCCTCACCGCTCGCGGGACACGCCGTGAACCCATCTCTGGGGGCTCGGTGGCGGCATCCATGCCGCCACACGGTCCCGCAATCGGCGAGGCCACCGCACCAGAGAGTTTGAAGGTCGCTTTCTTAAAGCTTGTCCATTGCTCGGCTTGCATTGAGAAAATCATTGGACGCGCCGTTATCCAAGCAATCCACGTCAGGCATTGTTTGCACCACGCACGCCGACCATCTCGACAGGTCCTTGCCCGCCCACCGTCGCAGGACCTTACGCGGCATGGATGCCGCGAAAGAGCCTATACGGACGTACTTGCGGCGTGTCCTGCGAGGGTGGGCGGGCAAGGGCCCTGCAGCCAAGTCACAAACCAGCCGCTCTGCAGCGAACCCGGGCGGTCGCCATCCAGGTGCTCGGCAGCGCGGCAAACCGACCGGCGCTGCGGCAGTGGGCGTCAGTGGCGCTTAGCCACTGACCCGCAGCAGCGAATTGGCCGATTGCGCGTTGTCGTCGCCGTTCTTGATGATCTTGACCTGCATTTCGAACTGGCGCTGCAGCTGGATCATCTCCACCAGTGCGCCGGCGGCGTCCACGTTGCTGCCCTCCAGCATGCCGCTGTTGATGGTCTTGCCGGTGGCCACCGTAAACGCCTGCGCCGGATCGGTGCTGGTGTTGCGCATCAGCCCGTCCGGGCGCCGCGTCAAACGGTCGGCGGGGGCGTCGACCACCTTCATCTTGCCGACGATGGCCATGGTCTGCGGGCCTTCGCCCTGCGGAATGATCGAGATGCTGCCGTCGCTGCCGATCTCCATCGCCTGGTGCGGCGGGATCGTCATCGGATTGCCGCCTTCATCCAGCACCGCATGGCCATTGGCGGTGACCAGCTGGCCATTGGCAGTGAGCGCCAGCTCGCCGTTGCGGGTATAGGCCTCGCTGCCGTCGGGCGACTGCACCGCCAGCCAGCGGTCCTGCTGCAGCGACACGTCCAGCGGGTTGCCGGTGACCTTCTGGTGGCCCTGGCTGCGGTCGAAGCCCTGGTCCACATGCAGCGCATCGATCCGCGACGGATAACCCTTGCCCTGGATCTTGAACGCCTCGGTGTTGGCCAGCGCAGCCTTGAACCCCACCGTATCGACGTTGGCGAGATTGTGCGACACGGTGCCCTGCGCCTGCAGGGAGGCGCGGGCGCCGGTCATCGCAACGTAGAGAGCTTTGTCCATGAGGCACCGGGATTGGGGAGTCGGGATTGGGGATTCGTAAACGCGGGCTGTTATGACCTGGGAGAGGAGGGGACATTGCGGGCATCGGTTGGATGCAATGCCCGCTCTTGCCAATCCCTAATCCCCAATCCCTAATCCCAGCCGTTAACGGATATTGATGATCGTCTGGGTGACCTGATCCTGGGTCGAGATCATCTGCGAGTTGGCCTGGAAGTTGCGCTGGGCCACGATCATGTTCACCAGCTGCTCGGTCAGGTCCACCGTGGAGGATTCCAGTGAGCCGGATTCGATCTGGCCCAGGTCCGAGGTGTCCGGTGCGCCGGTGCGGGCGGCGCCGGAGGTGTAGCTTTCGGCCCACATGTTGTTGCCCTGCGACTGCAGGCCCTGCGGATTGACGAAGCTGCTCAGCGCGACCTGGCCCAGCGGCTTGTCGGCACCGTTGGAATAACGGGCGAACACCACACCACTGGTGTCGATGCTGATCTCGTTGAGCTTGCCGCTGGCATAGCCGTCCTGGCGGGTGTCGCGCAGCGCGAAGGCCTCGCCGTACTGGGTCGAGCCGCTGACGTTGAGCTGCATGCTCAGCACGCCGGCACCGGTGCTCGGAGTGAACGGGTCCATCGTGATGATGCCGTTGGCCGGGGTGGTCAGTGCGCCGGTATCGGAGAACTGCAGCGTGGTCGGCGCGCCGACCGCGGCACCGTCCACGTAGTTGTGCACCTGCCATTCGTTCGGGTTGGCAGTCTTGACGAAGTAGGAGGTCTGCACATGGCTGACGCCCAGCGAATCGTAGACATTGATGCCGCCGGTGGAGTGGCTGTAGGTCTTGTCGTCGGCCGGGCTGAACGGGGTCACCACCGGCGCGGTGGCGTTGCCGGGCAGGGTGAAGGCCAGGTTGACCGTGGAGGTCGACTTGGGCGGGCTGTCGGTGGTCAGCAGCTGCAGGTCCGACAGGCGACCGACGTCGAAGCCGTTGCCGCTCGGGTTGGGGGCGAAGACCTGCAGGCGCGCGCCCTGTGGATTGATCACATAGCCGTTGGCGTCGGTCTGGAAGTTGCCGGCACGGGTATACATCTTGGCGCCGTTGGAGGACACGGTGAAGAAACCCTCGCCGGAGACTGCCAGATCCAGGCTGCGCCCGGTCGGATCGATGTTGCCCTGGGAGAACTGCTGCGCCACATTGCTGACGCGCACGCCCGAACCCACCGCATTGCGCGACAGGCCGTAGCTGGTGCTCTGGAACATGTCGGCAAACTCGGCGCGCGATTCCTTGAACCCGGTCGTGTTGACGTTGGCGATGTTGTTGGAGGTGACGTTCAGATCGGCATTGGCTGCGTTGATGCCGGACAACGAGGTATTGAAAGCCATGGATGAGGTCCTTTGAGTGTCGGTTGCCGGCTCAGCTGACGCGGAGCACGTTGGCGAGCGGGGAAGTGCCGAGCCCGGTCAGGTTGAGATACAGGCCGTCCGAGCCGATCGTGACGCTGTCCACCGGTGCGTCGACATAGGTGGACAACTTGCTTTTGGCACCGGCGGTGTCGGTCTGGGTGGCGGTCACGCCGTACTTGCCGGCGGCCATGCGGTTGCCGTTGGCATCGGTGCCGTCCCAGGCGAACGACACCTCGCCGGCGGCGCTGGCCGGCACGCTGAGCTGCTTGACGAACGCGCCGTTGGCATCGGTGATTTCGAAATTGACGGTGCCGGCCGAGGTTGCCGCAACCACGCCCTTGGCCGAGTTGGTCGCATCGATGGCCAGTTGCGCGGAGGGCACCAGCACGTTGTGCCCGACCAGCGAGGCGCCCTTCAGCACCTGATCGCTGCTCTGCGCTGCGGAGAAGCTGCTGACCTTGGTATTGAGGTCGCCGATGCCCTGCACGGTGGAGAACTGCGCCAACTGGCCCAGAAACGCACTGTTTTCCATCGGCTTGAGCGGGTCCTGGTGCTGCAGCTGCTCGGTCATCAACTTGAGGAAGTCGGCCTGGCCGAGCGATTCCTCCTTTTTCTTGGTCGCTGTGGCGCTGCTGGAGGTCAGCCCGAGGCTGGTGTAGAGGTCACTACCGATCGTGCTCATGTGAAAAGGTCCGTAAGGGAAGGGTCAGCTAGGCGGGTCAGCGACCCATGGTCAGAGTGGCGAGCGCCAGTTCCTTGGCGGTGTTGAGCATTTCCACGCCGGCCTGGTAGTTGCGCGAGGCCGAGATCATGTTGACCATCTGCGAGACCGGATCCACGTCGGGCGAGAACACGTAGCCGTCGGCATCGGCCAGCGGATGGCCGGGCTCGTAGCGACGGATCGGCGGCGCGTTGGTGGTGGTGATCTCCTTGACGTTCACCGAGGTCAGGCTGGGGTCCTGGCGACTTTGCTGGGCCTGGAAGATCGGCTCGATCGGCTTGTAGGTCGCCTCGGCCGAGCCGGCGACCGAGTCCGCATTGGCCAGGTTGGAGGCGATGGTGCTCAGGCGGACCGACTGCGCGTGCAGCGCCGAGCCGGCCACATCGAAGATGGGAAGATTGCTCATGACTTATTGGCCGGTGATCGCGGTGAGCATGGAGCGCACCTTGGATTCGAGGAAGCTCAGCGAGGCGCGGTATTCCAGCGCGGCGCGGCCGTAGGCAGCACGTTCGGCATCGGGATCGACGGTATTGCCGTCCAGGCTGGGCTGGTCGGATTCGCGGGTGATCTGGAACGGGTTGAGCCCGCCGCTGCTGCCGATCTCGAAATGCTTGGCGTCGGTGGTCTGCAGCAGGGTGCCGTCGCGCACGCCTTCGGCCGATTTCAGCGCGGCCTCGAAGTCCATGTCCTTGGCTTTGTAGCCAGGGGTGTCCACATTGCTCAGGTTGCTGGCAATGAGCTTCATGCGCTGCTCGCGCAGCGGCAGGGCATCGCCGTGGATGCCTAGAAAGGACGAGATGGAATTGGACACGGTGCTCTCCCGCGAAGTGTTACCAGGGAGAAAGCAATGTTTGTGCCAATCGGGGTGGTGCGGGTCGGAGAACTTGGAGACTTATTGGCGCCGCCGACGAACGGCAGCTTGGCCGTCCGGGATACAGGGTGGACCTGTGTAAGTCGCAGCGTTGGCTTACTCAGGCGCGCCAGGCTGGAAGGCCCCGCATGACCCTGAGCGCTGCCCGGCGTCGGGGGTGTCACTTCAAGTCGGGGGTGTCATCTCAATAGGTGTCGACCCACCGACCCCAACCGCGCGATCTTCCATGACGCCGCACCTTTGCAGCGCGGCGCTCATCGCTATTGTCGGCTCCGACCAGGCCGCCGCTTTGTGGCCTGCTCAGGCCGCTTCGGCGACCACTTTCAGGCGGGCCAGCACGTAATCGGCCAGTTCGTGCGCGCTGTACTTGGCCACGAAGGCATTGGCGCCGACCTGTTCGACCATGGCGTTGTTGAACACGCCCGACAAGGAGGTGTGCAGCAGCACGTACAGGCCCTGCAACCCCGGCGTGCGCCGGATTTCCGTCGTCAGCGTGTAGCCGTCCATGGCCGGCATCTCGATGTCGGAGATGACCATTGCATAGCGGTCGGCCGGATTCTCGCCTGATGCAGCCACCTGCAAGAGGTGGTCCAGCGCCTGGCGGCCGTCGGACAACAAGGTCGCCGCCACGCCGAGCTGGTCGAGCACGCTGCGGATCTGCTGACGCGCCACGCGCGAGTCATCCACCACCAGCACCTGGAACTGCCGGTCATAGGCGACCAGCTGCAGCGAAGGATCCAGCTGCACGTCCTTGCTGACCTTGGCGATGTCGGCCAGTACGCTCTCCACGTCGATGACCTGGATCAGCTCGCCCTGGAACCGCGTCACCGCCGTCAAATAAGTGGCTTCGGCGCCCAGCTCCGGCGGCGGATGGATATCTTCCACCGCGATATTGACGATGCGCTCCACGCCGCTGACCAGAAAGCCCTGGACCGAGCGGTTGAATTCGGCCACCACCAGGTAACCGGGGCCGTTCTCCGAGTGCGCATCGCGCTCCGGGTGGCCGATCGCCAGGCCCAGGTCCAGCACCGGTACCGAACGCCCGCGCACGTCGGCAACGCCGGCGAACTCGGTCGGCAGGCCGGGCACCTGGAACAACTCCGGGCGGCGCAGCACTTCCTGCACCTTGAAGACATTCACGCCAAAAAGCTGGCGCCCGCCCAGCCGGAACAGCAGCAGGGCCAGTCGATTGTGGCCAGCCAGACGCGTGCGCTGGTCGATGCGGTTGAGCAGATCGTGGGTCATGGGGCAGATATCGACAGCGCCAGCTGGAAACTTGAGGGCTTTATGGTTGGTCGGGGGCGCTGTCGGGATTCGGGAGTCGGGATTGGGGATTCGCAGAAGCGCCTGGATCGGGGGAACTGGGATTGGGGATTGGCTCAAAGGTGCATGAGCGAGTTGGTCAGGCCGCTGCAGCTACCTCTGCGTGCCTGAAAGCTTCAGCGACAGTTGGTCAGATAGATGCCGGTAAGGGCATCGCCAACGGGATAAATGAATCGCCCGCCAAGCCGCTTTTACCAATCCCCAATCCCGACTCCCCAATCCCGGCAAAAAACAGGCACGCCACTTGCACTGCCTATTCCGTCTTCCTCCGGATCTGGTCCCATGCGCCTGCTCCTACTTGTCATCTTGTTGGCTGCCGCTCCGGCCTGGGCCCAGAGCTATCAGTCTGTCGATTCCATCCGCGCTGCGGCACTGGCCACCGTTGGCCCGGATGCCGAGGCCGAGGCCACGCTCGATCCGGGCTTGCGCATGCCGGCCTGCCCGATTGCGCTGCAGGCGCAGCCGACCGGCACCAATACGGTGGAAGTGGCCTGTCCGCAGCCGGCTGGCTGGCGCCTGTTCGTGCCGCTGAAGGTGCGCCGCAATCAGGACGTGTTGGTGCTGCGCCGCGGCATCAGCGCTGGAGAAGTCATTTCGCTGGCCGATATCAGTATCGAGAAGCGTGACGCCGCACGCATCGTCGGCGCGGTGCTGGCCGATCCGGTGGCCGCAGTGGGCAAGAGCGCTCGGCGCATCCTGCCGGCCGGTTCGCTGCTCTCGGCCAACGATCTGGTCACCCAGCGGCTGGTCCGGCGCGGCGACACGGTCCCGCTGGTGTCGCGCAACGGCGGTCTGGAGGTGCGCATGAGCGGTCGCGCGCTGTCCGATGCCGGTGAGAACGAGCGGGTGTCGGTGGAAAATTCCTCGTCGCGCCGGGTGGTGCAGGGGATTGTCGAAGCGAGCGGGACCGTTTTGGTCTCCAGATAGAAATTCGCTATAAAGTTTTTTTTTGGCATGCCGTTATCCCCTACGACCTGTAGAGGAGTTCCTGACATGACACAGAAAATCGAAGGCAATCTACCGACCGCTGCCACCCTTCGCACCGCGGCCACGAGCAGCAAGATCGCTTCGGCCGGTGAAGACCGCGCGTCCCCGATCGCCGCATTGCCGCCGACCGACAGCGTCAAGCTGACCGGTGAGGCGACCAACCTGCAGAACTTGCAGCGCACGCTGTCGCAGTCCTCGGCGATCGACACCGGTCGCGTCCAGGCCGTGAAGGATGCGTTGCAGAACGGCAGCTATTCCATCAATCCGGATGCCATCGCCAGCCGCATGATGGATCTGAATCAGCAACTGGCGGGTTAATTCCCGACCCAAAGGATGAATGTGAACGAGTTCCTGCAACGTCTCAGCGATGCGCTGGCCGGCGAACGCCAGGCATTACTCGAGAACGACATCGATGGGTTGATGCGGCACACGCAGGACAAGCTGTCGGCGCTGCGCGCGCTGGAAGCGGCAATGCCCCAGGGCGAAGAAGAGCGGCTGCGCGAACTGGCCGAAGCCAACCGCGCCAACGGCGCGCTGCTGGCACGCCGGCGTCGCGAGGTGAACTGGGCGTTGCGTCATCTGGGCCGCACCGAGAGTGCGCCGTCCTACGATGCCAAGGGCCAGTCGAGCGTGCTGCGCGGCGGTCGTTCGCTGGCCGTGGCCTGACGCGCCACAGCGTGCCCGAGCGCACGCACAGGCCGCGCCGGCGGCGTGGTGGTGCAGCCTTGACGGGCCCGGTGTGCAGGAGCGTGGCGCCGCGCAATACGGGGCCTGGGCGGTTCGGCGTATATTGAAGCGTCCTCTACGCCGCCCTGTCCCGTGACTGCCAAGTTTTTTCTCAATCAAGCCTTATTACCGTCCTCGGCCATGCTGCGCGCTTTCGGCGACCAGATGCTTGAGGGTGTGTTGCTGTTCCGCGCAGACGGGCAGCTGATCCTGGCCAACGCCATCGCACGCCAGAGCCTGTGCAGGGAAGATCCCGCCGACGACCGCAATCTCGGCGAGCGGATCTCCCAGGTGCTGCCCTCGGATGCGCTGAATCAGGCGCGCAGCAAGGGCAGCTGGACCGGCAGCCTGCCGGTTGCCGATCGCGTGGTCATTGCGCATCTGTACTACAACGAAGAACAGGGCGTCGGACACTTTCTGGCGCTGTTCCACAACATCGAAGGCCAGCAGGATTACGAGCGCGAGCTGCAGCAGCGCCACGCCGAACTGCGCCAGGCCTATCTACGTCTGAACGGTGCCCAGGACAAGCTGCTGCAATCGGAAAAGATGGCCTCCATCGGCCAGCTGGCCGCCGGCGTGGCGCACGAAATCAACAACCCGATCGGTTACGTGCATTCCAATCTGGGCAGCCTGCAGGAATACCTGCGCAGCCTGTTCACGCTGATCGAAGCCTACGAGCGCGCGCTGCAGGCGCCGGATCCGAAGGCGTTGATCCCGGAGATCGACGAGATCCGCAACCGCGCCGACATCGACTTCATCAGCCGCGACCTGCCGCAGTTGATGGCCGAGTCGCGCGAAGGCATCGAGCGGGTCACCCGCATCGTGCGCGACCTCAAGGACTTCTCGTATTCGGACCGTTCCGAGTCGTGGAAGATGGTCGACCTGCATGCCGGGCTCGAATCCACGATCAACATCATCTGGAACGAGCTCAAATACAAGGTGACGCTGGAGCGCAACTACGCCGAGCTGCCATTGGTGGAATGCCTGCCGTCCGAGCTCAACCAGGTCTACATGAACATGCTGCTCAACGCCGGCCAGGCAATTGTCGAGCGCGGCACGATCACCGTCACCACCGGCCGCGACGAGGCCGAAAACGTCTGGATCCAGTTCCAGGACAGCGGCGCCGGTATTGCCCCGGACCTGCTGCAACGCATCTTCGACCCGTTCTTCACCACCAAGCCGGTCGGCAGCGGCACCGGCCTGGGCCTGTCGATTTCCTACGGCATCATCAACAAGCACCACGGCCGCATCGATGTCGAAAGCGTCCCGGGGCAGGGCGCCAGTTTCAGGATCGTATTGCCGGTGCGGCAGCCGCGGTAGCGCTGCCCGTTGGGATTGGGGAGTCGGGATTGGGGATTGGCAAGAGCGGTTTTGCCGCGCTCTTGCCGCAGCGCTTCGCGCTGGGATTGGGGAGTCGGGATTAGGGATTCGCAAGGGCGGTTTTGCCACGCTCTTGCCGTCTGCCTTGCTCAGCGAATCTCCGATTGCGGCTCAGGAATATCGCTGCTGGCTTTTGCTTTTACCAATCCCCAATCCCGAATCCCTATTCCCGGCCGTTACGCAGCTCATCGTGCGTCCGGAAGGCCTGGCGAATGTGCTCGCGCAGCTCGTCGTCGTTCCAGGGCTTGGTCAGGAAGCGGTAGATCGCGCCGCGGTTGATCGCTTCGGTGACGGTGGCCAGGTCGGTATAGCCGGACAGCACCAGGCGCACCGTGTCTGGGTAGAGCATCTTGACCCGGCCCAGGAACTCGGTGCCGCTCATGTCGCTCATGCGCTGGTCCGACAGGATCACCTGCACGTCGTTGGTGGCGAGCAGGTCGAAGGCGTCGCGCACGTTGCCGGCGGCCAGGATGCGGTAGCCATCGCGGCGGAACAGGCGCACCAGCGAGCGCAACACGTTTTCTTCGTCGTCCAGCAGCAGCAGCGTACGGTCCGGGCGGCTTTCGGCGAACGATTCCGGGCGCAGATAGCGGCGGCGTAGCGCCATGCCGGCCGACTCGGCCGACATCGGTTCGCCGAACAGATAGCCCTGGAAGATGTCGCAATCGTTGCGACGCAAAAAGCCCAGTTGCGCCTGCGATTCCACGCCATTGGCGATCACCGTCATGCCGAGCTGGTGACCCATCGCGATGATCGCGCGCGCGATCGCCGCCTCGCGGCTGCCGGCCGGCGCGCTCTTGATGAAGCTGCGGTCGATCTTCAGCCGGTCCACCGGATAGCGCACCAGCGCACTCAGGCTGGAATCGCCGGTACCGAAGTTGTCCAGGCTCAGGCTGATGCCTTCGTTGCGCAGGTTGGCCATCGTCTCGTGGACGAAGTTGACGTTGTTGGTCAACGCGCTTTCGTTGATCTCCAGCGTCACGAACTGCGCCGGCACGCCGGCGGTCTGCAGCATCGCCATCACTTCGTTGAAGAAGCCCGGCCGCAGCAACTGCAGCGTGGACACGTTCACCGCGATGCTGAAATCGTCGAAGCCCTGGTCGCGCCAGAGCCGCGCCTGACGCACCGCGTTCTGCAGCACCCATTCGCCGATCTGCACGATCACGCCCAGGCGCTCGGCGGTGCGCATGAAGCGTTCCGGCACCAGCATGCCCAGGGTGGGCGATTGCCAGCGCAACAGCGCCTCCATGCCGACGATACGGCCATCGCGCGCGCTCACCAGCGGCTGGTAGCGCAGGCGCAGTTCGCCATGCGGGATCGCATCGACGATCTGTCGCGCGATGATGCTTTCGCTATGCGCGTTGGTGGTCGAGTTGCGGGTATACAGCCGCACCGTATTGCCGCCTTCGCGTGCGGCCTGGTAGCTGGCTTCCTCAGCGTAGTCGAGCAGGATCGACAGCGAGGTGGAGTGTTCGGGGCACAGGCTGATGCCGACCTTGCCGGTCATGAACAAGGTGTACGGCAGCACCGACAACGGCAGCTCCAGCTGCTGGCGGATCTCTTCGGCAAAATCTTCCGGCAGCGGGGTGTCTTCGCGCCGCACCGCCACCACCACCATCTCATCGCTGCCGTGGCGCCACAACTTGCCACGCGCACCGAGGAAGTCTTGCAGCCGGCGCGCGACCAGCGTCAGCGCCTGATCGCCGACCTCGGCGCTCATGTTCTCGTTGATCGAGGCGAAGTGGTCGATATCGATATGGAACACCATCAACGGCGGACCGCCGGAGGCGGCAGCGTCCACCAGATGCAGCAGTTCGGGATTGCCCGCGCCCAGGCGGGTGGGCTTGATGATTTCCAGGCCGGGCGGGATTACGGGGCTCCACATGACTTAACGTCCACCATCGTCGTGGACGGACTCGCCGACCGGGTGATAGGGCAGGCGCAACGTCACGCGCGTGCCTGCTCCGGGGGCTGATTCTATCGCGAGCGCACCGCCGACGGTTTGCGCACGCTCACGCATCACGATCAGCCCGAGCCCGCGCGGGCCTTCCGGTTCGAAGCCATCGCCGTCATCGCTGACTTCCAGGCGAAAGCTCTCGCTGTCGATCGAGTGCAGGCGCATGCGCACTTCGCCTGCGCAGGCGTGCCGCAGCGCATTGGTCAGGCTTTCCTGCGCAATCCGGAAACATGCTTGCTCGATCTCGTTGCCCGGCCGCACGTCCAGTGCCTGGATGTCCAGCTCCAACCGCACCGGCGATGCGCGAAACAACATCGAGGCCTGCCAGCGCAAGGCCGCTTCCAGACCCAGGGCATCCAGCTGCGGCGGACGCAACAGCATCGACAGGTTGCGCAGCTTGGTCACGGTGCTGTCGGCCAGCGACACCACTTCCAGCAGGTCCTCGCGGCGCGCGTCCGGGTCCGGTTCGTCCAGTGCGGCATGTGCGGACAGCTTCATCGCGGTGATGGCCTGGCCGATGTCGTCGTGCAGATCGCGCGAGATCGCGCGGCGTTCGTCCTCCTGCAGCGAGAACAGGCGCTTGGCCATCGCCTGCAGCTCGGCATTGCTCTCGGCCAGCGCATCGCGCATGCGTTCGGGTTCGCTCAGGTCGCGCACCACCAGCAACTTGCAGCTGCGTCCGCCATAGCGGATGTCACCGGCCGACAGCCCGGCATAGAAGGTGCTTCCATCGCGACGGCGCATCGCCCGTGCGCTGGACACCGGCTCGTTGCGATCGCTGCCCGCGCGCAGGTACTCGCGCACCACCGGCAGGTCGCTGTCGCTCACCAGGGTCTGCAGCGGTTCGCCCAGTATGGTTTCGCCCTGGAAACCGAACTGCACCGACCCGGCGGCATTGGCATACATCACGTGCTCGTCGGCCAGGATCAGCACGCCATCCGGCAGTACCCTGACCAGCTCGCGGAACTGCTCCTCGCGCTCGCGCAGCAACCGGCGCGATTGCTCGCGTTCGCTGACGTCCTGCAGCGTGCCGTGGATATGCCGGGTGCCGTTCGGGCTGGCCACGCTCTCGGCGCGCAGATGGACGGTGCGCGGCTGCGAGTCGCCGCCGGTCAGCGGTAGCAGCACATCGATCTGCACTTCGCCGCCGGTGCACATGTCCTCGATCATGCGTTCGATCCGCGTCTGGGTGGCGGTGTCCGAGGCGGTCAACAGTTCTTCCAGCCGGTGGTCGCGCCGATGCATCGGCACGCTGCGGCCGAGCAGGCGATACACCGCCGGCGAGTAGCGTCCCAACCCGGTTGCGCAATCCAGCTGCCACGAGCCCAGCCGCGCGATGCCTTGCGCTTCTTCCAGCCGCTGCAGCGCCTCGTCGCGCAAATGCTGCGCCTGGCGTTCTTCGCTACGGTCCACGGTGACCACCAGGCGGGCGGGGCCGCTGGCCAGATGCAGCTGGTTGCTGCGGATCTCGACATGGCGCGAGCCGCTGCGGGTCAGCAGATCCTCGTGCAAGGTGCAGGTGGCGTCGCCCTTGGCGCGGATCTGGGTGATGATTTCCTCCAGGCGCGCGCCATCGGCGTTGGGCCAGATCGCCTGCAGCGTCTGCTGCAGAAATTCGTCGCGCTCCCAGCCGAAGAACTCCAGCGCCGCCGGGTTGGCATCCAGGATGCGCAGCGTGGCCAGGTCGTAGACTAGGGCCGGGCTGGGCAAGGCCAGGAACTTGGCCTGCAGCACTGCCTCCGACTGCGCCAGTTGTGCGTGCTCTTCCACGATCAGCGCCACGAAACGGCGCAGCACCAGATGGATCACCACGCTGGACAGCAGCAGAAAGCTCGCGTCCGACCAGCGCTCCGGCATGGCGGCGCCGGCCAGGTGCAGCAGCCGGTTGCCCAGCAGCAGCCAGATCACGCCGACCAGCAAATACAGCCCAGTCAAGGTCCACAGACCTTGCTGCAGACGCTCGGCGAGGCGAAGACGGGACACGGGAGCGGACGAAAACGCGGGCGCGGCGACAGGATGGGGCATGGGTCCGCGGACGACCTTTGGTGCTGGCGATGCAACCATCTTAGCCGTAACTCGGCCCGGTTCGGTCGAGCCCGAAACACGCGCCTCAACTAATCCAGGAAACGGCCGTTATCCATTGCGACTCCGAAGGCAGGGGTCGATTCTTCGGAGTGTTCCAGAGTGGACTCAGGCGTCATTGCAAGCATGCTGCAGCACCCGCTGACCTCGGCGGTGGTGTTGTTGGATGCGCATGGTCAGCCTCTGGCGGCCAACCGTGTTGCGCAATCGCTGGGATTGCCGGCCACCCTTGGCGCCTACGTGGAAGTCTTGGAAAGCAGTCGCGCCCAGGTGGCCAGCAGCGGCGGCATGACCGCCTGCGTGCTGCCGGGGGCCGGCGGCGGGCGCCTGGAAGGCTGGCTCCGCGCGGTCTGCGATGAGCATGGCCAGGTCATGGCCTTCACCCTGAGCATTCCCGAGCCGATGGGCGCCGACGGCACCAGCCGCTGGGAAATGGGCCTGGACAGCGCCGATCACGGACTGTGGGACTGGGATATTCCGGCCGATGTGGTCTACCGCTCCGAGCGCTGGACCCGCATGCTCGGTTACTCCGAGCAGCCGCTACCGAACAATCTCACCGCGTTGTCCGGGCTGATCCATCCGGACGACCACGCGCAGGTCAGTGCTGCCGTGCAGGCGCACCTGGACGGGCGCACCGATACCTATACGGCCGAATTCCGCCTGCGCCAGCACGATGGCCAATGGCGCTGGATCCTCGACCGCGGCCGGGTGGTCTCGCGGACAGCCGACGGCCGCCCGTTGCGCATGGTCGGCACGCATACCGACGTGCACCACCAGAAATTGCTCGAGCAGCAGCTGCGCGAGCAGCAGGCCCAGCTCGAAGAGGCCCAGCGCATCGCCAGCATGGGCAGCTGGAGCTGGGACACGCTCAAGGACGCGCTGTGGGTGTCGCCGGATTTCCTGCAGCAGCTCGGCATGACCGAACTGCGCCTGCAGGGCATCCGCGACATCCTGCGTCTGCTGGGGCGGCCATCGGTTGCACATCTGCGCAGTGCCTGGCGCAAGATCAAGCACGAAGGCGTACCGGTGCATTTCGAGCTGGAGATCAACGGGCCTGCCAGCATCAATCCGCATCACCTGCGGGTCTGGGCGCAGCCGGTGTTCGACGGCAATGGCGCCATGGTGCGCCTGCTGGGCCAGTTGCAGAACGTCACCGAGCAGCGCCAGACCGATGCATTGATCCGCTGGCGCACCGAGCTGCTCAACCGCGTGTCCGCGCTGGGCAAGATCGGCGGCTGCGAGATCGAGGTCGACACCCGGCGCATGCAATGGACCGAGGAGTGCTACCGCATCCACGGCCTGCGCAAGGAAAACATCACCCTGGAGCAGGCGCTGTCGCTGTACACGCAGGATTCGCGCGACGCCTTCGAGGCGGCGCTGCTGCGTATCTCCGACGGTGGCCTGCCCGAACAGCTGGAACTGTGTTTCTACCGCAATTCCGGCCAGCGGATCTGGGTACAGGTGCTGATCGAGCTGGACCGCCGCGAAGGCCTGCCGCCGCGTTTCGTCGCCTTGTTCCGTGACGTCACCCGCGAACGCGAGGCCAACGAGCGCATCGAGCTGCTGGCCCACTACGATCGCCTGACCGGTCTGCCCAACCGTTTCCTGCTGCGCGAGCAGGCGGAGAACGCGATTCGCGAGGCGCACGAGCGTGGCCAGGTACTGGCAATGCTGCTGATCGATCTGGATGGCTTTAAGAGCATCAACGATTCGTTCGGTCACGCCACCGGCGACAACCTGCTCAAGCTGGCCTCTGCGCGCCTGCATCAGCATCTGCGCAACAGCGACCTGTTCGGTCGCTTCAGCGACGACGAATTCATCGTGCTGCTGCGCGATCTCTCCGAACCGGAAGACGCCGGCCATGTTGCGCGCAAGTTGATCAGCGCCCTTGGCGAGCCGCTGCGCAAGGACCACGTCACCCTCAAGCTCGGTGCCAGCATCGGCATCGCGCTGCAGGGCGAAGGCCTGTCGGATTTCGACAGCCTGTTGCGCGCCGCCGATGCGGCGATGTATGCAGCCAAGGAATCGGGCCGCAACACCTTCCATTACTACAGCCAGGACGTGCTGATGCGCGCGCAGCGCCGCCTGGAGTTGGAACACGCACTGCAAGGCGCGCTGGAGCGCGAAGAGTTCACCCTAGTCTACCAGCCGCTGGTCAATACGGTGGGCGAATCCTCGCCTGCGATCGAAGCGCTGATGCGCTGGAATCGCCCCGGTCATGGCCAGTGCAGCCCGGTCGAGTTCATTCCCATTGCCGAGGAGTGCGGCGAGATCGTGCGCCTGGGCGAATGGGTGATCGGCGAAGCCTGCCGCCAGGCCGTGGTCTGGGATCGCGCCGGGCTCAATTTCAGCCGCATCGCCGTCAATGTGTCCGCGGTGCAGCTGCGCGAGCGCGGCTTTGCCGAGCGTGTACTGGAAATCTGCCGCGACAACGGCTGGTCGCCCTCGCGCCTGGAACTGGAATTGACCGAATCGGCATTGATCCGCGATTCGGATGCGCTGCGCCGCTGTTTCGAGCTGTTCGAACAGAATGGCGTGCTGTTGGCGGTGGACGACTTCGGTACCGGCTTCTCCAACCTGCATTACCTCAACCGCTTTCCGGTGCAGCGCCTGAAGATCGACCGTAGCTTCGTCCAGGGGATGCTCGACGACGCCAACACCGCCGAAGTGACCCAGGCCATCGTGCATCTGGGCCATGCGCTCGGCATGCAGGTGGTGGCCGAAGGGGTGGAGACGGTGCAGGAAGATGCACTGCTGCGCCAGCAGGGCTGCGACGAAATCCAGGGCTACTTCTATTCGCGGCCGCTGTCGCCGCGCGACATGGCGCAGTGGCTGCGCGAGGCCGAAGCCGGCATGCGCCTCGGTGCACGCCTGGTCATTGCCGGCTGACGCAACCTGTCGCAGCGCCTGGCGTCGTCCGGCTGTTCAATCGTCTGACTGTCCGCATACGCAAGTCAAAAGCTCGATGAGTCGAGGGCGTGATGCCTTCGTCACTTGCGGGACACGCCGTGAATCCGTCCGCGGAGGCTCCATGGCGGCATCCATGCCGCCAAGGGTTCCGCAACCGGTGAGGACGCCACACCAAGCGGTTACTTTAAAAGCTCGCCCGCTGCTCGGCTTTCGTTGGGAAGATGGCCCAACCCCCGGCTATACAAAAAGCAACCTTGTGCCCCGCTTGCAGCCATGCACACCGACCATCCCGACTGGTCCTTGTCCGCCTACCGTCGCGGGACCTTGAGCGGCATGGATGCCGCGCCAGAGCCTCCATGGACGGATTCACGGCGTGTCCCGCGACGGTGGGCGGGCAAGGGCCCTGCAACCAAGCCACAAAGCTAGGCGCTCTAAACCTCACCTACCGGACTACCGGAAAGGCACACGCTGCAATTCAGAGCAGGAGCTGCGTCGTGCCGGTGCAGCCCGCTTACCATCGCGGGGACCTTGTGCGGCATGGATGTCGCTGAAGCGACTTCAGGAACGGAGTCATGGCGTGTCCCGCATGGTGGGCAGACAAGGGCCCTGCAGCCAAGCCACAGCGCCAGGCGCTCTACACCTGAGCTATCACGCGCCAAACTACCGAAGGCACATGCGGCAGCTGCGAGCAGCAGGGGCGTCTCGGTGTAGCCCGCTCACTACCTCGAAACCTGCGGCATGGATACCGCATACGAGCCTGGAGCGATGGATTCGCGGCGTGTCTCGCGACCGGGAGCGGGCAAGCGCCTTGCAGCCAGGCCGTAGATCAGCCGAGCGAAGCGGGACATTGTTTCGTGGGATTCTTAGAGGTCGTCGAGCAGACGGGCAGGGGAGAGGTCACCCTGGTGCTGCAATCGAATGGTCGCCCATGCTCGGAGCCACGCCTGGTGGCACGGCTGGCGTACCAGCGCCACAGGTCGGGCAGTGGAAACAACCGGCGGGGCGCCTGCCGAGGCACGCCCCGCCGTCGCACAGATGTCAGGCTCCAGACACGCCGACAGCGGCGCCATCCAGACCCAGATCCCAGGCCACGGTCGCAAACAGCAGGTCTTCTTCGCTGCAACTGCGGCGAGGGTTCTGCATTGCCTGCACTTCCGCACGGGCGGCATGCTCCAGCCGTTCCAGCGCGGCCGGCATGCGCACGCTGCGCAGCGCAGGCCGGGCAGCGTCGCTTTGCGCAATACGCTGGGCATGTGCAGCCGCCAGCGCGGCTGATTCGAGCACGGCGGTGGATGCATCGGTGGGCGGGGCAAGTAGCGTCATGAGCGGAATACCAGGTTGTTGCGGAACGACAAATCCCCGGAAGGCCGGGGAATGTCGGAATCAGGCAGTGCGTGGTAGCGGTCTTAGAACAGTTCGACCGTACCGGCACCCATGCCTTGCTGCGCCACCGGCTTGTGCGGCGGGCGCTCCCACTCCACACGCATATCGCGCAGGCGGGTGGACACCTTCTGCAGCGCGGCGACCAGATCGCTGTCGTACACGCCGCCGTTACGATGCAGAAGTTCCTGCAGCGCCACCGCTTCACGGTTGATCGCGGTGAGACGATCCAGGTGGGTATGGATACCGCTCAGCGTCTGCGTGGCGATGTCCTCGAACTGCAGGGCACGCACCGCTTCGGCCACGCTACCGTCGATGGAACGCGCGCATTCGGAGATTTCGCGCATGCCGTCGCCCAACGAGGCGTTGATCTGCGCGACATTCTCCAGCATCGCCGCCGATTCATGCCGGGCTTCGCGGGAGCGATCCATGTGACGCGAGGCCAGCTGCGAGACCGTTTCACGGACCTTGGCGATCGATTCCTTGGAGCTGTGTGCCAGCTTGCGGATCTGTTCGTTGAAGGTGGTGGAACGCTCGGACAGATTGCGCACCTCGTCGGCGACCACCGCGAAGCCGCGACCGGCTTCACCGGCACGTGCTGCTTCGATGGCGGCGTTCAGGGCCAGCAGGTTGGTCTGGTCGGCGATCGACTTGACGTCTTCCAGCAGCGCGAAGATGCCATCCAGGTGCTGGGCCATCTCATCGATGTGGTGCACCGTATTGGTACTCTGGCCGCTCACCTGTTCCAGCGCTTCCACCAGCTGCTCCATCCGGGAGCTGGCGTGCTGGGCGAAGCGGGCGACGTCGACACCGGCGCTGCCGTCGTCACCGGCACGGTCGACGATGCGGGCCAATGCCTGGCTTTGCTGACGCGACTTGCGGTTCATCGCTTCGAAGCTGCCACCAAGACCGGACACGGCCTGGCGGATCAGTTCGCGGGCACGCTCGACTTCCGAGCGCGAACCGTCGACTTCGTTGCTGACGAACGTACGCAGTTCGTTGAGCAGCTGGTCCTGCTCGCGCAGGATGCGGGTCTGGTCCGGATTACGCCGGAACTGGGAGTAGGTCACCCAGGCAGCGAAACCGAGCCAGCTGAGCGTCATGGTCGCCAGGATCGCCCAGCGCACCGAAGCGGGCCAGTCGAATCCGACAGCGAAGGGAAACAGCAAGGTCAGGGCCAAAGGGGCGGCCAGACGGATAAGTGGACGTGAATACATGGGCGTTCTCGGCAGAGTCACGGTTGCTGTATCGGCCGTCCCCCCTGTGTCTTTAGCGACGATCGCCACATCGTCTCGCCCGTTCAACCGATGTTGACACGCGCCAGCGACCGCTGGCGCATGTGGCAACCCGAATTGTCAGGTGGTTAGCGCAGCGCGCGGTCCACCGCCTCGATCATTGCGCGCTTGGCGAACAGGAAATCCCACAGGCTGCCACCCATCTGCCGCCACAACACCGCCGAGCGGACAGCGGCCAGCAGCAACGCGCGGATTTCCGCAACCACGCCGGCCTGGCCCAGGTAATGCGGATTGCCCTGCACCATGACCTTGGGGCGCAGGTGGCTGATGGTCTGCGCATACAGCCCGCCGAGCGAATTCAACACGTCCGGATGGCCGCTGTCGCCCAGGCTCTGTGCCTGACGCGCGGCCGCCTCGATGCCCTTGGAGACCGTGGCGACGGTGGTGGTGTCGCGCACGAAGCGGCGCTCCAGCTGCAGCACCGCCAACGCCAGCCGCGGCAGGACCTCGTCCTGGCCCTGATTGTGGAAATAGTTATGCAGCAGCCGCAGGCCCGGTGCCAGGTCCGCCGGCGAGCCGTACACGGCCTCCGGCGAGGCCGCATCCACCCGGAACACGCTGTCCATGGCGGTACGCACCGTCGCAGCCTCCGAGTGCCCGGTTTCGGCGATCCGCCGCACCTGTTGCAAGGCCTGGGCGACACCGGCAAGCGCCAGTACGCGGTGATCCATGGAAGAACTCATCAAGCCACTACCTCAGGTGAAAAAGAAGATCCCGCCAATTGGCGTTCCAGCGGCGCATCGGTGGCGGCAATGACCGCGCCGCCCAGGCATTCCTCGCCGTCGTACAACACCAGCGACTGCCCGGGCGTTACCGCCCGCTGCGGCCGCTCGAAACGCACCTGCACGCTGCCATCGTCCTGCACCTGCACCGTGCACGGCTCGTCGGGCTGTCGGTAACGGGTCTGTGCGGTGCAAGCGAAGCTGCGCGCCGGCGGCGCGCCGGTGACCCAATGGGCCTGCTCGGACTGCAGCCAGCGTGATTGCAGCAGCGGGCTGTCACGGTCCTGGTCCACATACAGCACATTGCTCGCCACATCCTTGCCGACCACGTACCACGGCGCGGCGGCGCGTCCACGCACGCCGCCGATGTTCAGGCCTTCGCGCTGCCCCAGGGTGAAATAGAACACCCCCGGATGCTCGGCGATGCGTTGCCCCTGCGGGTCGCGGATCTCGCCGGTGCGCGCGGGCAGGTAACGGCCCAGGAACTCGCGGAAATCGCGCTCGCCGATGAAGCAGATGCCGGTGGAATCCTTCTTGGCATGCGTCGGCAGGCCGGCATCCTGGGCGATCCGGCGCAGCGTGCTTTTTTCCAGGTCGCCGATCGGAAACAGCGTCGCGGCCAGCTGGGTCTGTCCCAGCTGATGCAGGAAATAACTCTGGTCCTTGCCGCGGTCGGCGCCGCGCAGCAGGCGCCAGCGCCCGCCGCTGTGCGCCACCCGGGCGTAGTGGCCGGTGGCGATGCGCTCGGCGCCCAGCGCCTGGGCCGCATCCAGGAAATGCTTGAACTTGACCTCGCGGTTGCACAGCACATCGGGGTTGGGCGTGCGCCCGGCCGCGTATTCGGCCAGGAAGTGCTCGAACACGCCGCTCCAGTATTCGCCGGAAAAATCGCGGAAATGGAACGCAATGCCCAGCACCCCGCACACCGCCACCGCATCGCGGCGGTCGTCCTCGGCGCGGCAATCGCCGCTGCCATCGTCGGCCCAGTTCTGCATGAACAGTCCGGCGAGCGACTCGCCTTGCTGGGCCAGCCGCCAGGCCGCCACCGACGAATCTACGCCGCCGGAGACACCGACCACGATGCGCGGCGTACTCATGCGACGTGCCGCACCAATGCCAACGGATGGCGCTGGCCGGCCAAGTAATCGGCCACCACCTCCCACACCAACGGGCTGCGCATCCGCTCGGTGGCGCTGCGCAATTCTTCCGGCGTCATCCACAAGGCACGCACCACGCCGGTGTCCAGGCTGCGCTCGGGATGGTGGGTCAGGGCCTCGGCGACAAACGCAAACCGCAGGAAGCACTGGCCGCTCGGGGCGACCCACTGGTAGGTGCCGATGAAGTGGGTCGGGCGCACATCCCAGCCGGTCTCTTCCAGGGTCTCGCGCACCGCCGCGTCGAGCAGGCTTTCGTCCGGTTCCAGGTGTCCGGCAGGCTGGTTCAACAGCAGCCGGTCACCGATGTGCTCTTCGACCTGCAGGAAGCGCCCGTCGCGCACCACCACGGTGGCCACGGTGACATCCGGATGCCAGCGTTGTCCGGAGGCGCTCATCGCTGCAGGTCCTGCTCGATCGAAGGGTTGCTCGCCTTGCCGGCGAGGGTCAGGGCGTGACGCCGGCCCAGACGGCCGTTGGACCCTGCTTCGCGCATGGAGCTGGACAAGTCGGCGGTGAACGACGGCACCAGCAAGGGCGCGGTCAGGGAATCGGTCATCAAGGGCCAGCCATGGAATCGGAGACAAATTGTGCGGGGCGCGGCGTAAATCGTCCAATGCGTGCGGCGATGAACCGTATAATGCCCGGATGCCTCGTAAGACCTCACACGAACACGATCACGGCCTCACGGTCGAAGCCAGCAAGCCTGAAGTGGCGCCACCGCCGCGTTATCAGGTGCTTCTGCTGAACGACGACTACACCCCGATGGACTTCGTGGTGACGGTGCTGCAGCAGTTTTTCAACCTCGATCTGGAGCGGGCCACGCAGGTCATGCTGCATGTCCATACCCGCGGACGTGGCGTTTGCGGGGTCTACAGCCGCGAAGTCGCCGAGTCCAAGGTCGCGCAGGTCAACGAATTCTCGCGCATGAACCAGCATCCGCTGCTGTGCACGATGGAACAGGCCTGACGGATCGATTGGATCATTCCAGCAGCGCAACACTGTGGCTGCAATCACATGCTAACGCCGTCTGAACATGCCTATCCGATAGGGTTGTGGTAAATCCCAACAAAAGCCGCATATTGTTGGCAACAGCCGTTCGGAGTTACCAATGTTCAGCAAAGACCTAGAGCAAACCATCGGCCAGTGCTACAAGCGAGCACGCGAGGCGCGTCACGAGTTCATGACCGTTGAGCACCTGCTGCTCTCGCTGCTGGACAACCCGTCCGCCCAGGCCGTCCTCAAGGCCTGCGGCGCTGACCAGGTGCGTCTGCACAACGATCTGGAGCAGGCGATCGAGGCCTCGGTCTCGCGCCTGGCCGAAGACGATGGCCGCGACACCCAGCCCACGCTGGGCTTCCAGCGCGTGCTGCAGCGTGCGGTCTATCACGTGCAATCCTCGGGCAAGAAGGAAGTCACCGGCGCCAATGTGCTGGTGGCGATCTTTGGCGAGAAGGATTCGCACGCGGTGTATTTCCTGAACCAGCAGGACATCACCCGTCTGGATATCGTCAACTACCTCTCGCATGGCATCGCCAAGCTGGGTGAGGACGGCGAGCAGCCGTCCACCTCCGATGGCGAGCCCAAGAGCGAGGGCGGGGAGGGCGAGGCCAAGGGCGATGCGCTGGCCGAGTTCGCCACCAATCTCAACGAGCAGGCTCGCAACGGCAAGATCGACCCGCTGGTCGGCCGTGGTGACGAAATCGAGCGCACCATCCAGGTGCTGTGCCGCCGCCGCAAGAACAATCCGCTGTACGTGGGCGAGGCCGGTGTCGGCAAGACCGCCATTGCCGAGGGGCTGGCCAAGCGCATCGTCGACAACGACGTGCCGGAAGTGCTGGCCGACGCAGTGATCTTCTCGCTGGACCTGGGCGCGCTGGTGGCCGGTACCAAGTACCGCGGCGACTTCGAGAAGCGCCTCAAGGGCGTGCTGGCGGCGCTGAAGAAGGTGCCCAATGCGGTGCTGTTCATCGACGAGATCCACACCATCATCGGTGCCGGGTCGGCGTCGGGCGGCACGATGGACGCCTCCAATCTGATTAAGCCTGCGCTGTCGTCGGGCGAGCTGCGCTGCATCGGCTCGACCACGTTCCAGGAATACCGCGGCATCTTCGAAAAGGACCGTGCGCTGGCGCGTCGCTTCCAGAAGATCGACATCGTCGAGCCGACCGTGGGCGAGACGTTCGAAATCCTGCAGGGCCTCAAGCCCAAGTACGAAGCGCACCACGGCGTGACCTATGCCGACGATGCGCTGCAGGCCGCCGTGGACCTGTCGGTTAAGCATATCGGCGACCGTCTGCTGCCGGACAAGGCGATCGATGTGATCGACGAAGCCGGTGCGCGTCAGCGCCTGCTGCCCGAGGGCAAGCGCAAGGAGCTGATCGATATCGAGGAGATCGAGACCATCGTCGCCAAGATGGCGCGGATTCCGGCCAAGCAGGTCAGCGCGACCGACAAGGACGTGCTGCAGCATCTGGAGCGCAATCTGAAGATGGTGATCTTCGGCCAGAACCCGGCGATCGAGACGCTGGCCGGCTCGATCAAGCTCGCGCGCTCGGGCCTGGCCAATCCGGAGAAGCCGATCGGCAACTTCCTGTTTGCCGGTCCCACCGGTGTCGGCAAGACCGAGGTCACCAAGCAGCTCGCGCTGCAATTGGGGATCGAGCTGGTGCGCTTCGACATGTCCGAATACATGGAAGCGCATTCGATCAGCCGCCTGATCGGCGCGCCTCCTGGCTATGTCGGTTTCGACCAGGGTGGCCTGCTGACCGAGAAGATCGTCAAGACGCCGCACTGCGTGCTGCTGCTGGACGAGGTGGAGAAGGCGCATCCGGACATCTTCAACATCCTGTTGCAGGTCATGGATCGCGGCATCCTCACCGACACCAACGGGCGCGAGGCGAACTTCAAGAACGTGATCCTGGTGATGACGACCAATGCCGGCGCCACCCAGGCCTCGCGGCGGTCGATCGGCTTCACCAAGCAGGATCACTCCACCGATGCGATGGAATCGATCCGTCGCGGGTTCACGCCCGAGTTCCGTAACCGCCTGGATGCGATCGTGCAGTTCCAGCCGCTGGGCTTTGACCACATCCTGCGCGTGGTGGACAAGTTCATCATCGAGCTGGAAATGCTGTTGCAGGAAAAGCACGTGTCGTTGTCGGCCACGCCGACTGCGCGCGACTGGCTGGCCCAGCACGGCTTCGATCCGCTGATGGGTGCGCGCCCGATGTCGCGAGTGATCCAGGAGAAGATCAAGCGCCCGCTGGCCGACGAGCTGTTGTTCGGCAAGCTGGTGGAAGGCGGTCGGGTCAATATCGACGTCAAGGACGGCGAGCTGGTGGTGGAGGCGCATCCGGAACCGGAGCGTCTGCTGCCGGCGACCGTCGACTGATCGCTCTGCAGTCCTGAATTGAAAAAACCGCTCGAAGGAGCGGTTTTTTTATGTCCCTGGAGACGCACAGCCGGAAGGGCGCACAGCCGCGGCGATCGCGGAGGAGCGGCAAACCACCAGCGACAACCGCACACCTCGGAACCGAGGCAATGGATCGGCTGGGCACAAACGCCGATGACACCAGCGACGGCAGGGCAAGCCGACGACATCGGCCAGCCACGTCTGCCAACTGCCCAGATCCCGGCCACGACAAAAAGCGGCCATTGGCCGCCTCGCGTCTCACACCAGAACCGCTTACTTCATGCGGTAGGTAATACGACCCTTGGTCAGGTCGTACGGAGTCATTTCAACTTTGACCCGGTCGCCGGTCAGGATGCGGATGTAGTTCTTGCGCATGCGGCCGGAGATGTGGGCGATGATTTCATGCCCGTTTTCCAGCTTGACCCGGAACGTGGTGTTGGGAAGCGTCTCGCTGACGCTGCCTTCGAATTCAATGGAGTCGTCTTTCGACATGTAATCCTGTGCAATCACGGCTGGCCCGGGAGGGCCGTAAGGGACAGCATTTTACGCTCCATCTCCCCGCGGTGCAAATTTTATGTTAAGCGGACTTCAGCAAGCGCGCTGGCAGGCCGCTCGCCGTAGCGCTCGGACCAGCTGCCCGGCAGCGCAGTCTGGCCGACCTGCAGCCGTACCTGCTGCAGGAAGTCTGCACGTGGCAGGCGCTGCGCGCCCAGGCGCATCAGGTGCGGATTTTCCACCTGCGCATCGAGCAATGGCCAACCGCAGGCGTGCAGATGCGCGGCCAGCGCCGCCAGCGCCACCTTGGAGCCGCCGCTGACGGCACTGAACATGCTCTCGCCGAAGAACATCTGGCCGATCGCCACTCCGTAGATACCGCCGACCAGGCGTGGGCCATCGAACACTTCCAGCGAATGCGCATGGCCCAGCCGATGCAGTTCGAGGTAGGCCTGCTGCATCGTGGTGGTGATCCAGGTGCCGTCCTGGCCGGCGCGCGGAATCGACGCGCAGGCCGCGATCACCTGTGCGAAGGCGGTATCGGCGCGCAGCATCCAGCGGCTGCCGCGCAACTGGCGCCGGAAGCGCGAGGACAGGCGTACGCCATCGGTACGAAACACCGTGCGCGGGTCCGGGCTCCACCACAGGATCGGCTGGCCGTCCGAGAACCAGGGGAACACGCCACCGGCATAGGCCTTGAGCAGGCGTTGCGGCGACAGGTCGCCGCCGATGGCAAGCAGGCCGTCCGGCTCGCGAAAGGCCTGTTCGGCCGGCGGGAAGGGCGCGGCCGGATCGGTCGCCAGCAGGTAGGGAAGGGCGCGGGACATGCGCGCAGTGTAGAGCCTGTCGTCCATGGCGCACCCGGGGCACGCAGTCCCCGGCACGCTGCACTGCGTCCTCGATACGCGCCGCGGCATGCGTGCACGAGCACGCGCTGCCGGGCGTGCAGTTCTTACCGGGCTGACGACTGTCCTTGGACGGGGCGCGTCGCGTGTCGCCTGCAAGAGGCCAGCCTGCGATCAGGGCGGGTGCAGCCGGCCTGGCTGCCGCGCGGGTTCAATCGCGGAACGGGCTGTGCTCGGACAGCTCGCGTGCGTGCCGGGCGACCGCCCGGCGTTCGTCGGCGCACCAGTGCGCCAGCGGCTCGCGGAAGCCGGGGTCGGCAATCCAGTGACGGCTGCGGACCAGGGTGGGCAGAAAGCCGCGTGCGATCTTGTGCTCGCCCTGCGCGCCCGGCTCGAAGCGGGTCAGGCCTTCGCGCAGGCAGTAGTCGATGCCCTGGTAGTAGCAGGTTTCAAAATGCAGCCCAGGCAGGGCTTCGCCGCCCCAGTAACGCCCGTACAGCGTGTCGCGCCCGCGCAGGCACAGCGCGCCGGCGATCGGGCGCCCGTCCAGCTCGGCCAGAAACATCACCAGCTGGCGCGGCAGGTGCCGGGCCAGATGACGCAGGAATTCCGGCGTCAGCGCAGGCGAGTTGCCGTATTCGTTGAAGGTCTTGAGATAGAAGCCATACATCGCTTCCAGGTCGGCAGCGCTGGCTTCATCGCCATGGACCACGCGCAGCTGCACACCGGCCCGCTGCACCTTGGCGCGCTCCTGGCGGATGTTCTTGCGCCGTTTGTGGTCCATCGCGGCCAGGAAGGTTTCGAAGTCGCTCCAGTCGCTGGCGTTATGCCAGTGGTACTGCAGGTCGTTGCGCTCCAGCCAGTCGCTATCGAAGGCCGCATCTTCGTCGGCCGGGTAGAAGTTCACATGCGCCGACGACAGCCCGCTGCGCTCCACCAGCTCGCGCATCGCCGCGAGCAACTGCGGGCGCCATCGCGGTGCCCCCAGCAGGCGCGGGCCGGTCACCGGCGAGTAGGGAACCCCGCACAGCCACTTGGGGAAGTACTCCTGGCCATAACGCGCATACGCATGCGCCCAGGCGTGGTCGAATACGAACTCGCCGTGCGAGTTGTTCTTCAGGTACCCCGGCGCCGCAGCGACCAGCGTGTCGCCGTCCCATAGCGTCAGGTGCAGCGGATTCCAGCCCCAGTCGGGGCGCAGGCAGCCCTCCCGTTCAAGGCCCTCCAGGAAAGCATAGGAAATGAACGGGTGCGCGCCGTCGTGCAGCGCGTCCCAGGCACCGGCCGGGAGCTCGTCCAGCCGGCGGCACCAGCGGGCGGTGACGCTCATGCGCCCGGCCCGCCGGCATCGGCGCTGCCCGCGCGGCGCGGCCGGCGGTCAGCGGCCACCTCAGGCGCTCTTGTCGAGATAGCGCTCGGCATCCAGTGCGGCCATGCAGCCGAAACCGGCCGAGGTGATCGCCTGGCGGTAGTGCTGGTCGGCAACGTCGCCGGCAGCGAACACGCCGGCCACCGAGGTCTCGGTCGCTGCCCCGTTGAGGCCGGAGCGGATCTCCAGGTAGCCGTTGTTCATCGCCAGCTGGCCGTCGAACAGCTGGGTGTTGGGGTGATGGCCGATGGCGACGAAGAAGCCGTGCGCGACGATCTCGCGGGTGCTGCCGTCGAGGGTGGACTTGACCCGTACGCCGGTGACGCCGGCATCGTTGCCCAGCACTTCGTCGATGGCGTGGTGCCAGACTGTCTCGATCTTGCCGGCGGCGACCTTGGCGAACAGCTTGTCCTGCATGATCTTTTCGGCGCGCAGGGTGTCGCGGCGGTGGACCAGGTAGACCTTGCGGGCGATGTTGGACAGGTACAGCGCTTCCTCGACTGCCGTGTTGCCGCCGCCGACCACCACCACGTCCTGGTCCTTGTAGAAGAACCCGTCGCAGGTGGCGCAGGCAGACACACCGCGGCCCTTGAAGGCTTCCTCGCTGGGGATGCCCAGGTACTTGGCGGTGGCGCCGGTGGAGATGATCAGTGCGTCGCAGGTGTACTCGGCACCGTCACCGATCAGCCGGAACGGGCGCTGTGACAGGTCGGCGGTGTGGATGTGGTCGAAGATCACCTCGGTCTCGAAGCGCTCGGCATGGGCCTGCATGCGGCTCATCAGGTCCGGGCCCATCAGGCCGTGGGGGTCGCCCGGCCAGTTGTCGACTTCGGTGGTGGTCATCAGCTGGCCGCCTTGCTGCAGGCCGGTGATCACCACCGGCTTGAGGTTGGCGCGGGCGGCGTAGACCGCGGCGGTCCAGCCGGCCGGGCCGGAGCCCAGGATCAGCAGGCGGGAATGCTTGGCGGGACTGGCAGAAGAGGCGCTCATGTATACTCGCGGTCTAGGAATTGGCAGGGCAGGCGACTGAATTCGCGCCCCTGTGGCGGCATAGAGTGGCGGTCCCCACCCGGTGAATCAAGGCGGCGCGATGGAACTGCTTGAACCGCAGATGGCATGGTCCACCCCGTACGCGTAATCGACGCCGCCTCGTGCGGCGTTTTTTGTTGACCGGCGCGTGCCCGGGCAGGCGACGCTGATACAACAGCTGAAACCGCGGCCTCGGTCGTTTATTATCAACCACTAACAGCATTTTTCTAAGGTCTGGCTACAGGTGGCAAAGCAGGTTCCCGAACGCAGCAAGCCCGCTGAGGGCAAGACGTCCTCGCGCAAGACAGCGGTGGCGGACAATCCGCGTCGGCAAAAGCTCTGGCGCGATCTGGCATTGATCGCGGTGGCGCCGCTGCTGCTGTATCTGCTGGCCAGCCTGTTCACCTATTCGAGCGCCGATCCCGGCTGGTCGCAGACCGGCAGCGTGGTCGCGCCGGTGCACAACATGGGCGGCCGCGTCGGCGCCTGGACGGCCGACGTACTGCTGCAGCTGTTCGGTTATGTGGCCTTCCTGCTGCCGGTGGTACTGGGAGCGGTGGCCTGGATCGCCTTGTTCGGCATGGACAAGGAAGGGCAGGCCGAAGCCGATCTGGGGCCGGCATTGCGGCTGGTCGGCATGGTCGGGTTCTTGATCGCCTCGACCGGCTTCCTGCATCTGCGCCTGTTCAACGGCGATGTGGCCGGGGCCGGTGGGATCCTTGGGCGCTTGGTCAGCAATTCGCTGAGCGCCGGGTTCGGGGCGCTGGGTGCCAACCTGTTCGTGCTGGTGCTGCTGCTGGTGTCGATCACCCTGGCCACCGGCCTGTCGTGGTTTGCGGTGATGGAGCGTATCGGCACCTGGGTGCTGGCGCTGGGGCCGTTGATGCAGCGCAAGACCCACCAGGCCAGCGAGTGGCAGCAGACCCGCGTGATGCGCGAAGAGCGCGAGGAAGTGCGCAAGGTCGATGCGGTCAAGCAGGCCAAGCGCGAGCCGGTCAAGATCGAGCCGCCGCCGGCACCGGTGGTGGAAAAGAGCGAGCGCGCCAAGCGCGATACCCAGATCCCGATGTTCCAGGGCGTCAGCACGGACGGTTCCGACCTGCCGCCGCTCGCGCTGCTGGACGATCCCAAGCCGCAGGCCAAGGGCTATTCGGAAGAGACGCTGGAGACGTTGTCGCGGCAGATCGAGTTCAAGCTCAAGGACTTCCGCATCGAGGCGCAGGTGGTCGGGGCCTATCCGGGCCCGGTGATCACCCGTTTCGAGATCGAGCCGGCGCCGGGCATCAAGGTCAGCCAGATCAGCTCGCTGGACAAGGACATCGCGCGCGGGCTGTCGGTCAAGTCGGTGCGCGTGGTGGATGTGATCCCGGGCAAGTCGGTGATCGGCCTGGAGATCCCCAATGTCAGCCGCGAGATGATCTTCCTGTCCGAACTGCTGCGCTCCAAGGAATACGACAAGTCGGCCAGCCCGCTGACGCTTGCCCTGGGCAAGGACATCGCCGGACGCCCGACCGTCGCCGACCTGGCGCGCATGCCGCATTTGCTGGTGGCCGGTACCACCGGCTCGGGCAAGTCGGTGGCGGTCAACGCGATGGTGCTGAGCCTGCTGTTCAAGGCTTCGCACAAGGAACTGCGGATGCTGATGATCGACCCGAAGATGCTGGAACTGAGCGTCTACCAGGGCATCCCGCATCTGCTGGCGCCGGTGGTCACCGACATGAAGGAGGCCGCCAACGGCCTGCGCTGGTGCGTGGCCGAGATGGAGCGCCGCTACAAGCTGATGAGCGCGGTGGGCGTGCGCAACCTGGCCGGCTTCAACAAGAAGATCAAGGACGCCATCGACGCCGGCCAGCCGATGATGGACCCGTTGTTCAAGCCCAACCCCGAACTGGGCGAAGCGCCGCGGCCGTTGGAAACGCTGCCGTTCATCGTGATCTTCATCGACGAATTCGCCGACATGATGATGATCGTCGGCAAGAAGGTCGAGGAGCTGATCGCGCGCCTGGCGCAGAAGGCGCGTGCGGCCGGCATCCATCTGATCCTGGCCACGCAGCGGCCGTCGGTGGACGTGATCACCGGCCTGATCAAGGCCAATATCCCGACCCGCGTGGCGTTCCAGGTCAGCTCCAAGATCGACTCGCGCACCATCCTGGATCAGTCCGGCGCCGAAGCGCTGCTGGGCAACGGCGACATGCTGTACCTGCCGCCGGGCACGGCGCTGCCGGACCGCGTGCATGGCGCCTTCGTCAGCGACGAGGAAGTGCATCGGGTGGTCGAGCACCTCAAGGCCAGCGGGCCGGTGTCGTATGTCGACGGCGTGCTGGACGAAGTGCAGACCATGGGCGACGGCACCGTAGTTGGTGCGACCGGCTTGCCTGAGAGCAGCGGTGGTGGCGGCGACGAGTCCGACCCCTTGTACGACGAAGCCTTGCGTATCGTCACCGAAACCCGGCGCGCCTCGATCTCCGGCGTGCAGCGGCGCTTGAAGATCGGCTACAACCGCGCTGCACGCCTGATCGAAGCGATGGAAGCGGCCGGCGTGGTCAGCCAACCCGAGCACAATGGCGACCGCACCGTGCTGGCGCCGCCGCCGCCCAAGTAACCGGCGGCCGGCAACGCGGCGCGTGTCCGCCTGCCGGTGGCAGAGCGGGATTCCACGCTGATCCGGGCTGCCTGTGCGTGCCCGCGCGCAGGGATGCGGTGATGTTGGAGGCCGGTGCCTGACGCTGCGGCGTGCACCGGCTACCCTGTTGCACGAGGGCCGCTCCGGTCCGCCGCGATTCAAGGCCCATGCTGCGTCGTTCCGTGTTGCTGCTCCTGCTGCTGATCTCATTGCCGTTGCTGGCCCAGGCCCAGGCCCAGGCCCAGGCCCAGCAACAGCCCGCCCCTGCTGCCGCTGCGGCGCGCGCGCAGGCCGACACCAACTACAGCTTCGTGCGCTATCGCGCCGACTACGAAGTGCGTGCCGACGCCAGCAGCGTGGAAACCGACGAGTACGAGATCCTGCTGAAGACCAAATCGGCGGTGGAGCAGTTCAGCCAGGTGCGGCTGAGCTACAGCGAGAAGATGGAGACCCTGGAGGTGCTGCAGGCCTACACCGTCACCGCCGAAGGACTGCGCCAGGACGTGGCGCCCGACAAGATCTACACCCAGGAAAGCTATTCCAGCGCCGCGGCGGCGATGTATGCCGACCGCAAGGTCAAGGTGGTGGTGTTCCCGAATCTGGCGCCGGGTGCGCGCATCGTCTATCGCGTGCGGCGGGCGCAGAACACGCCGTACTTCCCCGGGTACTTCAGCCTGTGGGAAACCTTCAGCGTGTTCGCGCAATACGACGATGCGGTGGTCACCCTGGTGGCGCCGAAGGCATTGCCGATGCATTTGTCGGTGCGCGGGCTGCAGGGCGGGACCAGGCCGGTGGTGCGCGGCGACCAGGCGCGCTGGGAGTGGCGCTATCAGCGCACCGCGCCGATGAAGAACCAGAACTGGAGTGCGGCGACCTGGGAATTCAGCCCCACCCTGATGGCCAGCACCTTCGACAGCTGGTCGCAGATGGGCCTGGCCTATCACGTCAAGGGCGGCCGCGCTGCCGCGGTGACGCCGGCGATCCAGGCGCTGGCCGACGAAGTGACCCGCGGTATCGACGCGCCGCGCGCGCAGGCCGCCGCGTTGTACGCGTGGGTGGCGCGCAATATCCGCTACGTGGCGGTGTACCTGGGCAACGGCGGGCTGGAGCCCAATAGCGCCGACAGCATCCTGGCCAACCACTATGGCGACTGCAAGGACCACACCGTGATCCTGGAAGCCTTGCTGGCGGCCAAAGGCATCGCCAGCACGCCGGTGCTGATCGGTGCCGAAGGCGGGCCGACACTGCCGCCGATTCCGGTGCTTGGCCGCTTCAACCACGCCATCACCTACATCCCGGCGTTCGACCTGTATGTGGATTCGACCAACCCCTATGCGCGCTTCGGCCAGTTGCCGGCCGGCGATCTCGGCGCGCCGGTGGTGCATACGCTGGACGGCAAGGTCACGCATACCCCGCCCAACGACCGCAAGGTCAATCGCTATGTCGCGCGTACCGAGTACCGCTTTACCCACGAGGGTGGGCTGCACGGCCTGACCACGCTCGACAGCGGGCAGACCGGCGAGGTGGGGCTGCGGGCGATGTTCGTGCAGCTCAATGCGCAAAACCGCAATCGCATCGAGGAGTCGATCATTGCGCAGTCCGGCTTCGATGGCACCGGCGATCTGCTGATCCAGGGCGACCCGCTGGACCTGGATGCGCCGTTCAACTATCGCTACGCGTTCCAGGCCGACGATGCAGTGGATTTTTCGGTGGTCGGCGGCATGACCTTGCCGGATATGCCCGGCGCTGAATCCACCCGTGGCATCTACACGACCACCTCGGCCGAAGACAACCTGACCCCGTTCTACTGCAACGACAGCGTGCGCGAAGAGACCTATGTGGTGAGCTTTCCGGCGACGGTGCCGATCATCGCGATCCCGCGCAGCAGCCGCTTTCGCAATGCCGCTGGCGAGTATGCGGTCGAGTGGACGCGCCAGGGCCAGACGGTGACGGCGGTGCACCGGTTGCAGCGCGCTGCAGTGCGTGGGCCGCAGGCGCTGTGTCAGCCGCAGGATTACCGCGCGTTTCGCGAGCTCTACCAGCAGGTACGGCGCGGTTTTCGCGGGCAGATCGTGTATGGCGATCTGTCCAGGGTGCAGACCGCACAGGGAATGGACTGACCGGCCGCCGCCGCGATCTGAACGCATCACGCGATAGCGCTCGCCCATTCATCTACGAAGTACCAGAATTGACGCATTCCCTTTCTGGAAACTGCGATGCATCGCCAGCTCCGTTATGCCGTCCTCGCCACCGCTCTGTTTGCCGGCACCGCGTTCGCCGGCGCGCGCCAGGAGCTGGATACGTTCACGCGCGGCCTCAAAGGCCTGGACGGGCAGTTCAGCCAGCAGGTTTCCGATGCCAATGGTCGGGTCAAGGAGCGCGCGAGCGGGCGGGTGGCATTGTCGGCGCCGCGCCAGTTCCGTTGGGAGTACGCCAAGCCCTACCGGCAATTGATCGTGGCCGACGGCAAGAAGGTCTGGGTGTTCGACCCGGATCTGGAGCAGGTGACCGTGCGCGCGCAGGGCAGCGAAGAACAGAACAGCCCCCTGGTCGCGTTGATCGACCCGGCGCGCCTGGACAAGCAGTACGACGTCAGCGAAGAGGCCGCGCCACGTGACGGACTGCAGTGGCTGTCGCTGACGCCCAAGGTCGACACCGAGGCCAGCTTCCAGATGGCCTCGCTGGGGTTCGGCAAGGATGGCCTGGCCAGGATGGAAGTGGTGGACGCGGTCGGCCAGCGCACTGCGATCAGCTTCAGCGGCTGGAAGCGCAATCCGGCATTCGCTGCCGACACCTTCCGCTACACGCCGGGCAAGGACGTGGACGTGGTCGGCGACGCGCACTAAGCCGTCGCCTGCAGCATCCGCACAGCCAATGGCGTTCTTCGCAGAAGGTCGCTGGCTGACGCGATACAATGCCGCGTGGCACGAACCAAGCTCCCCATCGCTCCCGAAGCCGATCTGCTCAGCGTAGACGGCGAGCATCTGCGCCCGCTGGCCGAGCGCATGCGTCCGCGCACCCTCGACGAGATGGTCGGGCAGAAGCGACTGCTCGCGCCCGACAGCGCATTGCGACGCGCGGTGGAATCCGGTCGCGTGCATTCGATGATCCTGTGGGGCCCGCCCGGCTGCGGCAAGACCACCCTGGCACTGCTGCTGGCGCATTACGCCGATGCCGAATTCAAGGCGATCTCGGCGGTGCTGTCGGGTTTGCCGGAGGTGCGGCAGGTCCTGGCCGAGGCCGCGCAGCGTTTCGCCAGCGGACGCCGCACGGTGTTGTTCGTCGATGAGGTGCACCGCTTCAACAAGGCGCAGCAGGATGCATTCCTGCCGCATATCGAGCGTGGCACGATCCTGTTCGTCGGTGCGACGACCGAAAATCCCTCGTTCGAATTGAATTCGGCATTGTTGTCGCGCTGTCGCGTGCACGTGCTGGAGGGCGTTTCGCCGCAGGACATCGTCGAGGCCTTGCAACGTGCCCTGCATGATCCAGAGCGCGGGCTGGGGCAGGAAACGCTCCAGGTCAGCGATGCCTCGCTGCTGGAAATTGCCAGCGCCGCCGACGGCGACGTGCGCCGCGCGTTGACCCTGCTGGAGATTGCCGCGGAACTGGCAGGCGGCGAGGGTGGCCAGATCACCCCGCAGACGCTGCTGCAGGTGCTGGCCGACCGCACGCGTCGGTTCGACAAGAACGGCGAGCAGTTCTACGACCAGATCTCGGCGCTGCACAAATCGGTGCGCAGTTCCAATCCCGATGCCGCGCTGTACTGGCTCACGCGCATGCTCGACGGCGGCTGCGACCCGGCATACCTGGCACGCCGGCTGACCCGCATGGCGATCGAAGACATCGGCCTGGCCGATCCGCGCGCGCAGAGCATGGCGCTGGAAGCCTGGGACATCTACGAGCGTCTGGGCAGCCCTGAAGGCGAACTGGCGTTCGCACAATTGGTGCTGTACCTGGCCAGTACCGCCAAGTCCAATGCCGGCTATGCCGCCTTCAATCAGGCCAAGGCCGAGGTGCGCGCCACCGGCACGCAGGAGGTGCCGCTGCACCTGCGCAATGCGCCGACCAAGCTGATGAAGACGCTCGGCTACGGGCAGGACTATCAGTACGACCACGATGCCGAAGGCGGGATCGCGCTGGACCAGACCGGCTTTCCGGATGCGATGGGCGAGCGGGTCTACTACAACCCGGTGCCGCGCGGACTGGAGATCAAGCTCAAGGAAAAGCTCGACCGTCTGCGCGCCGCGCGCGAACAGGCACGGGCTGACAAGGTCGGCAAGCCCACGGCATAATCGGCTGTGCAGGAGATGGCATTCCTCCTTGAACCGCACGCACCTTGCGCGCTGATGATGCCTGCCCACCCCCGCCGGGGCGGCAGGTCTGTGCCCCGGCATCTTTTCTCGCTCAGGAACTGGATGCTGCTGACCATGCACGACACTTCGTTGAAAACCCCTTCGGCCGCCTGCCGAGTGCGCGCATGAACGCACCGGTGTGGTGGCAGCAATTGCTGTTGGCGATGACCGGCGGTGCGCTGGGTTCCGGCCTGCGCTTTGCCATTGGCGCGTCATTCCTGCAGCGCTTCGGCAACGGATTTCCGTGGGGCACGTTGACGGTGAATCTGCTCGGTTCGTTCGTCGCCGGCGTGCTGCTGGTCTGGCTGGATGCGCGCGGCCCGTCGAGCTGGCCGCTACGGGCCTTGCTGATCGTCGGCGTGATCGGCGGGCTGACCACGTTCTCTTCGCTGATGATGGAATGCCTGGTGTTTGCACGCACGGATCGGTCCGCGATGATCGGCGTGTATCTGGCCATCACGCTGGTGGCCGGACTGGCGCTGGTGTTTGCCGGTGCGCGTACCGGTCAGTGGCTGGTGGCGCGCTAGGCTTGCGTCCGCTGTGCGCTCGCGAGAGTGAAGCGAAGACCGGGATGCGTTGGCATTGCGTGCGCGCCACGCTGGCTATCGAACGGCTGGCACGTTTTGGGCGTTCTTGCCGCAGACGCCGCCGGGCGGCAGTCAATGCGCCGATCGGGAGCCCTGCTCAAATGTGACGCTCGGCCAGCGTGCCTATCGGGCGTGCAACGGATGCATGGTTCCGCTTGCATCCGCTGACGACCGCCCGCACTGGCGCATAAAGAAGGCGTGCTTGCGCACGCCTTGGTTGACTGACAGCCGCGTCAGCGTTGCGAGATCGGCTTGGCAGCCGATCTCGCGATCCGTGACTTAAAGCGCTTCGATGATGCCGGCCGCGCCCATGCCGGTGCCGATGCACATGGTGACCATGCCGTACTTCTGCTGGCGACGGCGCAGGCCGTGCACCAGGGTGGCGGCACGGATCGCACCGGTGGCGCCCAGCGGGTGGCCCAGGGCGATGGCGCCGCCGAGCGGGTTGACCTTGGACGGATCCAGTTCGCTGTCGCGGATCACCGCCAGTGCCTGCGCGGCGAAGGCTTCGTTGAGCTCGATCCAGTCGAGCTGGTCCTTGGTCAGGCCGGCCTGCTTGAGCGCCTTGGGGATTGCCGCGATCGGGCCGATACCCATCACTTCCGGACGCACGCCGGCCACCGAGAAGCTGACAAAACGCGCCAGTGGGGTCAGGCCGTAATCCTTGATCGCCTGTTCCGAGGCCAGCAGCACCGCACCGGCGCCATCGCTCATCTGCGAGGAATTGCCGGCGGTGACGCTGCCGCCGAACTGGCCATTGCGGAACACCGGGCGCAGCTTGGCCAGGCCTTCCAGCGAGCTGTCCGGGCGCGGGCCTTCGTCGGTGTCGACCAGGCGCTTGCGCAGTGCGATGACATTGCCGGCCAGGTCGGGCTGGTGCGAGAGGATCTCGTACGGAGTGATCTCGTCGCGGAACTCGCCGGCAGCAATGGCGGCAATCGCCTTCTGGTGCGAAGCGAGTGCAAACGCATCCTGATCCTCGCGCGAGACCTTCCATTCCTCGGCGACCTTCTCGGCGGTGATGCCCATGCCGTAGGCGATGGCAACATGGTCGTCGGCGAACACGTTTGGCGACATGGCAACCTTGTTGCCCATCATCGGCACCATCGACATCGACTCGGTACCGCCGGCCAGCATCAGGTCGGCATTGCCCAGGCGGATCTGGTCGGCGGCCATCGCCACCGCCTGGATACCGGACGAGCAGAAGCGATTGATGGTCTGGCCGGCCACGGTGTTGGGCAGGCCGGCGAGCAACACGCCGATGCGCGCCACGTTCATGCCTTGCTCGCCCTCGGGCATCGCGCAGCCGATGATGGCGTCGTCGATGCGCGACAGGTCGATGCCCGGCGCCTGCGCCACCACTGCGCGCAAGACGTGCGCCAGCATGTCGTCGGGACGGGTATTGCGGAACACGCCCTTGGGCGCCTTGCCCACCGGCGTACGCGTGGCGGCGACGATGTAGGCTTCTTGAATCTGCTTGCTCATGGCTATCTCCGATAGCCGGGATTGGGGATTCGGGATTGGGGATTCGCAACTGCGGATCCTGATTCCTGAAGGTTCCTGCCCGGCGGATGAATTTGGTGGAAGCGAGAAGGTTGGAGGGCAGGGGAGCCGCTGTTGCGAATCCCCAATCCCAAATCCCGAATCTCAGTTCCTCAACGGCTTACCTGTCTTGAGCATGTGCCCAATCCGTGCCTGGGTCTTTTCCTGCTGGGCCAGTTCGACGAAGTGCTTGCGCTCCAGCTTGAGCAGCCATTCTTCGTCGACCAGCGCGCCGCGATCGACCTCGCCGCCGCACATCACCGTGGCGATGCGGGTGGCGATTTCATAGTCGTATTCGCTGATGAAACGGCCTTCCAGCATGTTGACCAGCAGCATCTTGAAGGTGGCGATGCCGACGTCGCCGGCGACCTGGATGCGGCGTGCCGGCAGCGGAGCGCGGTAGCCGCCCTCGGCCAGTGCGCGCGCTTCGGCCTTGGCGATGTGTAAGGCCTCGAAGCCGTTGAACACCACCTTGTCGGTGGCCCGCAGCAGGCCCAGCTCCTTGGCATTGACCGCCGAATTGGAGACCTTGGCCATCGCGATGGTTTCGAAAGTCTTCTTCAGCTCAGCGAACACGTCGCCGCCCGGACCTGCCGCCACCGAGGCGCGCGCGGCGATTTCCTTCAGCCCGCCGCCGGCCGGCAGCAGGCCGACGCCGGCTTCGACCAGGCCGATGTAGCTTTCCAGCGAGGCCACGGTCTTGGCGCTATGCATCTGGAACTCGCAGCCGCCGCCCAGCGCCAGCCCGCGCACCGCCGAAATCACCGGCACCTGCGCATACTTGATGCGCTGGCTGGTGGCCTGGAAGTTGGCGACCAGCGCTTCGAACGCATCGACCTTGCCGGCCTGCAGCAGACCCAGCGCACCGGCCAGATCGGCGCCGGCGGAGAAGGGCTCCTTCTGCTGCCAGATCACCAGCCCGGCGAAGTCCTTCTCGGCGCGGCCGACGACCTCCTGCAGACCATTGAGCACGTGGTCGGAGACGGTGTTCATCTTGGTTTTGAAGCTGACCACGGCGATGTCGTCACCGTCGTGCCACATGCGCACGCCGTCGTTTTCGAACACCGTCTCGCCCGGCGAGAACTGCTCGCCCAGCAACGGGTCGGGGAAGCGCTGGCGCTTGTATACCGGCAACGCCGAACGCGGCAGCTTGGCATCGCGTGCCGGGCTGTACGAGCCCTCGGCTGCATGCACGCCGTCGCGGCCGTCGAACACCCAGTTCGGCAGCGGTGCGCTGCTCATGCTCTTGCCGTTGGAGATGTCTTCGGCAATCCACTGCGCCACCTGCTTCCAGCCGGCAGCTTGCCAGGTCTCGAACGGGCCGAGCGACCAGCCGTAGCCCCAGCGGATCGCCAGGTCCACGTCGCGCGCGGTCTCGGCAATATCGGCCAGGTGGTAGGCGCTGTAGTGGAACAGGTCGCGGAACGTGGCCCACAGGAACTGCGCCTGCGGGTGCTGGCTCTCGCGCAATTTGGCGAACTTCTCGGCCGGGTTCTTGATCTTGAGGATCTCGACCACTTCCGGCGCTGCACTGCGGTCGGCGGTCCTGTAATCCTGCTTCTGCAGGTCCAGCACCACGATGTCCTTGCCGACCTTGCGGAAGATGCCGGCACCCACCTTCTGACCGAGCGCGCCCTTGCCGATCAACGCATCCAGCCACTTGGGCGATTTGAAATATTGATGCCACGGATCGTCGGGCAGGGTGTCGCCCATGGTCTTGATCACGTGCGCCATGGTGTCCAGGCCGACCACGTCCGAGGTGCGGTAGGTCGCCGACTTCGGGCGCCCGACCAGCGGGCCGGTCAGCGCATCGACTTCGTCGAAGCCCAGACCGAACTCGGCGGTGTGGTGGATGGTGGACAGGATCGAGAACACGCCGATGCGGTTACCGATGAAGTTCGGGGTGTCCTTCGCATACACCACGCCCTTGCCCAGCGTGGTGACCAGGAAGCTCTCCAGGCCTTCCAGCACGGCCTTATCGGTGCCCTTTGCGGGAATCAGTTCGGCCAGGTGCATGTAGCGCGGCGGATTGAAGAAGTGCACGCCGCAGAAGCGGTGACGCAACTGCTCGGGCAGCACGTCGGAGAGCTTGTTGATGCCCAGGCCCGAGGTATTGGAGGCCAGCACGGCATGCTCGGCCACGAACGGGGCGATCTTCTTGTACAGGTCCTGCTTCCAGTCCATGCGCTCGGCGATGGCCTCGATGATCAGGTCGCAATCGCGCAACTGCTCCAGGCCGCTCTCGTAGTTGGCCGGAGTGATCGCCTCGGCCAGCGCCTTGCTGGCGAGCGGGGCAGGGCTGAGCTTGCCGAGGTTGGCGATGGCCTTGAGCACGATGCCGTCGGCAGGACCCTCCTTGGCAGGCAGGTCGAACAGCACGGTGTCGACACCGGCGTTGGTGAGATGCGCGGCGATCTGCGCGCCCATGACGCCGGCACCGAGCACGGCAGCACGACGGACTAGCAACGGATTGGACATAGCGATGAGCCTTTGGTGTGAGCGACTACGGTGTGGAATGGGTACGGAAACCCGGTTCTGCAAAACGGATCAGTTCGCGCGCGGCGCGCGCGCGGTGGTCGGCCTCGCTGACGCCGGCCGGCCGCTTGATGAGGCCGAAATCGGCCATGGCATAGGTGAGCGCACCGGCGAGGAAATCCAGGCGCCAGTAAAGCTCCTCCTTGCTCAGGCCCGGCACGCAGGCAGCGATGGCCTTGCCGAATTCGCGCAGCACATGCCCGTAGTGGTCGGACAGGAACTTGCGCAGGTTGTCGTTCTTTTCGGCGTAGGCGCGCGCAATCACGCGCACGAACGCGCCGCCGCTCTGGCGGTCCTGGGCCATCGCCAGGGCCGGCTCGACGAAGGCCGCGAGCACCGCGGTGAGCTCGCCTGGCTGTGACTTCCTGGCCGCCTCCAGTTGCTGCAGGCGCGCGGCGGTCATCTCGTCCATGCGGCGGCGGAACACCTCGTTGACCAGGTTTTCCTTGGAACCGAAGTGGTAGTTGACCGCGGCGATATTGACGTCGGCCTGGGTGGTCAGCTGGCGCAGCGAGGTCCCGGCGAAGCCATGCTGGGCAAACAGCTCCTCGGCCGCGCCGAGGATGCGGTCCTTGGTGGAGAAGTGGGCGGGCTTGGGCATGCGCGGGACGAAACTCAATCAAACGATTGTTTGAGTCTACGGGCTGGCCGCCGCGCCGGTCATGCGGCAGCGCAGCACGATTCAGGGGGCGGTGTGCAAATGCAGCGATGAAGAGATAGAATTGACCATCGCAAAGAAGCCTAAGCCCGCGTTTTGACGCGGGTTTTTTTCATGATAATCTCGGGCCTTCAGTGGCCCGCCCAACGGAGATCTTCCCATGGCGCTGGAGCGCACCCTGTCCATCATCAAGCCCGACGCCGTTGCCAAGAACGTCATCGGCGAAATCTACAGCCGTTTCGAAAAGGCCGGCCTGAAGATCGTGGCATCCAAGTACAAGCAGCTGTCGCGTCGCGAAGCCGAAGGCTTCTATGCCGTGCACCGCGAGCGTCCGTTCTTCAACGCGCTGGTCGAGTTCATGATTTCCGGCCCGGTGATGATCCAGGCGCTGGAAGGCGAGAACGCCGTTGCCGCACACCGTGACCTGCTGGGCGCGACCAATCCCAAGGACGCCGCGCCGGGCACCATCCGCGCCGACTTCGCCGACTCGATCGATGCCAACGCCGCCCACGGCTCGGATTCGGTCGAGAACGCTGCCAACGAAGTCGCGTATTTCTTTGCCGCCACCGAAGTGGTCTCGCGCTGAGGCCGAGAGAGTCGAATCGTGAATGAGGTCGTGATCCCCTCCGTGCTGCAGGACGTTCCCGTCCGTGCCCCGGAACTGCGCAAGCAGAACCTGCTCGACCTCGACCGCGAGGGACTGGAGCGCTTCTTCGCCGACACGCTCGGCGAAGCGCGCTACCGTGCCCATCAGGTGATGAAGTGGATCCACCATCGCTACGTCACCGATTTCGACCAGATGACGGACCTCGGCAAGGCGCTGCGTGCGAAGTTGCACCAGCATGCCGAGGTCCTCGTCCCGAATGTCGTGTTCGACAAGCCGTCCACCGACGGGACCCACAAATGGCTGCTGGCCATGGGCACCGACGGCAAGAACGCGATCGAAACCGTCTACATCCCCGACAAGGGCCGCGGCACGCTGTGCGTGTCGTCCCAGGTCGGCTGCGGCCTGAACTGCACCTTCTGTTCGACCGCCACCCAGGGCTTCAACCGTAACCTCACCACCGCCGAGATCGTCGGGCAGGTGTGGGTGGCGGCGCGCCATCTGGGCAACGTGCCGCACCAGCAGCGCCGCCTCACCAATGTGGTGATGATGGGCATGGGCGAGCCGCTGATGAATTTCGACAACGTCGTGCGCGCGATGAGCGTGATGCGCGACGACCTGGGCTACGGCCTAGCCAGCAAGCGGGTGACGCTGTCGACCTCGGGCCTGGTGCCGATGATCGACCGGCTCTCGACCGAAAGCGATGTCTCGCTGGCGGTCTCCTTGCATGCCGCCAACGACACGCTGCGCGAAAGCCTGGTGCCGTTGAACAAGAAGTACCCGATCGCCGAGCTGATGGAGTCGTGCGCGCGCTATCTGCGCGGCAACAAGAAGCGCGATTCGGTCACCTTCGAGTACACCTTGATGAAGGGCATCAACGACCAGCCCGAGCATGCGCGCCAGCTGGCCCGGTTGATGCGGCAGTTCGACAATGCGGTGCAGTCCAAGGACGCCGGCAAGGTCAATCTGATCCCGTTCAATCCATTCCCGGGCACGCGTTATGAGCGCTCGGGCGAGACCGAGATCCGCGCCTTCCAGAAGATCCTGCTCGATGCGCAAGTACTGACGATGGTGCGCCGTACCCGCGGTGACGACATCGACGCCGCCTGTGGGCAGCTCAAGGGGCAGGTCATGGACCGTACCCGTCGACAGGCGGATTTCCTGCGCACCCTGGAAGGGCAGGCCGGTCGAGATGCGGCAGCGTGATCTTGCCGTCATGGCGGCCGCGGCGATCGCGCTGAGCGTGGTCGGCTGCGGTGGTCGCAATGCCAAGGCGGGCTCGGTCCAGACGGTCGAGGAGGTCGCGCAGGTGCACTCGTTCCGCGACAGCAACGCAACCAAGAATCGTCTGGCGGTGCAGGAGAAGCTCGGTCTGGCCAATAACCGGCTGCAGATAGGCGACTATGCCGCTGCCGAGGAACAGGTCCGTGCAGCCTTGAAGAAAGATCCCCAATCGGTGGATGCCATTGGGTTGCTCGCGCTGATTCAGGGTGCCAAGGGCGATGTTTCCGGCTCCGGTGCCTCTTACCGCCGGGCTGCGGAACTTGCACCGCAGCGTGGCGATGTCTTGAACAATTACGGCGCATGGTTGTGCGCGAACGGCTCGCCTGCCGAAGCCTTGCTCTGGTTCGATCGCGCCCTGACCGACAGAAACTACGCCTCGCCCGCCTCTGCATTGGGCAATGCAGGCGGTTGCGCGCTCAAGGCCGGGCAGCCGGAACGTGCAGCCAGTGACTTGCGGAAAGCGCTGGAACTGGATCCGCTCAATCCGTACGCACTCGAGTCGATGGCGCGTTCGGAAGCGACACGTCGCAATTATTTCGAAGCGCGCGCCTTTATCGAACGACGGCTTGCGGCTGCACCGGCAACCGCTTCCGTGTTACAACTCGCCATTCAGATTGAGCAAGGGCTGGGCGACAAGGTAGCTGCCAGCCGTTACCAACAGCGGTTGGTCAGGGAATTTCCTGACGCAGCGACCGCCAACTCCGGGGCCAATGCATTGTGATCAGTGATTCCAATCCGAACCCTTTCGAGCAGGAAAAGGGCTGCGGACAGCATTTGCGCGACGCGCGCGAAGCGGCAGGTCTGAGCGTGGACGAAGTCGCCGGCAAGCTGCGCATGCCGGCGCATGTGGTGCGCTCGCTGGAGCAGGAAGAATGGCAGCGCCTGGGCGCGCCGGTCTTTGTGCGTGGTCAGTTGCGCAGCTATGCGCGCCTGCTGCATGTGGACCTGGAGCCATTGCTGAAGCAGGCCACCATTGCGCCGATCGAGCCGGTCAAGCTGGTCAGTCATACGCATACGCCGCGGGCGCGGCGCATCCTGGAAAGTACGGCGCGCAAGGCGATGTATGTGGTGATCACCGGCGTGTTCGCGGTGCCGGTGTGGTATGCGACCCGCTCGCACCTGGATGGCACGGTGCCCAGCACGGTGTCGCTGGACAGCATGCCCGAGACGCCCAGGGCCGGTACCCCGGCCAACGCTGCAACACAGCCGGCCGGCGCGCCGCGCGAGCAGCCGGCCCCGTACATCGCCTCGATGACGCCAGTGCCGCGCGCCACGCCCGAGGTCGAGACGCCTGCAGCGGCGTCCGCCACTGGCGGCAGTCTGTCGTTGAGCTTCAGTGGCGACAGCTGGGTGCAGATTCTGGCGCCCGATGGCAGCGCGGTCGAAAAAGCACTGGTGCGTGCCGGCGAGCGTCGCAGTTATTCGCCCGGGCAGGTGGGCCGGGTCGTGCTGGGCAACGCGTCGGCGGTAGAGGTTCAGCAAGGCGGCAGTATCGTCGACGTGAGACCGTTCCAGCGCGCTAACGTCGCCCGTTTTGCGGTATCCTCCGACGGCTCCGTGGTACCTGCTTCCGAGTGAAGCGGACTGCGGTTTTTCATTTTTCCCTATTGATGTTCCGCGCCTCCGGGATGACGGAGCGAGAGTACGCATGGCGATCGACGATCTGCTGGACGAACACGAACAAGGCGAACGCGTTCGTTCCTGGTTGAGAAAGAATGGCGCAGGGCTGATTGGCGGCGTCGTACTGGGCCTGGCCCTGATCCTGGGCTGGCAGTGGTGGCAGAAGCACACCGCCACTCAATCGGTGGAAGCCAATACTCGTTACGAGGCGGTGGTGAAGTCCATCCAGGGCAAGGACCTGGACAAGGCGGCCAAGGACATCGTGGCGCTCGATGACGGCAAGGGTGGAATCTACGCCGAGCTGGCTGCATTGCGTCTGGCCAAGGCCCAGGTGGATGCCGGCAAGCATGCCGAGGCGATCAAGACCTTGCGCGACGTGCCCGCCGAAGGCGAGCTCAAGCAGATCGTGCAGCAGCGCCTGGCGCGCGTGCTGACCGAAAGCGGCAAGCCGGACGAAGCGATCACGCTGCTGGCCGATGCGCAGGATCACACCAGCCTGGAGATCCGCGCCGATGCGCTGGTGGTGCAGGGCAAGCCGGATCAAGCGCGTGCGCTCTACGCCAAGGCCCTGACCACGGTGGACGTGGCCTCGCCGCAGCGCCGTTTGCTGGAAACCAAGCTGATGGATGTGGGCGGCAAGGTGCCCGATCCGGCGGAGCCGATTTGATGAAGCAGGTTGATATGTACAAGCGCATTGCATTGATCGCCCTGATGGGCGTGTCGCTGGCCGGTTGCAGCACCGTCAAGGGCTGGTTTGCCGGGAAGGACGCTGCCGCCAAGAAGGCGCAGGAACCTGCCGAGCTGGTCAAGTTCGAGCCGTCGGTCAAGGTCGACAAGATCTGGTCCACCGGCGTGGGCAAGGGCGAAGGCCATATCGGCGTGCGTCAGCGTCCGGCGGTGGCCGATGGCAAGGTGTACGCCTCGGCGATCACCGGGGGCGTGCAGGCACTGGACCTGCAGACCGGCAAGCGCGTGTGGGAATACAAGCCCAAGAAGGAAGAGCGCAACGATCGCAAGTTCAAGCAGCGCCTGTCCGGCGGCCCCGGCGTCGGCGAAGGCCTGGTGGTGATCGGCACGCTGTCTGGCGACGTGATTGCGTTGAACCAGGCCGATGGCACCGAAAAGTGGCGTGCCAAGGTGCCGAACGAAGTCATCGCTGCACCGGCCATTGCACAGAACCTGGTGTTGGTGCGCAGCAACGATGGTCGCGTCACTGCCTTCGACGCAGCCACCGGCGAGCGTCGCTGGTTCCATGCCGAAGAAGGCCCGACCCTGTCGGTGCGCGGCAATGCACCGATCGTGACCGGCCCGGGTGTGCTGTTCGTCGGTAACGATAGCGGCACCTTGAGCGCGCTGGCGTTGCAGGACGGCCGCCCGTTGTGGGAACAGGCGATTGGTGTGCCGGAAGGGCGCACCGAGCTGGAGCGCATGTCCGATGTGGACGGCGCGCCGGTGCTCGACGGCACCACGCTGTATGCGACCAGCTTCAAGAACGAGACTCTCGCACTGGAAGGCCCGAGCGGTCGTCCGCTGTGGACGCGCGATCACGGCGGCGCCGGTGGCGTCGGCGTGTCGTCCGCGGTGGTGGTGGTGTCCGACAACGCCGGCTCGGTGTGGGGCCTGGACAAGAGCAGCGGTGCGGCGATGTGGTCGCAGGCCGCGCTGGCGCGTCGCTCCCTGACCGGTGTGGCCATCCAGGGCGATTACGCCGTGGTCGGCGATTACAAGGGCTATCTGCACTGGCTGAAGCTCAGCGATGGTGCACTGGCCGCGCGCGCTCGCGCTGGACGCGACACGCTGCTGGCGCAGCCGATCGTCGTGGATGGCATTCTGTTGGTACAAAACACCGATGGCGATATCACCGCCTTCCGGTTGGCACAATAAGGACTTCGCGATGCTGCCCCTGGTCGCCCTGGTCGGACGGCCCAATGTCGGCAAGTCCACCATCTTCAATGCGCTGACGCGCACCCGTGACGCGCTGGTCCACGACCAGCCCGGCGTCACCCGCGACCGTAACTACGGGGTGTGTCGTCTCGACGAGGAGCGCCCGTTCATCGTCGTCGATACCGGCGGTATCGCCGGCGACGAGGAAGGCCTGGCCGGCGCCACCGCACGCCAGGCACGTGCCGCGGCCGGTGAAGCCGACTTGGTGCTGTTCGTGGTCGACGGCCGCGAAGGCGCCTCCTCGCTGGATGACGAGATCCTGGCCTGGCTGCGCAAGCTGGCGCGGCCGACCGTGCTGGTCATCAACAAGATCGACGGCACCGACGAGGAGACCGTACGCTCGGAATTCGCGCGCTACGGCTTCTCCGACGTGGTGGCGCTGTCTGCCGCGCATCGGCAGGGCATCGACGAGTTGCTCGAGGAAGTCGGCGCACGCCTGCCCGAGGAAGGTGCCGGCGAGTTGCTGGATACCGACCCGGCACGTGTGCGCATCGCCTTTGTCGGCCGCCCGAACGTGGGCAAGTCGACGCTGGTCAATCGCCTGCTCGGCGAGGAGCGCATGATCGCCTCGGAAGTGCCGGGCACCACGCGCGATTCGATCGCCGTGGACATGGACCGCGACGGGCGCCAGTACCGCTTGATCGACACGGCCGGCCTGCGTCGCCGCGGCAAGGTTGAGGAGGCGGTGGAGAAATTCAGCGCGTTCAAGACGCTGCAGGCGATCGAGCAATGCCAGGTCGCGGTGCTGATGCTCGATGCCGGCGAAGGCGTCACCGATCAGGACGCGACCATCCTGGGGGCGATCCTTGATGCCGGTCGTGCCCTGGTGGTGGCGATCAACAAATGGGACGGGCAGAGCGACTACCAGCGTGCGCAGGCCGAAGACCTGCTGTCGCGCAAGCTGGGCTTCGTCAGCTGGGCCGAGGCGGTGCGGATTTCCGCGCTGCACGGCTCGGGCATGCGCGAGCTGTTCCAGGCGATCCATCGTGCACACGCGTCGGCTACGCACGAGTTCAGCACCAGCGAAGTCAACCAGGCGCTGGAAATCGCCTACGAGACCAATCCGCCGCCGAGCATCCGTGGCCATGTCTCCAAGCTGCGTTACGTGCATCCGGGTGGCGCAAATCCGCCGACCTTCATCGTGCATGGCACGCGCCTGAAGGTGCTGCCGGAGTCCTACAAGCGCTATCTGGAAAACTTTTTCCGCAAGCGCTTCAAGCTGGTCGGCACCCCGGTACGTTTCATCTTCCGCGAAGGTGCCAATCCGTACGAGGGCAAGAAGAACACGCTCACCGAACGGCAGGTGGCGCGCAAAAGACGGTTGATGAAGCACGTCAAGGGCAAGTAAGCAGGGCACTCAGGGCACCAGCCACGCCTGGCGCGCGATCGTCAGGTGGAGTGAGTGCCGGACCCTTTCTTGCCATGGCGATGCGGCGCGTACCACACCGGGGGTACCGGCATTGACCTGCTTGCGGCACCTGCACGCGCGGTGCCGGGCGCTCCGGGCCGTCGTGTCGCACTGGTATCCTGCGTGCCATGACCGACTATCCTTCCCGCATTCCCTATGCGCAGGCATTGCAGATCCTGCAGGCCGTCGCAGCCAACAGCCGTCCGCCTGACGAAAACATCGCCACCTCGCGTGCCGATGGGCGCATCTGCGCTGCCGATCTGATTGCGCCGCTTGCATTGCCGCCCTTCGCCAACAGCGCGATGGATGGCTTTGCGTTGCGGCATGCCGATGTCGCTGCTGGCGATGCGTCATTGCAACTGGTCGGCGAACAATTCGCCGGCGAGCGCTGGACCGGCACGCTGAGCGCGGGCCAGTGCCTGCGCATCACCACCGGTGCGCCGCTGCCCGATGGCGCCGATACCGTGATCCCGAAGGAAGATGCGCAGGAGCGCGATGGCGTGGTGCGCTTCCGCACGGCGCCTGCCTTGGGTGCGGCGGTACGCCAGGCCGGTAGCGACGTGCGCGCGGGCGACCTGGTGATACAGAGCGGGCAGGTGTTGACGCCTGCCCGGATTGGACTGGCGGCTGCGCTGGGCCTGTCGCGGCTTGCAGTGGCGCCGCGGCCGACCATTGCGGTGCTGGCCACCGGCGATGAGCTGGTGGAGCCGGGCATGCCGTTGGGGCCGGGACAGATCTACAACAGCAACCGCGACATGCTGATGGCGCAGCTGCGGGCACTGGGCTATGCGCCGACCGCCTGGCCGACCCTGCCCGACGATCCGCAACGTATCCGCACGATGCTGGAAGATGCGGCTGCGGCCTTCGACGTGGTGATCACCTGCGGCGGCGTCTCGGCGGGAGAGAAGGATTATCTGCCGCAACTGATCGGCGAACTGGGCCGCATCCACTTCTGGCGCGTGCGCATGCGCCCGGGCATGCCGGCGGTGCTGGGCCAGATTGGGCGCTGCCTGGTGCTGGGCCTGCCGGGCAACCCGGTCTCGGTGCTGGCGACATTGATCGCCTACGGCGTGCCGTTGCTGGATGGCCTGCAGGGACGTAGCGAGCCGCGTCAGTCCTGGCATGCGGCGCTGGCAAGCCCGTGGGAAAAACGCCACGAGCGCCTGGAGTTCCTGCGCGGGCGCCTGGAGTGCGGCGAAGACGGACGTCTGAGCGCGTTGCCGCACCGCGGCGATGCATCGCATCTGTTGCGTGGCGCGGCCGACAGCAATGCCCTGATCGTGTTGCCGGAACAGGCGCGGCGCTTCGAGGCGGGCGAGATCGTGCGGGTGATTCCCTACGCGCTGTGATCCCTTGGTGAACCAGGCGCCGCCAGCAGGAAATACCGTGCCTGACGCCAGCGGGCGCGGCCGCTGCACGATGCGGCAGGTGCCCCGGTTTCTGGTCCATGCGGTTGCTTCCGCGCCGTTCGCACGCATCCGCCAACGGTGCGTCACATGGTGTCGGCGACGCCGAGGGAACGACGACACGCAGCGGAAGACATCGCCTGTCCATGCAGCAAGCCGGCGCACGGGGGATCGGCGGCAACCACGCCGCCGATGTCCGTTCGGTCGCCGCTCTCAGCCGATTGCGCTGCCGCAGAACGCGGCGTAATCGGCATAACCGGCGAATGCGACGCCAGGTGCGCAGACCGGGCACTGCGGGTCGGGCGGCAGGCGGATCTCGCGGAACCGCATCGCCAGCGCATCGAAGCTGAGCAAGCGTCCGGTGAGTGTGTCGCCGATACCGAGCAGCAACTTGATCGCCTCGGTGGCCTGCAGCAGTCCGATCACGCCGGGCAGCACGCCCAGCACGCCGGCTTCGGCGCAGCTGGGCGCGAATTCGGCTGGCGGTGGCTCGGGAAACAGGCAGCGATAGCACGGTGCCTGGCCGCGCTTGCGGCCGGCATCGAACACGCTCAGTTGCCCTTCGAACTGCTGTACCGCGCCGTAGACCAGCGGCTTGCCGAGTTTGACGCAGGCGTCGTTGAGCAAATAACGCGCAGGAAAATTATCGGCTCCGTCGACCACGACATCCACGTCCTCGAGCAAGGCGTCGACATTGTCGGCAGTCACGCGCGCCTGCCGCGCTTGGACCTGCACGCGTGGATTGAGCGCGGCAATGCGCTGCGCGGCCGAGCTGACCTTGGCAATGCCGACGCTGTCCTCGACATGCAGGATCTGGCGCTGCAGATTGCTGCGGTCCACGACATCGTCATCGACGATCCGCAGCTGGCCGACGCCGGCGGCGGCGAGATAGAACGCCGCAGGCGAGCCGAGCCCGCCTGCACCGACGAGCAACACGCGCGAACGCGCCAGGCGCTGCTGTCCTTCAAGACCGACCTGCGGCAGGCGCAGATGGCGCGAATACCGCTCGAGAAAATCCTGCTCGTCGGGCGGCAGGGTCGGGCGCACCAGGGGGAGGCCTGCGCTCGTCCATGCGGTGGTGCCACCGAGCACCGAAGACACCTGCGTATAGCCCTGCGCGCGCAGGATCTCCGCCGTGTGTGCCGAGCGCTTGCCACTCTGGCAGATCAGCACGATCTCGCGCGCCTGCTCCGACAGGTGCTGTGCGGGTGCGGTTTCCAGATCGCGCTGCGCAATGGCCAACGCGCCTTCGGCCTGGCCGCCGGCACGCTCGTGCAGCTGCCGGATATCGACCAGCAAGGCACCTTGCAGGGCGCGCAGGCGGGCGTTTGCAGGGGAGATGTCGTGGCTGCTCATGGCGCCATTGTCGCGCAAACGCAGGGCATGCGATGCACGGGCTTGCCATGTTGGCATCAGGCTCACCAGCACGGCGGTAGCGTGGTCGTACAAGGAGACCCTCAATGACACCTGATATCGACGCGCAACTGAAACAACTTGCCGATGCATTGCCTGATATGCGTCGCCAGCATCCGGACGACTTCTGGGATGTCTTCCACGCACGTGCAGAGAAGATCACCGCTGCCGCAGGCTCGCAGGAGCAGGCGGCGCAAATCGTCAAGCGGATCGACGACATCCTGGCGGCCAATCAGCTTGGACCTGCGGATCCCGGTGCCTGAGCCCGCGGTCCTCGATGCGTGGGCGTTGCGGTGAGCTAGGTTGGCCTATGCCCGATCCGCGCATCTCCAGCATCGACCGGCAGCAAGCCGGCGCGGCATAGTTGTAGCGCCGGCTTGCCCGCAGCGGTGCCTGCGCCGGTTCAGCCTGGCGCCGCAGTGTCGACATGCAATTGCTGCCAGCACAGCGTCAGGCCGCCACGCGGAACCGATGGAGGCTCGAGCCTCCGGCGCGCGTGCGTCCTGCGTTCGATCGCAACGCGGGTGTCGGGCTGCCGAGGATTGCAGGCAGTCCGATGATCCGAGCCATACGCGATCGCCACGGGATCCATTGGCGCACCGCATTGCGCTGCATCCAATGGCGCCGAAAAACTTCGTGACCTTCACTTGACGTGAAGTGCGGTGCGGTGCAGTAAGGTTTTTTCTCCGATCGTCGACACCGGTTCGACGATCGGGTCACGCGGGGAGGGCCAGCATGGAGGCACATCCTCTAGCGTGGAGATTCTCATGAAAGCACGTCACCCGATGTTTGCAGCGCTGGCCCTGTATTTGGGCGTCACCGTCGCTGCGCATGCGCAGGCTGCAACGCAGGCCGACATGCCGGCCGCCCCCCAGCAACAGGCGGCCAACAGCATGCCGAGCGCGAAGGAGCGCGAGGCGCTGGGCACCTTGAGCGCCATCAATACCAGCGAAATCAACGCGGCCAATCTCGCGTTGCAGAAGCAGGTGCAAGGCGGCGTGCGCGACTATGCGATGCAGATGGTCAAGGAGCACACCGAGAACAATCAGAAGCTGGCCAAATGGTCGCCGGATGTGTCTGCTGCCAGTGCCAAGGCGCAGATGAGCAAGGGCAAGACCGAACTGGCGACGCTGCAGAAACTCGACGCCAAGGCATTCGAGGCCGCCTACGTCACGGCGATGGTCAAGGACCACACCGATGCATTGTCAGCGCTGGACAAGCAGCTGATTCCCGCTGCCAAAACGCCGCAGGTGCTGACGCATCTACAGACCACGCGTAGCCATGTCGCCGACCATCTGGCGGCAGCCAAGGCCCTGCAGGCCGGCACGAAGGGTGCTGGACGCTGAGGCCTGTGCGCATGGCCGGCAAGTGGTGACTGACCGCCCGGTTGCCGCTGCAACGGGCGGTCCAGGTTTCGAGGGTGTCGGTCAAGACCGGCAACACAGGCTGATCGTCTGCTAGGCGTGGGTACCGATGCCAGCACGCGGCGGAGCTTCACTCCGCTTGAGCATCTGCTTAATGCCAGGCCGGCGATGCTGTTCCATTACGCTCATCTGGCCGTTCGCCCATGCCCGCCACCACCCGCAAGATCGCGACCTTCAACGTCAATGGCATCACTAGCCGGCTGCCGCACTTGCTGGAATGGTTGCAGCGCGAGCAACCGGACATCGTCGGCTTGCAGGAACTGAAAGCCACGCAGGATGCCTTTCCGGAGCAGGCGATCCGTAATGCCGGGTACGGCGTGATCTGGCAGGGCGAGAAGTCGTGGAATGGCGTGGCATTGCTGGCGCGTGGAGCCGATCCGGTGGAAATCCGTCGTGGGCTGCCATGGGACCGTGGCGATACGCAGAGCCGTTATCTCGAAGGGGCAATTCACGGGGTCGTGGTGGCCTGCCTGTATCTACCCAACGGCAATCCGCAGCCCGGGCCGAAGTTCGACTACAAGCTGGCATGGTTTCAACGCCTGATCCGGCATGCCAGGACGCTGGTGGATCTGCCACACCCGGTCGCACTGATCGGCGACTTCAACGTGGTGCCGACCGATGCCGACATCTATGATCCCAAAGGCTGGCGCAAGGATGCATTGCTGCAGCCGGAGAGCCGCCAGGCGTATCGGACCCTGCTCGACCAGGGCTGGACCGACAGTCTGCTTGCCGTCCACGGCCAGACGCCGATCTATACCTTCTGGGACTATTTTCGCCAGCATTTTGCGCGTGATCGCGGCCTGCGCATCGACCATCTGCTGCTCAATCGCACCCTGGCGCCCGGACTGCAGGACGCCGGCGTGGACAAGTGGGTTCGTGCATTGGAAAAGGCCAGCGATCACGCGCCGACATGGATCAGCGTGCATGTGCCGGACGTGGTAGCCGGGCCGGCACCGCAGGCCAAGGCTGTGTCCAAGCCGCGTAAACGGCCCGTCGCAAAGGCAGCTGCGGTGCGCAAGCCAACCGCGAAGACGGCGCCCAAGACCGGGACGAAGAAGACGCCAACGCGGCCCGCCACCAGCACGTCAACCGCACCCGCAAAGCCACGCAAGCTGGCGAAGAAACGCGCTGAATAATGCGGCAGGCTTAGCCGGTTCCGCTTGCATGGCGGCGCTCCGTCCGACGCTGCTTGATCCGGTGCAGCACATGGCCGGTGAGGGCGGTCAGCAGGATCAGTACGTTGCTGACGATAAACACTGCATTGCCGACCAGGTAGCTGTAGAGGATGAACAGCACCGAGGCGCTGATCTGGCCGATGAACAGCCAGCGCGACACGCCGTGCGCTGCGTCCGAGCGCCATTGCTTGTAGATCTGGCGGATCAAGGTGGCAATCAGGATGGTACTGGCAAGCCAGCCCACAAGGTCGACGGGTTGCATGCGGAACGGCTACCGTGGGGAACGGCGTGCAATAGTGCGAGGTGCCATGTGGGCGTGGCGTTCTAGCGGCTTCAAGCGACGCGCGCCATCGGCCAGACAGGCTTGTGCGTGCAGCAGGACGCAGCGATGCCGCAACCGCCATGCCTGTACCGGCCGCGCCCGGGGGCCGGTATCCTAGCCAGGTCATCCATCGCTCGACCGTGCCTTGCTCATGATCAGCTACGCCGACGCACTTGCGATTGTCCACCAGCAGATCGCCGTGCTTGCCGGCGAGTGGGTGGACAGTGCCGATGCCGAGGGACGGGTGCTTGCGCAGGCCTTGTCGAGTCCGGCCGAGCTGCCGGTGTTCGACAACAGTGCGATGGACGGATTTGCGTTGCTCACTGCCGGCCGCGGTGCAACCGCCGGCAGCGAACACGTCATCGGCGGCAGCGTTGCCGCAGGTGAAGATGCCGGTGGCATCGCGGTTGGCCACGCTTGGGAAATCATGACCGGTGCCGGCTTGCCTGCGGGTGCCGATGCAGTGGTGCCGATCGAGCAGGTGGACGTGCTGGCGCATGATGGCCCACGGCCCAGCCGCATCCGTCTGCGCACCGATCTTCGCGCCGGCCAGCACATTCGGCGACGCGGGGAAGATGTGGCCTTGCACGATCGCGTGATCGCAGCCGGCACCGTGCTGCGCGCCGCCCACCTGATGCTGTTGGCCGCGCTGGGGTGTGCGCGTGTGCAGGTGGTGCGGCGTCCGCGTGTGGCCCTGATTGCGACCGGCCGCGAGCTGGTCGGCGATCCGGCGCAGCTGCTGCAGCCTGGTCAGATCCGCGATGGCACCAGCAGCTATCTGCTCAGCCAGCTGCGTGCAGCCGGTGCCGAAGTCGTGTGGCATGGACAGGTGGGCGATGACGCTGCCGGCTTCGATCCGGCGCTTGCGCAGGCGCGCAATGCGGGCGCAGATGTGATTCTGAGCACGGGCGCGGTGTCGCGCGGTCGCTACGATTTCGTGCCGGATGCCTTGGCACGGCATGGCGCGGCGGTGCTGTTCCACAAGGTTGCAGTGCGGCCGGGCAAGCCGGTGTTGCTGGCGCGCTTCGAGGACGGCGTGCTGTATGTCGGCCTGCCGGGCAATCCAATGGCCAGCGCCGCCGGGCTGCGTTTTTTCGTCGAGCCGGCGTTGCGCGGCTTGCTTGGCATGCCGGCCGAGCGCGGCTTGCAGGTTGCGCTGGAGACGCCGATGCAGGCACGGCCACTCTGGCGGCAGCACCTGCGCGCACGCTTGAGCTGCAGCGCTGCCGGCGTGCTCTGCGTGCAGATCCTGCCGCAGCAGGAGTCGTTCCGCGTGGCGCCGTTGCTGCAGGCCAATGTGTGGGCAGTGCTGGAACCGCAGGACGCAGGCGCCGCGCCCGCGACGACGGCGCAGGTGTTCGGGCTGGGCCATCTGCAGCCGGCCGCACCGGCGCTTGTGCCATGAGCGTGCGCCGGCACGTGGCGCGATGTGGTGCCGGCGGGCGGGCGGCATGAGTGCCACGTCTGCCTGGACGGGTGTGGTGCTGGCCGGTGGCCGGTCCTCTCGGATGGGGCAGGACAAGGCGCTGCTGCAGTGGCACGGCCGTCCATTGCTGGAGCACATGCAGGCCTTGCTGCGTGATGCCGGCGCGCGCGATGTGGTGATCAGCGGCAATCGCCCGGGCTATGCCGGGATTGCCGACGTGCAGCCGGACCTGGGGCCGCTTGGCGGCCTGGCCAGCGTCATCAGTCGACTGGCCGATGCAGTGACGCTGGTGGTAGTCCCGGTCGACATGCCACTGCTGTCCAGGGCATTGCTAGAGCGGCTGCTGGCCCCGCCACATCGGCGCTGCGTTGCCTTCGAAGACCAGATGTTGCCAATGCGGCTGTACCTGGATGCCGCTGTGCGTGAGGCACTCGCTGCGCTGATGGCCGGCGCCGGGCCGTCGCGCTCGCTGCGCGCCCTGCAGGCCGCATTGCACTGCCATCGCGTGGCTGTCACCGCCAGCCAACGCGCCGCGTTCGTCAATTGCAATACGCCCGAGCAGTGGAGTCAGCTCACGCATGAAAATCCAGATTGAAGGTCAGCAGCTGCGCTTTCGCATCGACGAAGCCGAACTGGCCGAGTTGCTTGCCGGGCGCACGGTCGAGAACCTGAGCCGCTTGCCGAGCGGGCAGGGCGCGCGCCTGGTGCGCCACAGCGTGAGCCTGACCGGCGGTCACGCAGCCTGCAACTGCGCCACCGACCATTGGCAGTTGTCGGTGCCGCGCGATGCATTGGAGGACCATGCAAGGCAATTGCCCAGCCGCGAGGGGCTGCGCTTCAGCTTCGACGCCGGTGCTGGCCATGCCGAACAGACGACGTTACAGGTGACCTTCGATATCGATGTGCGCGACAGTGCGCGCAAGCGCTTTCCGAAAACCTGAGGTGGCGGTGGCCGCGCGCGCGCACCGCTTATGCGCCGGCTTCAAGCCGCGCAGCAATGCCGGGTACACGCTCGCACGCCAGGCCACGCGCCTGCAGCGCGGCCTGGATTGCGGCAGCATCGGTATCGCTGTAGCCGGCGCCGCTGCGCAACGCGACCACGTGCAGGCCTTCGGTGGCCAGTTCCAGCAATAGATCGTGTTGTGTAGCGGCATCGTGCGGCAAGCCGCGGCGTGAGGCATCGCGCCTTGCCAGTTCCAGCACTGCCTCGGGGATGTCGTCGCCGATCAGCAGGACGTCGGCCAGATTCATCGCGCGCAGCGCCTTGAGGGTGAGCAGGCCGGGATCGCCCGGTCCGGTGCCGACCAGTTGCACGCTGCCACGTGCCGGCACCGCGCCGGCGTCGTCCAGTGCGGCGATGAAGGCGCTTTCGGCCGCGTCGTCGTTGCCGGCCTGCAGCAGCAGCGGCACGTTGCCGTCGATGACGCGGTCGAACCAGCGCCGGCGCCGGTTCATGTCGGGGAACTGGCTGCGGATGCGCTCGCGGTGACGCGCAAACAGGCCGGCGAAGCGACCGACCGAGACATCCAGTTCGCGCTCGAGCCGTTCGCGCAGGCGGCGTGCCAGCATCGGTGCGGCACCGGCGGAGGAAATGGCGATGACCAGCGGATCGCGGTCCACGATGGCCGGCACCTGATAGGTCGACAGCTCCGCATCGTCCACCACGTTGACCAGGCGCTGACGCGCGCCGGCGGCAGTGGCGACATGTTGATTCAACGCGCCGTCGTCGGTGGCGGCGACCACCAGCCACACGTCATCGATCCAGGCGGGATCGAACTGGCCGCCCAATTGTTCGAAACGGCCGGCCTGCATCAGCTCTGCCAGTTCGGGCGAGAGCGCATGCGCGTACAGGCGGATGTGCGCACCGGCCTTGAGCAGCGCCAGCACCTTGCGCGTGGCGACTTCGCCACCGCCGATGACCAGCACGGCGCGCGCCTGCAGGTTTGCGAACAACGGGAACAACGGCATCAGACGTACTCCGAAAGGATGGCTCGCATCGACGGCATGTTGCATGGCACCATCAGGCCACGTCCACGCCTCGCTGCCACCAATGCGTGTCCTGCTGGTCAACGATACCGAAAAGCCGATCGGCGAACTGCGTCAGGCATTGACGCGCGCCGGCTACACGGTGCTCGACGATGTGGCATCGGTCGGTGCCTTGCTGCATGCGGTACAGAGTCAGCAGCCGGACGTGGTGGTGATCGATGTCGACTCGCCCTCGCGCGACACCCTGGAGCAACTGTCGATGCTGCATGCCCACGCGCCGCGCCCGGTGGTGATGTTTTCCGGAGATGGCGACGATGCCTTGATCCATGCGGCCGTCGGCGCCGGCGTCACTGCCTATGTGGTCGATGGCCTGGCGCCGGCGCGGTTGGCGCCGATCGTGCAGGTGGCGCTTGCGCGGTTTGCGCAGGAAAGCAGCATGCGCAAGCGCCTGGACGATGTGCAGCAGGCGCTGCAGGACCGCAAGCTGATCGATCGCGCCAAGGGCCTGTTGATGGAAAAACGCGGCCTGAGCGAGGCCGACGCCTACGCGGCGCTGCGCCAGCAGGCGATGAAGCAGGGCGTCAAACTGGCCGAAGTGGCGCGACGCATCGTGGCCATGGCCGAGTTGCTGGGATGACCACATGAGCCAAGCCGACCTCCCCGTACTGCGCGTGGCCTACATGCCGCTGATCGATTGCGCGCCCCTGGTCGCGGCGCAACGACTGGGCCTGGATCACGTGCATGGGCTGCAGTTGCACTTGCAACGGCAGGCGTCCTGGGCCGGCGTACGCGACCGTCTGCTGGCGGGCGAGGTCGATGCAGCGCACACCCTGGCCAGCCTGGTCTATGCGATCGACCTGGGCATTGCCGGGCCGCAGTGCCCGATGGCGCTGTTGCTGACGCTCAACCACAACGGCCAGGCGATCACGCTGGCACCTGCGCTCGCGCAGGCCTTGGCCGATGGGCAGACCTTGCCACAGGCGCTGGCCAGCCTGGGTCGCCGCGCCGTGTTCGCGCAGACCTTCCCCACCGGCACGCATGCGTTGTGGCTGTACTACTGGCTGGCCGCACGCGGCGTGGACCCGATGCGCGAAGTGGAGGTACTCAGCATCCCGCCGCCGCAGATGCCGGACGCCTTGGCCAGTGGCCTGGTCGATGGCTATTGCTCCGGTGAGCCATGGGCGGCGGTTGCGCAGGCGCAGGGCAGCGGTCGACGGGTGATCCGCAGTGGCGAGCTGTGGGCCGGCCATCCGGAAAAAGTGCTGGCCTGCCGACGCGAATTCGCCGCGCTGCAACCCGAGTTGACCGAACGCCTGACCGCCTGCGTGCTGGAGGCCTGCCGCTGGCTGGATGCTGACCCGGCCAATCGCGCGCAATGTGCGCAGTGGCTGGCCGAGCCGCAGCATATCGGTGTGTCGGCGGCGCATCTGGCGGCCTGCCTCGACGCCGATGCCGATGCCGATGCGAAGGCATCTGCGAACGATGGGACGGCGCTGGCCTTTCACCGCGATGGCGCGGTCAACATGCCTTGGCTATCGGACGGCGAGTGGTTCCTGACCCAGTTTCAACGCTGGGGCTGGCATGACATCCAGGAAGACGACATCGCGCGGCTGCGCGACATCCATCGACTGGACAATTATCGGCGCGCGGCCGCACGCATCGGCGTGGCCGTGCCGGAGGGCGATCACCGCAGCAATCGGTTGTTCGATTCGCGCTGAGCGTGGCTGACAAGAGGGTCGTGCGGCCAGCCAGGCTGCGGTTGGCTGGATGCACTGGATCGAGTGGAAGCGGAAGCAGCGGCAAAAATTACAACGGCAACGGCAACGGCGCGAGGCATGTGGTCTGCCGCTTGGTTGCAGGGCCCTTGCCCGCCCACCATCGCAGGACACGCCGCAAGTACGTCCTTGTAGGCTCCGGCGCGGCATCCATGCCGCTCAGGGTCCCGCGACGGTGAGCGGGCAAGGGCCAGTCGAGATGGTCGGTGTGCATGGCAAGAGCAGTGCTGGATGCGCCTCGTTCGATCATGAAGCATCGGCTCCATGTCTGATGCACGCCACAATAAAGACAGCTTTTCAACTAAGCGCCGACCAACTGTCTGGCGCGGTGTCCTCGCCGGTTGCGGGACCGTGTTGCGGCATGGAGGCCGCCACCGAGCGTCCACGGATGGATTCACGGCATGTCCCGCAAGCGGTGAGGGCATCGCGCCCTCGACTAGCCAAGCTTTGACCTAAACATTTGACTGCATCTAATAAGGACACCGCGCCCTTGTAGTGCACCAGATGTATTCGGCGCTCTTAGCCATGCGATGGGGGCAGGGCGCGCACCAACCGACGCACGCTATTGGTGCATCGGCGCACGAAAGCCGGGAACGGCACGCTGCATCCGTTCCTCGACAGATCGTTGGCGAACTTCAGGCATTGCAAGAAAGCCACCATTTTCCAGTGACTTGCAGCGGCATGATGCCCCGGGTGCGCAAGTTGGCACGTTGATTGCTTGGCACTCACGTGCAGGTGCAACGGCGTACCTGCAACAACACACACACGATGCAGCGGATCAACGGCGATCCGCACGCATTAAGGACAACGGCGTCCTTCCGGTTTTACCGGAGGGGCGCCGTTTTTTTTTTGGCCATCGCATTCGAAGAGGTCTCTATGCAGCGCTCGTTCTGGCGATCCGGGCACACGCCCACCTTGTTCGCATCCTTCCTGTATTTCGACCTGAGCTTCATGGTGTGGTATCTGCTCGGTCCGCTGCAGGTGCCGATTGCGCAATCGCTGGGACTGGATACGCAGCAGCGCGCCCTGATGGTGGCGGTGCCGATCCTGTGCGGCGCCGTGCTGCGGCTGGCGCTGGGCATGCTGGCCGATCGTATCGGTGCCAAGCGTGCCGGCGTTGCCGCACAGCTTGCGGTGATCGCGTCGTTGTTTGGTGCCTGGCAGTTCGGCGTGCACAGCATGGGGCAGGTGTTGCTGCTGGGCGTGTTGCTCGGCATTGCCGGTGCCTCGTTCGCGGTTGCGCTGCCGCTGGCCTCGCGCTGGTATCCGCCCGAGCATCAGGGCACGGCGATGGGCATTGCCGGTGCGGGCAATTCCGGCACGGTGCTGGCGGCGTTGTTCGCACCGATGCTGGCGTTGGCGTTCGGTTGCCAGAATGTATTCGGACTGGCATGCATCCCGTTGCTGCTGACGCTGATCGTGTTTGTCTTGATTGCGAAGGAGGCGCCGGCACCGGTCGCACGCAAGCGCTGGTCTGACTACGGCCGCGTGCTGGTGGGCAACCGCGATGCCTGGCGCTTCATGTTTTTCTATTCGGTGACCTTTGGCGGTTTCTCCGGGTTTGCCAGCGCGTTGCCGGGCTACTTCCACGACCAGTTCGGCTTCGATGCGCGCACTGCGGGCTGGGCGACCGCTGCCTGCGTGCTGGCGGGGTCGGTGATGCGCCCGTTGGGCGGCGTGATTGCGGACCGCGTTGGCGGCACGCGTGCCTTGCTCACCGTCTATCTCCTGGTGGCTGCGCTGGTGGGCATCGCAGGTGTCGGTGCGGGCGGTGCGATGGTGACGCTGGCCTTGTTCGTGCTGACCTTGTTGTGCCTGGGCGCCGGCAATGGCGCGGTGTTCCAGCTGGTACCGCAGCGGTTTGCGCAGGACATCGGCGTGATGACCGGCTTGATCGGCATGGCCGGCGGCATCGGCGGGTTTGCGCTGGCTGCGGGCCTGGGCGTGCTCAAGCAGCACACCGGCAGCTACGCGATCGGCATGTGGGTGTTCGCTGCGTTCGCACTCGGTGGTTGGGCGTTGCTGGCCGGTGTCAAGACGCAGTGGCGTAGCGAATGGTCCAGCGCCGGCGCGGCGCGGGTCTGACATGTCGACAGGAATCCAGGCAATGAAGCAACCCAGACTCGTCGTCATCGGCAATGGCATGGCCGGCATCCGCACCGTGGAGGAACTGCTCAAGCTGATGCCGGGCATGTACCAGATCACCGTGTTCGGGGCCGAGCCGCATCCCAACTACAACCGCATCCTGCTGTCGCCGGTGTTGGCCGGCGAGCAGGAGTTCGACGATATCGTGCTCAATCCGTTGCAGTGGTATCGGGACAACGGCATCCACCTGCATTTGAACAAGGAAGTCACGCGCATCGATCGGGTGCGTCGCCGCGTGATCGCCGCCGATGGCACCGAGGCCGAGTACGATCGCTTGTTGATCGCCACCGGTTCGGTGCCGTTCGTGTTGCCGATCCCCGGCAACGATTTGAACGGTGTGATCGGCTACCGCGATATCCAGGACACGCGCACGATGATCGAGACCGCGCGCAGCAAGCGGCACGCGGTGGTGATCGGTGGCGGCCTGCTCGGCCTGGAAGCGGCCAATGGCTTGAAGCTGCGCGGGATGGACGTGACCGTGGTGCATCTGGCCGGGTGGTTGCTGGAGCGCCAGCTCGACCCGGTGGCCGGCAATCTGCTGCAGCAGGCACTGCGCGCGCGCGGGCTGGAGTTCAAGCTGAGTACCGCGACCAGTGCATTGCTGGGCAATGCGCAGGGCGAGGTGATTGGCGTGAAGTTCGCCGATGGCAGCGAGATCCCGGCCGATCTGGTGGTGATGGCAGCGGGCATCCGCCCGAATACCCGGCTGGCCGAAGACGCCGGCATCCATTGCGCGCGCGGCATCGTGGTCAATGACAGTCTGCAGAGCTTCGATCCGCGCGTGTACGCAGTGGGCGAGTGCGCAAACCACCGTGGCATTGCGTATGGCCTGGTGGCACCGTTGTTCGAGCAGGCCAAGGTGTGCGCGAATCACCTGGCGCAGTTCGGCATCGGCATCTACCGCGGTTCGGTGGCCTCGACCAAGCTCAAGGTCACCGGGATCGACCTGTTTTCGGCCGGCGATTTCATGGGCGGCGATGGCTGCGAGGAGATCGTGCTGTCCGATCCGGCCGGCGGGGTCTACAAGAAGCTGGTGATCCGCGACGATGTGCTGGTCGGCGCCTGCCTGTACGGCGACACCAGCGATGGCGGCTGGTACTTCAAGCTGCTCAAGGACGGCACGCCGATCCAGGCGCAGCGCGACCAGCTGATCTTCGGCGAGAGCACACTCGGCGATGCCGGTACCGGCGGGCAGGACCGCGCCAGTGCGATGGCCGACAGCGACGAGGTCTGCGGCTGCAACGGGGTGTGCAAGGGCACGATTGTCAAAGCCATCAGCGAGCAGGGGCTGTTCACCGTCGATGAGGTGAAGAAGCACACCAAGGCGGCCAGTTCCTGCGGCTCGTGCACGGGGCTGGTCGAGCAGATCCTGATGAACTGCCTGGGCTCCAACTTCCAGGAAACGCCGAAAACCAAGGCCGTCTGCGCCTGCACCGATCTGAGCCATGGCGAGGTGCGTCGCGCCATTCGCGAGCACCGGTTGCTGACCCATGCGCAGGCCTACGCCTTCATGGAATGGCGCACGCCCAATGGTTGCGCGACCTGCCGGCCGGCAATCAACTACTACATGTTGTCGAGCTGGCCGCACGAGGCCATCGACGATCCGCAGTCGCGCTTCATCAACGAGCGTGCGCACGCCAACATCCAGAAGGACGGCACCTTCTCGGTGATTCCGCAGATGAAGGGCGGGGTGACCAATGCCGGCGAGCTGCGCCGCATTGCCGATGTCGCCGACAAGTACGCCGTGCCGATGGTCAAGGTGACCGGTGGCCAGCGCATCGATCTGCTTGGGGTCCGGAAGGAAGACCTGGTGGATGTGTGGCGCGATCTGGGCATGCCTTCCGGCCACGCCTACGGCAAGTCGATCCGCACGGTGAAGACCTGCGTGGGCAGCGAGTTCTGCCGTTTCGGTACCCAGAACAGCACGCAGATGGGCATCGACCTGGAAACCATGCTGGCCAATATGTGGAGCCCGCACAAGGTGAAGCTGGCGGTGTCCGGTTGCCCGCGCAACTGCGCCGAATCCGGTATCAAGGATGTCGGCATCATCGCGGTGGACTCGGGGTGGGAGCTGCATGTCGGCGGCAACGGCGGCATCAAGACCGAAGTGGCGCGCTTCCTGGTCAAGGTGAGCACCGCAGAGGACGTGCGCGAATACACCGGCGCGTTCCTGCAGCTGTATCGCGAGCAGGCGTATTACCTGGATCGCACCGTGCACTACATCGCACGGGTGGGGCTGGATTACATCCGCGCACAAGTGGTGGATGACGCGGCCAACCGGCGTGCCTTGTACGAGCGCCTGCTGTATTCGCTCGAGGGTCTGGTCGACCCGTGGAAGGCGCGTGTCGCCGGCGAACGTCGGCAGGAGTACCAACCGCTGCGCATCGCCGCGCCGGCCGCGACGGTGGAGGAATGAACATGCAGCAGACCGCCTGGATCCGCGTGTGCGCGCTGCAGGACCTGCCTGCATTGGGCGCGCGCGTGCTCGAAGTCGACGGCCTTGCGCCGATCGCCCTGTTCCGCACCGCCAGCGACCAGGTGTTTGCGTTGCGCGACCGCTGCCCGCACAAGGGCGGGCCGTTGTCGCAGGGCATCGTGGCCGGCGAAACGGTGACCTGCCCGTTGCACGGCTGGGCGATCGCCTTGCAGAGCGGCCAGGCCTGCGCGCCGGATGTGGGCTGCGCGCCGCGTTACCCGGTCAAGGTGGAGGCCGAGGCGGTGTGGATCGTGTTGCAGCCGGTATCGCTGCCGGATGCCGTCGCCGAGCCGGCCGCATGAGCGACGGCCAGCAGCGACCCTTGACCGGTGAGGCGGTGCCGCCGCAGACGCCCGCGCCGATGCACCGCATCACGCGTTCGACCTGCTGCTACTGCGGCGTGGGCTGCGGGGTGCTGATCCACAGCGAGCACGATGCCACTGGCGAACGCATCGTCGGGATCGAAGGCGACCCGCTGCATCCGGCCAATCATGGCCGCTTGTGCAGCAAGGGCCTGGCCTTGCCGCAGACCGTCGCCAGCACCCAGGGGCGCGTACTCGCGCCCGAACTGCGTCGTCATCGGCAGGCGCCGCGGGCGGTAGTGAGCTGGGATCAGGCGCTCGACCACGTCACCGGCAAGCTGGCGGCGATCATCGAGCAGCATGGCCCGGATGCGGTGGCGTTCTATCTCTCGGGCCAGTTGTTGACCGAGGACTATTACGTCTTCAACAAGCTCGCCAAGGGCCTGCTCGGCACCAACAACATCGACACCAATTCGCGGCTGTGCATGTCCAGCGCGGTCACCGCCTACAAGCTCGCGCTGGGCGCCGACGGCCCGCCGACCTGCTACGAGGATCTGGAGCTGGCGCAGACCGTGCTGTTTGCCGGCAGCAACATGGCGTATGCGCATCCGGTGCTGTTTCGCCGCCTGGAAGATGCACGCGCGCGCAATCCCGGGATTCGCTGGATCGTGATCGACCCGCGTCGCACCGACACCGCGGCCATGGCCGACCTGCACCTGGCGATCGAGCCCGGAACCGACGTTGCGCTGTTCAACGGCATGCTGCATCACCTGATCTGGGAGGGTCTGGTGGATGCGCGTTTCGTTGCGGCCCATACCGAGGACTTCGACGCACTCAAGCACCTGCTGCGCGAATACACCCCGCGCATGAGCGCCGAGATCTGCGGTATCTCGCATGAGGACCTGGTGCAGGCGGCCGAGTGGTTCGGGCGCAGCCCGGCGGCCTTGTCGCTGTACTGCATGGGCCTGAATCAGTCCGCGCAGGGCACCGACAAGAACCTGGCCCTGATCAACCTGCATCTGGCGACCGGGCAGATCGGCAAGCCGGGTGCAGGCCCGTTTTCGCTGACCGGCCAGCCCAATGCGATGGGTGGGCGCGAGGTCGGCGGCATGGCGACGATGCTGGCGGCGCATCGCGAGATCGGCAATGCCGAGGACCGTGCGGAACTGGAACGCCTGTGGCATCTGCCGGCCGGCCGGCTGAGTGCCACGGCCGGCACACCGGCCGTGCAGTTGTTCGAGCGCCTGCGTGCCGGCAGCCTGAGGGCGGTGTGGATCGTGTGTACCAACCCCGTGCACTCGATGCCGGAGGTGGATGGCATTCGCGCCGCACTGGAACAGGCCGAGCTGGTGATCGTGCAGGACGCGTTCTCCGGCACCGACACCGTGCCGTATGCCGACGTGCTGTTGCCGGCCACCAGCTGGGGCGAGAAGGACGGCAGCGTGACCAACTCCGAGCGTCGCATCACCCGCGTGCGCAAGGCGGTGGACGCGCCGGGCCAGGCGCGCGCGGATTGGTGGATCGCCAGTGAAGTGGCGCGCCGGCTCGAGGCGCGTCTTGCACCAGCGAGCGGCACAGGCCTGTTCGGGTTCGACAGCGCCGCGCAGATCTTCGACGAGCATCGCGCGTTGACGGTGGGCCGTGACCTGGATATCGGCGGGCTGGACTACCCGATGCTGGACGGCGGGCCGCAGCAGTGGCCATTCCCTGCCGGCACTGCACACGGGCAGGCGCGTCGCTATACCGACGGCGTGTTCGCCACCGGCAACGGGCGCGCGCGCTTCCACGCCACGCCGTATCGCAAGGTGGCCGAGCCGACCTCGGCACGTTTCCCGATGCGGCTGCTGACCGGGCGGCTGCGCGACCAATGGCATGGCATGTCGCGCAGCGGACGCGTGCCGGCAGCGTTTGCGCATAGCCCCGAACCGGCCTTGCGCATGCATCCGGACGATGCGACGCGACGCGGCCTGGTCGCTGGCGAGCTGGTGCAGATCGCCAGCAAGCGCGGTGCGCTGGTGCTGCCGCTGGAACTCTCCGACGAGCTGCGCTCGGGCACCGTGTTCGCTGCGATGCATTGGAGCGGGCAGCACCTGTCCAGCGGCGGCATCAACGAAGTCAGCAGCCCGGCGGTGGACGCGCGCTCGCAGCAGCCCGAGCTCAAGCATGCGGCGGTGCGGGTGGAGAAGGCGGTGTTCGGCTGGCATCTGCTGGCGGCGCGGCGCGGCGATGCGCTGGCCCTGCAACGGGCGCTGCAGCCGCTGTTGCGCGATTGCGGCTATGCATCGCTGCGGCTGCATGCCGAGCCGCTGGCCGGGGCCGGCGGGCACTGGGCGGTTTTGCATGCGGCCTGCGAGCGCGCCCCGGATGCCGGCTGGCTCGACCGTCTGATTGCGGCACTGCAGCTGCCGGCCGGCGCCGACGTGCTGGAGTACCGCGACCTGCGCCGCGGGCTGATGCGTCGTGTGGGCTGGCGCATGCAGGATGGCCACAGCCATATCGACGGCCTGCTGCTCACCGCAGCGCAGCCCAGCGAGGCCAACCAGGCATTACTGCGCACCGCATTGGCAGGCTTGCCGTGGCGTGGTCCGCGGCTGGCGGTGTTTGCGCAGACGCAGGGCGCGCCCAGCGACCCGATCGTCTGCAGCTGCATGCAGGTCTCGACTGCTGCGATCCATGCCGCCATCGACGACGGTGCCGATCTGCCCCAGCTCAAGCAACGCCTTGGCTGCGGCACGGTCTGCGGCTCCTGTGTCCCGCAACTCACCCGGCTGTGCCGGCAACCACGGCACGCCTGAGCGGCCTTCCTGACCTCACATCCTGCGAGACCTTCTCATGTCAGTCCTTCCTTCCTGCGTACGTGATGTGGTGTTGTTGTCCGCCGGCCCCGGCGATCTGGACCTGCTCACCGTCAAGGCGGTCAAGGCGCTGGCGGCCGCGCAAGTGGTGCTGCTGGACGATCTGGCCAACCCGCAGATCGTCGACCTCGCGCCACAGGCGCGGGTGATCCGGGTCGGCAAGCGTGGTGGTTGCCGCTCGACGCCGCAGGATTTCATCTGCCGGCTGATGCGGCGCTACGCCTTGCAGGGCCTGCGCGTGGTGCGCGTCAAAGGCGGCGATGCGCTGCTGTTCGGGCGCGCCGGCGAGGAGATCAGCTTCCTGCGCCGCGCCGGAGTGGGCGTGCAGATCATCAACGGCGTCAGTGCCGCATTCGCCGCGGCATCCGCGCTGGAGGTGTCGCTGACCCATCGCAGCCATTGCCATGGCATCACGTTCGTCACCGCGCATACGCACGATCACGGCGCACCGAACTGGGGCGCACTGGCCGCCAGCGGCACGACGCTGGGCATCTACATGGGCCTGCGGCGTGCCGAGGCCTTGGCCAGCGCCTTGCTGGTGCATCTGCCGGCCAGCACGCCGGCGGCCATCGTGCAGGCCGTCACCCGGCCCGAGCAGCAACGCCGGCTCACCACGCTGGGCGAGCTGGGGATTACCGCTGCGGCAATGCTGCCCGGCTTGCCGACCCTGCTGCTGGTGGGCGCTGCCTTATCCGAGGCGGCAGCGCAGTGCGACGATCGCGCCGGCAGGGTGCTGGAGCAGGCGGTGGGCTGAGCGCGACCTGCGGACCGCCGCGCGCGCCAATCCACGCGCGGCGGCATCGTGACGCTTCAACGCAGAAGGCGGCGCGCATGCCGCAACGCGATGCGCTCGTAGCACAGGTGATAGAGCACGCCGAGCAGCAGTGCGGCGCCCACGCTGAGCAGCAGGTTCACCGGCCAGGTGGCCAGCGGCCCCATCCGCCGCGTGGTGCGTGCCACCAGCGACATCAGCGGCATGTGCACCAGGTAGATCGCATACGACGCATTGCCGAGCAACAGCAGCACCGGGCCGATACGTAGCCAGCCACGCCACTCCGCGCGCACCAGGCCGACCACTGCGCCGGCGAGCGCCAGGCCGAACAGCGGCGAATGCACGCGTTGCATGCCATCGAGCACGAAGCACGCGGACGCGACCACCGCAACTGCATGGCTGACCCACACCATCCACGGTGCAGCGCTCAAGACCGCGCGTGCCGCCAGCATGCCGAACACGAATTCCAGCGTGATGGGATGCAGCAGCAACGCCCGCCAGGACAGCTCCACCGGCTGCGCGAACGGCGCGCCAACGGCGGCATGCAGCAGCGTCAGGCCCGCCCAGAGCAGCGCGCAGCGCAGCGGATGCCCGCTGCGGAAGAACAGCCACGCCAGTGCGTAGAACACCAGCTCGTAGCCCAGCGTCCACGCCACGCCCAATGCAGACTGCCCGCCGACCGGCAGCAGGGTCAGCGTGGCAAGCCATGACCAGCCGGTGTCGCCATCATCCAGGCTGGGCCGCAGCGTATAGGCCAGCGCCAGCGCGATCCCCACCGGCCAGTACGGCAGATAGATGCGGCTGAGACGGCTGCCGGCGTAATCGCGGCTCCAGCCCGGCGTGTCCGCACCGGCATGGTTGACGTAGTAGATGATGAAACCCGACAGCACGAAGAAGAAATCCACGCCCAGGTAGCCGTGCGCCAGCGCCGCGGCCAGCCATGCCGGTAACGGCTGCACCAGGTGCGTGGTGGGCAGCACGCTGTGGCTGAGCACCACCATCGTGGCGGCCAGCGCACGCCCGGCCTGCAGCACGCCGATGGTGGGACGGGCAGGCAGCACGGCCATCGGCTGCGGCATCGGCACGCGGCCGCAGGCCGCTGTCTGCGCGCTCAGGCAGCCAGTTCCGCAGCGTCGGCGAAGACGCTGGCCTGCTCGGCACGCAGGCGATCGATCAGGCGATTGGCCGGCAACTGCACGTCGTCGTAGGTCAGCACCTGGTCCTTGGGCACCGCATGGCGGAGCACACAGCCTTCGGCCACGCCCATCGGCAGCAGCCTTGCGTTTGCGGTGACGTCGGCGCGCTCGCACTGGCCGTAGCTCATGTAGCCGCCGAGCCCGTCGATGGTTTCGCCGATGGCCAGGTCGCGCTTGGCGGTGGCAATCACTTCCACCAGCGGCGCGCCCAGGGGTTGCAGCACTGCATCGCCCAGCAGCACCACCCGCGCCACCGACAGCGGCACCTCGAAGTGGCACAGGTGGTACGGCGTGTAGAAGCTGTACAGCGGACCTTCGCCGAGCTTGTAGAGATTGAGGTAATGCTGCTGCCTGGCATCGTCGTGGCTGGCCAGCACGAACACGCCGGGCGAGGGCAGGGCGCCGACCACGTAATCCACCGCCCCTCCGACCGCACGCAGGGCCTCGATGTCGTAGCGCCGGGTCAGTTCGTCGACATGTGCGCGATGCTCATGGCCGGTCATGCCGCGCTGCAGGATCGACATGCCGGTGCCATTGGCCACGATCGCCTGCTCGAAGCTGATCTTGGTGCCGTCGGCAAAACTGGTGACCATATGCGGGTCCTGGCCCCACTTCGCGGCGAAACCGGCCTGTGTGGCCGGTGTGCGATACGGGTCCTGCAGGCCCTTGATATTGCCGCACAGCAGCGGCGTCAGACCAATCGAGCGTACGAACCGGTACAGGTTCATCTGCACGCCGGGCTGGTCGCCATCGCAGGCGCTGAAGATCACCCCGGCCGCGTCGGCCTTGCGTTTGAGCAGCGGGCCGACGGTGCCGTCGAGTTCGGCATTCATCGTGACCATGTGGCGACCATGGGCGATGGCGCCCAGGCTGATGCGCGCGCCGTAGTCGATGGCTCCGGTGGCATCGATCAGGCAATCCAGCCCATCGCATTCGTAGAGCAGTGCGGGGTCGTCGGTCACCGCAGGAATGCCGGCAGCGATCTGGCGCTTCAACTCGCCGGCGCCATCCACCACGCGCGCGTGCTGGCCGGCCTGGCGGTAGGCCTCCAGTGCCTTGTCCACGCTGCGGTTGCAGATCGCCGACACCCGCATGCCCGGCACCGAGTGCGTGATCTGGTTGACGATGCCGCGTGCCATGAAGCCGGCGCCGTACAGGCCGACACGCAATGGGCGGCCTTCGACAGCACGGGCCTGCAATAGACGATCGATGTTCATGCGCGCTCCCGCTGGGTGAGTCCGGCAAGGGTGGGGATGCCGTGTTGGTGTTCGTTGAAGTCCGGCCAGGCGGCATCCTTGTCGGACACCAGCTGTGGTTCGAGCGGCCACTGCACGCCCAGGCGCGGATCGTTCCAGCGCAAGCCGCGCTCGGCCTGCGGCGTGTACATCGCACTGGCGAAATACAACGCCTCGGTCTGCGGCTGCAGGGTGATGAAGCCATGCGCAAAGCCGCGCGGCACGTAGAGGGCCAGGCGATTGTCGGCAGTCAATTCAATGCCGTACCACTGCAGATACGTGCGTGAATCCGGGCGCAGGTCCACGATCGCATCCCATAGTGCGCCACGGATGCAGCGCACGATCTTGACCTCGGCGGCGGGCGGCAGTTGGTAATGCATGCCGCGCAGGGTGCCGGCCTGCGCATTGAACGAGTTGTTGACCTGCACGAACTGATCGACCAGGCCGGCCTGCGCCATCTCCTGGGTGCAGAACACGCGTGCGAACCAGCCGCGTTCATCGCCACGCTGCTGCGGCTCGACCACGAACGCGCCTGCCAGCGGGGTGGGGTGGAAGATCATGCCGCCACCCTCAGATCCGGTGCCAGGGCGCCTGTGTCGACCAGCTGCTGCAGGATGCGCAGACGAATGAAGTCCGACCGCTGGCGGAAGTCGCCATCGTTGAACCCGGCACGCTGCAGGTCGTCGCGCAGCTCGGTGATGGTCGAACGCAGGGTTTCCTGCGGCTGATGTTCCGGCGCCAGGCGTTCGAACAGGGAGAAGTCCACGCGATAGGAGCGGTTGTCGGTCGGCGCGCTGGTGGAGATTGCAACGTGCGCACTGGGAATCGCCACGCCGACTGCATGGGCCAGATCGCGGATCTGCACGTTCCATCGCTCCGACCCGGCATTGACGAACAGGAACTGCCCGCCGGCCGCGGGCGTACGGCTCACTGCCCAGTCGATGGCGCGCGCCATGTCGCGCACATGGATCAACGGCCGCCAGGGCGAGCCATCGGACAACACCTCCACGGTGCCGTTGGCCACCGCGCTGGCGACGAAATCGTTGAGCACCAGATCCAGCCGCAGACGCGGCGAGGCACCGCAGGCGGTGGCAAAGCGCAGGCAGGTGATCACCATGTCGGTGTCCAGCTGTGCGAGCGCACGCTCGGTATCGATCTTGGAATGCGCATACGCCGTCAGCGGTGCGATGGCGCTGGTTTCCGACCGTGGCGTGCCATCGGCGGCGGCGCCATACACGCTGCAGCTGGAGGCGAACACGAAGTGCCCCACGCCGGCCTGCGCGGCCGCCTGCGCCACCGCCACGCTGGCGCGGCAGTTGATCGCATCGGTGACCAGCTCGAAACGCTTGCCCATCGCATCGTTGGAGATCGCCGCCAGGTGCACCACCGCGTCGAAGCCCTGCAACTGCTGCGCAGTGAGATCGCGCACGTCGCCGAACCATTGCTGGTCCAGCACCACTTCCGGCAGGCGGCGTGGGTCGGACAGGCAGTGCGCGAACCAGCCGCGATCCAGCCCCACCAACCAGGCCTGCGGATAGCGCTGACGCAAATGTGCGGCCACGACCGGGCCGATGTAGCCCATGTTGCCGGTGATCAGAATACGCATGTTGTTACTCCCACACGCGCCAGGGCGCGCGATTGGACGACCAGAGGGTTTCGAGATGATTGCGGTCGCGTAGCGTGTCCATCGGTTGCCAGAAGCCGTCGTGGCGATACACGCTCAGCTCGTCGCGATCGACCAGCGTTTCCAGCGGGCTGTTCTCCCACACGGTGGCATCGCCCTCGATCACGTCGATCACGCGCGGATCGAGCACGAAGAAACCGCCGTTGATCAGGCCATCGCCATCCAGCGGCTTCTCGCGGAATCCGGTGACCTGCTCGCCTTCCACCCGCAGGGCGCCAAAGCGGCCGGGCGGTTGCACGGCGGTGACCGTGGCCATGCGGCCTTCGCGCTGGTGCAGCGCGATGGCGGCAGTGATGTCCACATCGGCCACGCCATCGCCATAGGTCATGCAGAACGCGGCCTCCTCGCGCAGATGTTCGCGCACGCGGCGCAACCGGCCGCCGGTCATGGTCTGTGCGCCGGTATCGATCAGCGTCACGCGCCAGGGCTCGGCGCGGGTGTTGTGCAAGGTGGTGGTGTTGCTGCCGAGGTCGCAGGTGACGTCGGATTCGCGCATGTGGTAATTCATGAAGAAATCCTTGATCACCTCACCGCGGTAGCCCAGGCAGACGATGAAATCCTGGATGCCGTGGTGCGCGTAGATCTTCATGATGTGCCAGAGGATCGGCTTGCCGCCGATCTCCACCATCGGCTTGGGGCGGATGGCGGTTTCCTCGGAAATGCGCGTTCCCAGGCCGCCTGCCAGAATGACTGCTTTCATTGCTGATCCTTGAACTGAGGCGCCGCTGGTCGCGGCGCAGTGCGATAAGGCGCTAGGCGGTCATGCTCAGCGCGATCGCCGGCGGGCAGGCGGCCTGTTCGGCCATCGTGGCCAGGTTGTCGAGCATGGCAAGGCGCTCGGCCATCAGCGGCGGGGGCGGCAACTGCAGCGTCTGCAGGATCTGCGCCCACCGGTGTGCCCAGTCGTGCCGTCGCAGGCACTGCACGGCGTTGTGCAGACGGGCACGCTCCAGGCGCTCGGTCTGCTGCTCCAGATCGCGCAGGAACGGGCCGATCTCCGCGCCATCGGCCGGCAGCTCGATCACGGCGTCTTCCCAATCGAAATACTGGGCAAATTCCGGACATGCCTGCGCGGAGCCGAGGATCACCGCGCCGCCGGCGGCACCTTCGAAATAGCGTGTTGCCAGTGCCTGTTTTTTCACACCTTTGAAGAACCCCTGGGTGTCGACCACGAAGTCGTGCGCCATGAAGAACTTGGCGCGCTTGATCATGGCGGCCGACTGCAGCCGATGTGCCGCCCAGTCCTGCACCGCGCCGCCGCGCAGCACATCGTGCAGATAGAAGAAATCGGGGTTGGCCTGTGCATGTGCCAGCAAGTGCGCATGCACCTGCGGCATGCGCCGGCCGATGCTAACCACATCGATGCAGCGCTGTGGCGGCCGCGGCAGTGGCGTCGCCAGCAGTGTGTCGCAGGCGCTGGCCAGAAACGACACCGGGGTGCTGGTGTAGCGGCGCAGCGCATCGACGCAACTGGCGTTGAGCACGAAGACATGGTCGAACTGGTCCAGCAGTTTCAACTCGGCCTTCTGCGAGTCCAGCAATTCCGGCCAGGTTTCCAGCAGATACACCACGCGGGTACGGCAGCGCTCGCGCCATCCCTTGATGCGGGCCAGTGTGCCCAATTCCCTGGGGAACTGGCACACGTAGAAGAACAGGTCATGGTCCTGTTCGACCACCCGGGGCTGTGCGTTGGACAGCGCAGGCCGCCCGCTCAGCCGTTGCAGCGCAGACACGCCACGGTGTGTGAGTTCGTTGAGCAGATACGACACGCCGGGATTGACGCCGCGTCCGCGGGTGTACTCGGCCGCGGGCGGACACAGCAACTGCGCGTGTTCCAGGCTGCGGATCACGTTGAGCAACGCATACGCCTGCCCATTGAAGGCCTCTGGCCATGCCTCGTAATTGGAGGCAAGCAGGACCGAACGCGTTGCGTCCATTCAAACTCCTTCGGTGATTGCAGCTTCGAACCGGACGCGACAGCGCGCGCTCGGGTAGGGGGAAGAATGCACACCGCAAATGCGGGAAACGTCTGTAGCGTCGAGTAACGTGATTTACGTCATATGTCGAGCCGAATATAGGGTTGGTTTGTGAGAAAAAAGTGATGGCAATCACAACAATCCTGTGCGTTCTAGTAGGCGGATAGACTGATCGACCCTCGTGTGAGAACGGCCATGCAAGACGTCGAGTGCATCGTGATAGGTGCCGGAGTGGTGGGGCTGGCAATTGCGCGCGAGCTGGCGATGCGGGGGCACGAGGTGTTGGTGCTGGAATCCGAAGCCGCCATCGGCACCGGGACCAGCGCACGCAATAGCGAGGTGATCCATGCCGGGCTCTACTATCCGGCCGGTTCGTTGAAGGCGCGGTTGTGCATCAGTGGCAATGCACTGTTGTACGCGTACTGCCAGCAGCGCCACGTGCCGCATCGGCGCTGCGGCAAATTGATCATCGCCTGCGACCACGGCCAGCGCGAGCAGCTTGATCGGCTGCACCGTAGCGCCATTGCCAGCGGCGCGCACGGGTTGCTGCCGCTCGACGCGGCACACATGCAGGCGCGCGAGCCGGCCCTGCGCTGCGTCGCGGCGCTGGAGTCCACCACCACCGGCATCATCGACAGCCATGCGCTGATGCTGGCGTTGCAGGGCGATGCCGAAGCGCATGGAGCCACCGTGGCGCTGCGTGCGCACGTCGACCAGGTCGAGCCGCTTGCGCAAGGGCTGCGCGTGACCGTCGCAGGTCAGCCATCGGCACGGCTGTCCTGTGCCTGGCTGGTGAACGCAGCAGGTCATGGTGCACCGCCGCTGGCCGCGCGGATCGATGGCCTGCCAGCGCATGCGCAGGTGCGCGGCTATTTCGCCAAGGGCAGTTACTTCACGCTGGCAGGGCGCTCGCCATTCCAGCAGTTGATCTACCCCATGCCCGAACCCGGTGGCCTGGGTGTGCATCTCACGCTGGATCTGCACGGGCGTGCGCGCTTCGGCCCCGACGTGGAGTGGGTCGCGCAGCCCGACTATCACTGCGCGCCAGGCCATGCCGCGCGGTTTGCCGCAGCGATCCGGCGTTACTGGCCTGGCCTGGCCTGCCGGACGGCGCGTTGCAGCCCGGCTATTGCGGCGTCCGCCCGAAGATCAGCGCACCAGGCGAGGCGGCGGTCGACTTCCGTATCGATGGTCCGTCCATGCACGGCATCGCCGGCCTGGTGAACCTGTTCGGCATCGAGTCGCCAGGCCTGACCTGTTGCCTGAGCATCGCGCGGCATGTGGCCGCATTGCTGGCTGCCGGGCGCACCGTTCCCGCGCTGCCGGCCTGACGTCGCCGCGCCCTGGCGTTGATTCCGGCTTGCTGGTTCCTTGGGCAAGCGAGGACATCGATGCTCCGACGATGCTGCATGCCGAGATGGTGCCGGGCAGCATCGGCGCGATGAGGCGCGCGCGCCGGCGCACTGGTAGCGCTATCCACATTTGGCCTGCGACGCGTCGGCCAGCCATTACCGGGAGTGCAAGATTTGCACAGCGAGCGCAGCTGTTTTTTCCTGCAACGTGCGGCCGTGCACCGCCTCGCCTGGCTTTACGTGTTGGCACGATAGTTGCGTTATCCCCCCTACCAGTGGCGTGATCGACGCATCGAGAGGAGGCACAGTGGAAGACGGACAAAGCAGTACGCGTAGCCGGCGCGGTTTTGCCGCATTGGATCCTGAAAAACGCCGCGTGTTGGCGAGCAGTGGCGGCAAGGCAGCGCATGCCAGTGGCAATGCGCACGAATTCACCAGCGACGAAGCACGCGAAGCGGGCCGCAAGGGCGGCCAGGCCGTGAGCCGCGATCGCGATCACATGTCGCGGATCGGCAGCAAGGGGGGGCGTTCCAAGCAGGCCAAACCTCAGGAAGAGGCCGTCTAGGCAAGAGTGCGGCGCGCCTCCGGCGCGCCGTTCTTGCTGCAGCGGGACCGCAGGCCCTGCACGCGACGTGCGGGGCCTGCATCGTTTTGCGGACGTGGCCGCCAGGTCACCAGAAAGGCGTGAACAATCGATTGCAGCTGCGCGGGGTCTTCGACGACTTTCGCCTTGCTTGAGTTGTTCCAGACGTGACGCAGATGTTGATGTGCAATGCATCACCGGGGTGTCGGAAGTTTTTTCACTGATTGCCGTGCGCACGCTATCGATTGCAGGGAAATATTTCGCAATTGCCTACTGTGTTTTCCCAAGCGAATGCAGGATTTGCATCCGCTGCAGAATTTCCAGCAGCGCCGGCCTGCAACCGGACTCGGCCTTGCGGGCCATGGGCATCGCGCCAGCCGCCGAATGGACCACCCAGCGTGAAGCGCTTACCCTGGCCGTCTTTTCATTGGATGGCACCTGGAATGACAGAGCGCATGGCGTATCCGATCGGCACCGCAAGGCAACCCTGGGGCGATGCAGAGCGCGCCGCATGGCGGGCACGCCAGCTGCGTCAGCGCAGTCATGCGACGGATGTGGTGCAGGTGATCGATGCGCTGGATGCCAGCCTCGAGCGCGTGCCTTATGGAACGATCCAGGCGGCGTCCGAGCACTTTCCGCTGATTGCGCTGCGCAGCGCCGGCTGGGACGCCGCGTTGCCGTGGGCGCTGGTGACCGGTGGCGTGCATGGCTACGAAACCAGCGGCGTGCAAGGTGCGCTGCAATTCCTGCAGCACCGTGCCGCAGCCTACGCAGGCAAGCTCAATCTGCTGGTGGCGCCCTGTGTCAATCCGTGGGGCTACGAGCGGGTCCAGCGCTGGAATGCCGATGCCATCGACCCCAATCGTGCGTTTCGCCCGGACAGCCCGGCCGCCGAGTCGGCGGCATTGATGCAGCTGGTCGCCGCAGTGGCCGGGCAGGCGCTGGTGCACATCGACCTGCACGAAACCACCGACAGCGACGAAAGCGAATTTCGCCCGGCCCTGGCCGCACGTGACGGCGTCGACTTCGTGCCTGGCAGCATTCCCGATGGCTTCTACCTGGTGGGCGACAGCGAAGATCCGCAACCGCAGTTTCAGCAGGCAATCATTGCCGCCGTCGCCGAGGTCACCCATATCGCACCTGCCGATGCAAACGGCCAGATCATCGGTGCAGCGGTGGTCGCGCATGGCGTCATCAATTACCCGGTGCGGCGTCTGGGGTTGTGCGCAGGCGTCACCGGCGCACGGTATCGCACCACCACCGAGGTGTATCCGGACAGCCCACGCGCGACACCTGCGCAGTGCAATGCCGCGCAGGTGGCGGCCATCTGCGCGGCGTTGGACTACGCGCTCGCACATCACTGACAGCACGGGCCGGCAGCGCGCATCGGAGCTGCCGCCACGGCAACGTCAGCATCTGCACCGCTGCGCAAGCGCATGCGCGTTGACCCACTGCGCGGCTAGACTATGCAGTTCGTCAAATGCATGGAAGACACTGGATGACCCACGATGCGATAGACAGTGCACGCAGACGCCTGCTGGGCGGCGCGATGGGAATGGCCATCAGCGGCGGCGTGCTTGCCAGGCAACCCAACACGGAGAACACGATGGCACAGCACACGCAGTGGCAGGATGGCAGCTGGCTCAATCGGCCACGCACCGTCGCGATCGACGGCGGCACACTGGATGTGGTCACCGACAAGGCCACCGATTTCTGGCGCAAGACGCATTACGGGTTTACCCGCGATAGCGGGCATTTTCTCGGCCTCACCGCCGCGGCGCGCTTCACTGCACAGCTGCGGGTGCGCGCGCAATACGAGTCGCTCTACGATCAGGCCGGCATCATGGTGCGCGTGGACGAGCAGCATTGGGTCAAGGCGGGCATCGAGCTCAGCGATGGCCGTGCGATGCTCAGCAGCGTGTTGACCAACCCTGTCTCCGATTGGGCGACCGGCCCCTACGAGGGCGACCCCAAGGATTTCTGGATCCGCGCCACCGTTGCCGACGGCGTCCTGCGTCTGCAGGTATCGGCCGATGGAAAGACCTGGCCGCTGCTGAGGCTTTGCCCGTTTCCCGTTGCCGAGGCATATCAGGTCGGGCCGATGTGCTGCACCCCGGAGCGTGCCGGGCTGAAGGTGCGTTTTTCCGACTGGACGCTTGGTCCGCCGCTGGGCAAGGACCTGCACGATCTGAGTTGATCGCCGCGTGGCAACGCAGCATGCGCCGCTGCGTTGCCACGTGTCTCACTGCAGGAGGCGAGGGCGGTACTGCGCGCATCGATCACTGCAGATGCGCGCGCATGGCGCGCCCCGGACACATCGCATCACGGCAAGCGCTGCTCGGCCACCGTGTTTGCCACATACGCGGCGACCAGCTCAGCCTCCATCGGCCGGGCCAGCAGATACCCCTGTGCTTCGTCGCATCCCCAACTGCGCAGCAGTGCAATTTCGTCGGCGTGTTCGATGCCTTCTGCCACGGTGCGATATCCCAGCGCACTGGCCAGGCGTACCACCGCCTCGGCGCGCATCTGCATGCCGGCCTTGGTGGCGATGCCGGTCACCAACGAGCGATCGAGCTTGAGGACGTTGACCGGCAGCTCGGTGAGGTAACCGAAGTTGCTGTAGCCGGTGCCGAAGTCGTCGATGGCCACACTGACGCCGGCGTCGCGCAGGGTGCGCAGCCGCGGCACCGCCTCCACATTGCTGCGCAGCCAGCGGCCCTCGGTGATTTCCAGCTCGATCCGCTGGGTGGGAATGGCCAGTTCCCGGCAGCGGTGGATGAGGTCTGCGGCAAGATTGAGGTTGCCGAAATCGCGCGAGGACAGATTGATCGACAAGGAAAAATCCAGGCCCTGCGCGCGCCAGCTGGCCAATTGCACCAACGCGTGCTCGATCACCCAGTTGGTGACGGTGCACATCAAGGCGGTCTTTTCGAACAACGGGATGAATTCGTCCGGGCCGATCGGGCCGAGGCTGGCATGCCGCCAGCGCAGCAGTGCCTCGAAGCCGGTCACCGACAGGTCCTCGAGATTGATCCGGGGCTGGAAGACCAGGCGGAAATCACCGGCTTCCAGGGCCTTTTCGGCGTCCAGCGCCAGCCGGTACGAGCGTTGGATCGCATCGTCGTGGGAGGCGCTGTACCAGCACACGATGGCGTGGTTGCTGATCGCATCGCCCAGCGCCACCAGCCCCTTGCGCATGACATCGTTGGTGTCCGGCTGCTGCGGTGCAAAGCGCACCACGCCGGCATGAAAGGTCAACGACATCGGGATGCCGGCCGCATCCATCGGTGCATGCAACATGTCGCGCAGATCGAGCAACAGGTCCTCCATCTCGTCGGGCGCGGAATTCAACAGGAAGAACGCAAAACGCATCGGTGCCACGTGATAGACGGTGGCCTTGCCGCGCAATGCACGCGTCAGCACATAGCTGGCGTGGCGCACCAGTTCTTCCAGTGGCTGCATGCCCAGCGCCTGACGCGCTTCATTGGCCGCCTGGGTGTCATAGACCTCGATGAAGGCGGCAATGGTGGGCACGCAGTGGCTGCCGAAGGCGAGGGCATCCAGATCTGACTGCAGTTGGCGTGCATTGAGCAGGCCGCTATGCGGTTCGCGCCGCCCGGCACCGAACTGCAACTCCAGCTGCGCCGCTGCCACGTTGGCGAACATCAACAGCTGCTGGTGTTCCTGGCTGGCCAGGAGACGCTCACGCGTGTCGATCACGCACAGGGTGCCGGACACGCCGGTCTGCGGTGCACCCACCGGGACGCACGCAATAAACCGTGCCGGCAGGCCCGGGAAGGCGGCGTCGCCCAACTGGATCGGCGCAAGTGCGGCAGGTTCGATCAGTTCCCTCACCCCGTTGGCCGCGGCAGACGCATGCCGGCACAGTTCGATGGCTTGCTCGACATGCTCGGTACTGATGCCGCGCGCCGCCAGCACGCGCACGCGACCACCTTCGACGATGGTCAATGCAGCCGCGGGCGCAACCAGTGCATGGCAGAGCAGGCGCGCGATCTGATCGAGCGGCTCCATGCCGCCCAGGTCGATCGGCACACCTGACCAGTCGAAGTGCTGTTCCTGCCGTTTGGGGTCCAAAGCAAGCGTCATGTCGTCAGATTCCGTGTTGAACATCACACACCGCATGGCTACTAGAAACAAACCGAGGTCATCGACAGGTGACGATCATCCGGTGTCACGCCGTTGAAGTAATCCGGCTCGCTTCAATAAACTCCGTCCGCACTATCGAGCACGACCATAAACCGGACCGACGGAACGCCTGCACACAAATACCGTAATCGCTGATTGGCGTCGACGGTTGGCAGTGGTCTTAATGATGAAAGCGGACTCATTCATCGGCAGAGTGTGATAGCCGATGCCGGAAATCGCTTCTGCAGCGCAGCATCAAGTGCGCGATCGTCAATCAAATGGTCCGGTTCGCCAGCAGTTCGGTGGCCGCATCAAATCACCGTCAGGTATTCGGACTCTTCCAGGCATGGGTAGCTCCTTATGCGAGAAAATGCCTTTTTTTAGCGAGATGCAACCAGCCAGACGTGCGGTGACCATCGCATGAGGCGGCTGGAGAGCGTTGGCGGGCACGAGCAAACCAATCGACAATTTCGACGTGCGTCGTGGGCAGTGTTGTGGTTAGTGATATTCAGCACAGTTTCAAGCATGGCGATTTTCTTATTAATCTCCCACTATTGTTCGCAGGGAGTGGTATTAAACGCACTCATCCGCAGAACGATAAAAGCGGGCGCAGCTTTAATTGCTTTAAACCGACTCGACAGTAAATCAACTTTCTGCTGTTGGAGAGCGCGTGTGTGTGTGCGTGAGTCTCTGCACGGCGATACAGGGGGAATAAAATGAATCGTGCATTTGCGCTGGTCTGGAACGCAGCAATTGGCAATTGGGTCGTGACGCACGAACTGGTGCGTCGGCGGCGCAAGTCCGGGGCAACCCGCCGCAGTGTGTCGAACCTTGTCGTCCTGGCGGTGGGAGTGGCCGCACCGATGCTGGCCTGGGGAGCATGCACGCCCGCGGTTCCTGCAGCGGGCGCAACCGTCACCTGCACCGGGCTGCCAATCACCAGCAATAGCTTCACAAGCGGCACCAACAACCTGACTGTCAACGTGGCGGCAGGCACGCAAATGACCGCCGGCTTGCTTGGCGGCACCGCCGTTGCGCTCAGCGGCACCAATTCCACCCTCAACAACAGCGGGACGATCGATCCATCCGTGCTTGGCCTGTTGTCGGTGCTGAGCACCGGCGTCACCATGGGCAATGCCAGTTCCACCGCGGTGACCGCCAACAATCTCGCCGGCGGCGCGATCTACGGCACCGGCGGCGTGCTTGGGGCCAATCTGCTCAATCTCGACGGTATGGCGCTCGGCATTACCTCGGCCAGCAATGGCGTCGTGCAGATCAACAACGCCGGCCTGATCGATAGCCGTGCGTTGTTGAACCTATCGGTCCTGAGTGCGGATACGCCGGTGATTGCGGTCAGCGGCGGCGGTACCGTCAATGCGGTCAACACCGGCACCATCAACGGGCGCGTGGGTTTCCAGAGCTCGGCCACCGGTAACAGCTTCGTCAATTCCGGCACCATCAACGGCAGCGTGTCGTTGGGAGCAGGCAGCACCAATACCTTCACTGCGGTGACCGGCGGCAGCGTCAACAGCGGCGGCGGGCTGGCGCTCGAATTGCTTGGACCAGGCGGGTTGCTGAGCTTTGCGCAGACCGGTGTGGTCGATGGCGGTGCAGGCGGTACCAATACGCTGATCCTGCAGAATTCGGCCAGCGGAACCGGCAGCGGCAGCACCGGCGTAGGAACGCTCAGCACGGCGCAGTACATCAATTTCGGCAGCCTGCGCGTCAATAGCGGCACCTGGTCGGTGGGAGGCGCAAGCAACTTCGGTAGTAGCGCGCTCAATGGCGGCGTATTGCAGTTCGCCAATCCCGCGCAGCTGGGGACTGCCATCAGCGCCAACGGCGGTGCGCTGGAGGCAACAGCCGCCGGCCTGAGCCTGTCACCGGCCGCCGGCATCACGTTGGGCACCAGTGGCCTGACCTTGCAGGGCGCCAATGCGTTGACCGTGGCCAGCCCCATCAACGGCACCGGTGCGCTGACCAAGACCGGTACCGGTGCGCTGGGCCTGACCGGCACCAATACCTTCAGCGGCGGCGTCAACCTGCTCGGCGGGTCACTGACCGTGGGCACCAACAGCGCGTTGGGAACAGGCACCGTCAACGCATCTGCCGGCAGCGTACTTGCGAGTGCGGCCGTCAACCTGCCGAACGCATTCGTGCTCAACAACGTCATCGGCATCGGCGGTGCCAGCAACCTGCGGCTCGGCGGCGGCGTCAGTGGCGCCGGAGCGCTGAACAAGATCGGCACCGGCACGCTCACCCTTGGCGGCAACAACACCTACGCCGGGGGCACGACGCTGGGTGCCGGGACGCTGCTGATCGAAACCAACACCGCGCTCGGAGCGGGCACGGTGACCGCCGCCGGTGGACAGCTGGAGACCAGCACTCCGGTGACCCTGGCCAACAATTTTGCACTGACCAACACACTGGGCGTGGGCGCCAGCGGCAACGCACTCACGTTGACCGGCACGCTTGCCGGTGCCGGTGGCATCAACAAGACCGGCACCGGCACGCTCGCGCTCGGCGGTACCAACACCTTCACTGGCGGCACCACGCTGGCATCGGGCACCTTGCAACTGGGTACTGCTTCGGCACTGGGCACCGGTGCCTTGAATGTCACTGGCGCGTCCAACCTCAGCAGCAGTGCGCCATTGACGGTGGCCAACGGCATCAGCCTGGGCGGGCCGTTGAACTGGACCGGCGCGCAGGCGCTGACGTTGAGCGGTGCCATCAACGGTGGCGGCAGCCTGATCAAGAGCGGCGCGGGCGACCTCACGTTGAGCGGCAACAACGCCTACACCGGCGGCACCAGCTTGAATACCGGGCGCCTGGTGGTGGGCGCGAACGCGGCACTGGGCACCGGCACATTGACCGCAAGCGGCGGCGAGCTGGATGCCACCGCAGCGGCAACCCTGGGCAACACGATCGCACTCACCGGCGCCTTGGGCGTGGGCAGCAGCGGCAATGCCGTGAACCTGACCGGCGCCATCGGCGGCACCGGTGCGTTGACCAAGCTTGGCACCGGCACCCTGACCCTGGGCGGCCTGAATACCTATACCGGTGGTACCAACCTCAATGCCGGCACCTTGCAGGTGGCCAGCGGCACCGCACTGGGCGCGGGTGCCTTGAACGTCACCGGCAATGCGGCCCTGCAAAACACGGCGGCCACCTCGCTGAGCAACGCGATCGCGTTGACCCCGGGTGCGTTGACACTCAGCGGGGCGCAGGCACTGACGCTGAGCGGCGCGGTCAGCGGGACCGGAAGCCTGGTCAAATCCGGCAGCGGCGATCTCACGCTGAGCGGCAACAATCTGTACAGCGGCGGTACCACGCTCAGCGCGGGCAAACTGACGGTGGGCAGCGACACCGCGCTCGGTGTCGGCGCGCTCAACGCAGCGGCTGGCACCACCCTGGACACTGCAACCGTCAGCACGCTGGCCAATGCCATTGCATTGGCGGGCCTGGTCGATGTGGGGGGCAGCAACGCGCTCACACTCAGTGGCGCCATCACCGGTGTGGGCAGCCTGGACAAGCTGGGTCCCGCCAGCCTGACCCTGGCCGGCAACAACAGCTATACCGGGGGGACGCGGCTGAGCGCAGGCAGCCTGGTCCTGGGCAGTGACACGGCCTTGGGGCTTGGCACCCTGACCGTCGGCGGCGGGCTGCTCGACAGCACCGCCGCACGCGTGCTAGCCAATAACGTCGCGCTGGAAGCGGATCTGCAACTCGGCGGCAGCCAGGATCTCGCCCTCACCGGCGCGGTCAGCGGCGTGGGTGGCGTCATCAAGGACGGCGCCGCTGCACTGACGCTGGCTGGACCCAACAGCTTTGCCGGTGGCGTGGATCTCAATGCAGGCGCCTTGCTGATCGGCAACGGCGCAGCACTGGGCACCGGTGTGCTGACCGCTGCCGATGGCACGCAGCTGCAGGCTACCGTCGCGACCACGATCGGCAACGACGTCGCCCTGAAAGGTGCGCTCTCGCTCACCGGCAATACCGATCTTGGCGTCACCGGCATCGTCAGTGGCGCGGGCAGCCTGATCAAGCAGGGTGCCGGTGTGCTGACGCTCACCGGCAACAATCTCTACACCGGCGGTACCCTGGTCGACACCGGCACCCTGGTGGTCGGCAGCGATACTGCACTGGGCACCGGCGCGCTCACGGCTGCCGATGGCACGCAGCTCACTGCCAGCACTGCAGTGACCTTGCAGAACGCGGTCAACCTCACCGGTCAACTCGGTATCGATGGCCAGGACCTCACGCTCGATGGCGTGGTCGACGGCGCCGGCAGCCTGATCAAGAACGGCGCGCAAACGCTCACCCTCAATGGCAGCAATACCTGGGCCGGCGGCCTGCAGCTGCAGGGCGGCGCAGTGGTGGTCGGCAGCGACACCGCGCTGGGGCTGGGTACGCTCAGCGCCGCCGACGGCACCACGCTGGATGCCGGCACTGCGGTAACGCTGGGCAATGCGCTTGCCTTGAATGGCGCCCTCACGCTGCCAGGCACGCAGGACATCACGCTCAACGGCGTCGTCAGCGGGATCGGCAGCCTCGACAAGCAAGGCGCTGCCACGCTGACCCTGGCCAATGCCAATACCTTCAGCGGCGGTGTTGCGCTCGATTCCGGGCGTCTGGTGCTCGGCAACGACACTGCCTTGGGCGTGGGTGCGCTGCTGGTCGGCGGTGCTGCCGAACTGGATGCCACTGCCGCATTGACGCTGGGCAATACGCTGCAGTTGAACGATCAGCTCACGCTGATCGGCAGCAACGACCTGGGCTTGAACGGTGCCATCACCGGCACCGGCAGCCTGATCAAGAATGGCGCCACCACGGTGTCGCTCAACGCCGGCAACAGCTATAGCGGTGGCACCACGTTGACGGCCGGCACCATCGCGGTCGGCGCCAACGGTGCACTCGGCACCGGCAGCCTGTCGGTCGTCGGCAATGCGGCGCTGAGCAATGCGATTGCAGTGGCATTGGGCAACGACATCGCGCTTGGCGCAGCACTCACCGTGGACAACGGTGCGGACATGCTGATCAGCGGCGCCCTCAGCGGGACCGGCGACTTGATCAAGACCGGCGCCGGCACCCTGAGCTTGAATGGCAGCAACAGCTACACCGGCCCGCTGGCGATCCAGGCCGGCACGCTGGTGGCCAGCACGGCCGCGTCGCTTGGCAACGCCAGCAATGTCGATGTCGCTGCAGGTGCAGTGCTGAATCTCAGCACCGGTGGCCTGATCACCGCGCTCAGCGGCGCCGGCAATGTCACTACCGATGCCGGCGGCACGCTGCAGTTGGGTGGCGGCGATTTTGCCGGCAGCCTGGGCGGTGGTGGCAATCTGGACAAGGTCGGCGCGGGCACGGTGCGCTTGCTTGGCAACAGCGTGATCGGTGGTGCCACCCAGGTCAGCGGTGGCACCCTGGATGTGATCGGCAGCCTCGGCACCAGCGCGTTGAACGTGGCGCTGGGCGGCAGCTTGACCGGCACCGGCACCACCGGCAGCGTGGGCAGCAACGTGACCATCGCCGACGGCGGCCGGCTTGCATTGAGCAGCGGCTCCTCGCTCAGCGTGGGTGGCCTGACCCTGGCGCCGGGTGCGTTCGTCGATGTTGCACTGGCAGCGCCGAGCACTACGCGGCTACTCGCGGTCAATGGCGACCTTACCCTGGACGGCACGCTCAACATCACCGACATCGGTGGGTTCGGCACGGGCGTGTATCGCCTGATCGACTACACCGGCTTGCTCACCAACAACGGTCTGGCGATCGGCCTGTTTCCCGGCAGCGTGGATATCAGCCAGCTTGCGCTGCAGACCGCCATCGGCCAGCAACTGAACCTGGTGGTGACGGCGCCGGGCAGCATCGTGCAGTTCTGGGATGGCGTGCAGACCACGGCCAACGGCACTGTCGATGGCGGTGCAGGGACGTGGGGTGCGGCGACCAACTGGACCAGCCAGGACGGCAGTGCCAACAGCACCTGGCAAGGCGATTTCGCGGTGTTCGCCGGCAGCGCCGGCGCGGTGGGCGTGGCGGGCACGCAGAGCATCGGCGGCCTGCAGTTCGTCACCGACGGCTATCAGTTGACCGACGCCGGCGCGGGTGGGCTGGCGGTGACCGCCCCGTTGACCGCGATCCGTGTGGATCCAGGTGCAACCGCCAGCATCGATGTGGCGATCTCCGGCATCGGTGGCGTGGAAAAACTCGACACCGGCACGCTGGTGCTCAATGCGGCCAACAGCTACACCGGCGGCACCGCACTGAGCGGCGGCACCCTGGTGCTGGGCGACGCGCAGGCACTTGGCACCGGCACGTTGACCGCAGCAACCGGCACCAGCCTCGATAGCAACCAGGCATTGGCGCTCGGCAATGCGGTGGCGCTCACGGGTGCGCTCACCCTGGTCGGCAGCAACGACCTGAGCCTGTCCGGCCCGATCAGCGGTGCGGGCAGCCTGATCAAGAACGGCACTTCCACGCTCACGCTCGATGGTGCCAACAGCTACGTCGGCGGCAGCGTGTTGAACGCAGGCACCCTGGCGGTGGGCAGCAACACGGCGCTTGGCGTCGGCAGCCTGTCGGTGCTGGGCAATGCCACCTTGAGCAATGCGATTGCGTTGGCATTGGGCAACAGCGTCAGTCTGGGCGCCGACCTGACCATTGCCAGCGCGGACGATCTGGCCTTGACCGGGGTGCTGAGTGGCGCGGGTGCCGTGACCAAGACGGGGCTGGGCACCCTGACCCTGTCTGGCGTCAATACGTTCACCGGCCCGGTCTCGGTGCAGGCCGGCGTGCTCGCCACTGCCGCCCCGGGCGCGTTGGGCAACACCAGCGCCGTGGACATCGCCGCGGGTGCCGGGCTGTCGCTCGGCAGCGATACGGCCTTGGGCGCGGTGACCGGGCAGGGCACTGTCGCAGTGTCGGGCGGTACGACGCTGCAGCTCGGCGCCAACAACGTCGGCAGTACTTTTGCCGGCAGCCTCAGCGATGCAGGCAATCTGGACAAGGTTGGCACCGGCACCTTGCAGCTCACCGGCACCAGCGCGCTCGGCGGCACCACCCAGGTTACCGCCGGCACGCTGGATGTGGATGGCACGCTGGCCAGTGCCGGCGGCCTGACCGTGGGCAGCGGGGGCAGCCTGAGTGGCAGCGGTGTGGTCGATGCGGCGGTCACGGTGAGTGATGGCGGCCGCCTGGTGGTGAGCAGTGGCGCAGTGCTCACCACCGGCAGCCTGAGCCTGGCTCCCAACGCCACGCTCGACGCGTTCCTGGGCGTCCCCAGCCAGACCGGCGTGTTGGCCGTCAACGGCGATCTCACCCTGGACGGCACGCTCAACATCACCGACATCGGCGGGTTCGGCACCGGCGTGTATCGCCTGATCGACTACACCGGTGGGTTGACCGACAACGGGCTGGGCGTTGGCACGCTGCCCGGCAGCGTGGACCCGGCCCAGCTGACGCTGCAGACCGCGCTGGCCCAGCAGGTCAACGTGGTGCTGGTGTCGCCCGGCAGCAACGTGCAGTTCTGGGATGGTGCGCAGACGATCGCCAATGGCAGCATCGACGGTGGCGCAGGCATCTGGGCGGCCGGCCCCAGCAACTGGACCTCGATCGATGGGCTGAGCAACGGCAACTGGCAGAACAGTTTTGCCGTGTTCGCCGGCACCGCCGGCAACGTGGGCGTGCAGGGCACGCAAGGCATCACCGGCATGCAGTTCGCCAGCGACGGGTATGTGCTGAGCGATGCCGGCGCCGGTGCAGTGAGCGCCAATGCGGCCACCACCATCATCCGGGTCGATCCCGGCGTCACCGGCACCATCGACGTCGGCATCGGTGGCACGGGCACGCTGCAGAAACTCGATACCGGCACGCTGGTGCTGGGCGCCGCCAATACCTACACCGGCGGCACCGCGCTCGGCGGCGGCACGCTGGTGCTGGGCGATGCGCAGGCACTGGGAACCGGCACCTTGACCGCGGCAGCCGGCACCAGCCTCGATACCGATCAGGCATTGGCCGTGGGCAACGCGGTGGTGCTCGACGGTGCGGTGACGCTGCTCGGCAGCAACGATCTGGCCCTGACCGGCGCGATCAGCGGTGCCGGCGGCGTGATCAAGGCCGGCGCGTCCACGCTCACGCTCAGTGGCAACAACAGCTATACCGGCGGGACCGTGCTGAGTGATGGCACCTTGTCGATCGGCAGCAACACCGCGCTGGGCACCGGCACCTTGGCGGTGGTCGGCGATGCGGTGCTGACCAACCCTGTTGCCGCAACCGTGGGCAATGCGCTCACCCTAGGCGCTGCGCTGCGCGTCGACAACCCGGCAGACCTCACGCTTGCCGGCGATATCGGTGGCAGCGGCGCGCTGATCAAGACCAACACCGGCACGCTGACCCTGGACGGCAGCAATGGCTACAGCGGTGGCACCACGGTCAGTGCCGGCACCCTGGTTGGCGACAGCGCCAGCCTGCAGGGGGCCATCGTCGATAACGCGACGCTGGCATTCAACCAGCTGGCCGATGGCGTGTTCACCGGGTCGATCACCGGCACCGGCAGCGTCATCAAGGATGGCGCCGGCGCGTTGTTGCTCAACGGTGCAAACGGGTACACCGGCGGCACCACGATCACGGCCGGCACCTTGATCGGCGACACCACCAGCCTGCAGGGCGATATCGCCAACAACGCGGCACTGGTGTTCAACCAAAACACGGCCGGCGTCTATGCCGGCACGCTCAGCGGCACCGGCTCATTGCAGAAGGCCGGCACCGGCGCGCTGCAACTGCTCGGGCCCAACACCTACACCGGCGGCACCGTGATCAGCGCCGGCAGCTTGATCGGCAACAGCACCAGCCTGCAGGGCAACATCGTCGACAACGCCACGCTGGTGTTCGACCAGGCCAGCGATGGTGTCTTCGCCGGTGCAGTCAGCGGCACCGGCAGCGTGGTCAAGCAGGGGGCAGGGGCGTTGACGCTTGCCGAGGCCAGCAGCTACAGCGGCGGCACTGCGCTTGCCAGCGGCAGCTTGGTGCTGGGCGATGCACAAGCACTGGGCACCGGGACGTTGACCGCCGCGATCGGCACCACGTTGGATACCGATCAGGCACTGACAGTCGCCAACGCGGTCGAGCTGACAGGTGCAGTCGCGGTTGCGGGCAGCAACGATCTGACCTTGACCGGTCCGGTGACCGGCACCGGCGGGTTGATCAAGAATGGTGTTTCCACGCTGACACTGGACGGCAGCAATAGCTACAGCGGTGGCACCACGGTCAATGCCGGCACCCTGGTTGGCGACAGCGCCAGCCTGCAGGGGGCCATCGTCGATAACGCGACGCTGGCATTCAACCAGCTGGCCGATGGCGTGTTCACCGGGTCGATCACCGGCACCGGCAGCGTGATCAAGGATGGCGCCGGCGCGTTGTTGCTCAACGGTGCAAACGGGTACACCGGCGGCACCACGATCACGTCCGGCACCTTGATCGGCGACACCACCAGCCTGCAGGGCGATATCGCCAACAACGCGGCACTGGTGTTCAACCAGAACACGGCCGGCGTCTATGCCGGCACGCTCAGCGGCACCGGCTCACTGCAGAAGGCCGGCACCGGCGCGCTGCAACTGCTCGGGCCCAACACCTACACCGGCGGCACCGTGATCAGCGCCGGCAGCTTGATCGGCACCACCACCAGCCTGCAGGGCAACATCGTGGACAACGCCACGCTGGTGTTCGATCAGGCCAGCGATGGTGTCTTCGCCGGTGCAGTCAGTGGCACGGGCAGCGTGGTCAAGCAGGGGGCAGGGGCGTTGACGCTGGTGGCACCCAATACCTATAGCGGTGGCACCACCATCGCCAGCGGCAGCCTGATCGGCACCACCACCAGCCTGCAGGGCAACATCGTCGACAACGCGACACTGGTGTTCGACCAGGCCGGCGATGGCACGTTCGCCGGCAACATCACCGGTAGCGGTACGGTGATCAAGAACGGCGCGGGTGCGTTGACGCTGGATGGTGTCAACGCCTATCTCGGTGGCACCACGATCAACGCCGGTACAGTGATCGGCGATACCGACAGCCTTCAGGGCAACATTGCCAACAACAGCGCGCTGGTGTTCCAGCAAGCCAGCAATGGCACCTACGCGGGAATCCTGTCGGGCAGCGGCAGCCTGCTCAAGGATGGCGTGGGCACCTTGCTGGTCACTGCAAACAGCGGCGGCTTCACCGGGCCGATCACAGTTGCTGCGGGCACCCTGAGCGTGGGCAACCCGGCCAATCCGGGTGCCGCGTTGGGCGGGCCGGTCACGGTGGGCCCGGGCGGCACGCTCACCGGCAGCGGCAGCGTCGGTGGCCTGAGCTCGGGCGGTACCGTGGCGATCGGTGGCGGCGTCGGCACCATCAGCGTCGGCGGCGATGCCACGCTCGGCAGCGGGTCCACCTTGCAGGTCACGCCGGGCGCAGGCGGCGCGGTCACCCCCATCAGTGTGGGCGGTGCGGCCACGCTGGCGCCGGGCAGCACCCTGCAACTGGTGCGTGCGACGGATCTGCCGCTGTTTACCGAGATTCCGGTCATCAACGCCACTGGCGGGCTCACCGGACAGTTCGGCAGTGTCGTCTCCGACTATGCCTTCGTTTCACCGAATGTCAGCGCCAGCGCCACCGCGCTGTCGGTGTCGTTCGGCCGCAACACCGAGGCCATGGTCGATGCGGTCACCGCACCGAACCAGCAGGCTGCCGCAGCGGCCGTGGATGGCTTGCCAACCACCAGTCCGGTCTACCAGGCGGTGGTGCGTCTGCCCGACGACCCGCAGGCGATCAGCACGGCGTTTGCCTCGTTGTCGGGCGAAAGCCATGCCAGTACGGCGACCGCCTTGCTGGATAGCCGCTTCCTGCAGAGCGGGGTCGGCAATCACCTGCGTGGCGACAGTCAGGATGCGCGCGTGGGTGACACCACGGTCTGGATCACCGGCCGTAGCCTGCCCAACCGTGTCGATGGCGATGCCAACGCCGCCTCGGTGCGACGCGAGGACAACGGCATCATGGCTGGTGCGGAACGGCGCATCGGCGAGCGCACTGTGGTCGGTATCGCGGTCGGTAACCAGGACATCGAAACCCGCTCGCGCGAGTCCCTCGATCGTTCCGATATCGATGGCACCCATGCCGGCATCTACGGCCAGGCCGATTGGTCCGCGTTCGCTCTGCAGGCGTCGGTCGACTACGCGGACTACAGCGTGGACAGCAGCCGCCGGGTGATGCTGCCCGATGTGCTCGAAGAGCGGCTGACCAGCGATTACGACGCGAAGGCCATCACCGTATCGATGGAAGCGGCATGGAACCTGCGCACCGGCAATGCGGTGTACAGCCCCTTCGTCGCGGCGGACTACACGCATCTGAAGACCGATGGTTTCAACGAGCGTGGCGGGGTTGCCGGGCTGTTGGTCGACAGTGCCAAGGACGAGTACACCACCAGCACGGTGGGTCTGCGCGGGCGCTGGCAGTTGGGTCCGGCCGCCGGGGTGTATGCCTCGGTCGGGTGGCGCCATGCATTCGGCGACCGCGCCGTGCAGCGGTCGGCCGGTTTCATCGGCACCGGTTCGCAGTTCTCGGTGCAGAGCGTCACGCTGGCGAAGAACGCGGTGGTCGGCGAACTGGGCGTGAGCCTGATCACCTCGCCCAACAGCCGCATGGCGCTGTCGTTGCAAGGACTCAACGGCGATGGCCAGACCGCATACGGCGGCCAGGTCACCTGGGGATGGACGTTCTGATGCACCGCAACCAGAAAGCCCCGGCACTGCCGGGGCTTTTTTTCGACACCAGCGCAGGCACGCCCATTGCAACGACTGCGCCGCCAGGTGCGGGCCGGCTGCGCCGGCAACCGCGACCCGGCGTAGCGCGTACCGATTTTTGCACGCCAGCCACGCAGCCTTGCCGCTGCACCGCGGGTTGCGGCCGGCGCTTAGAACTGCCAGCGCAGACCGACATTGGCATTGATGCTGTTGGCATCCGAACGACCGCGCTCGGCGCCCACGTTGCCGTAGATGGAGAACGCATCGTTGAGCTGGTAACGCACGCCGACCGAGGCACGTGCCGACTGCTTGGACACCGGCTCACCGGCCACGTTGAAGCGCGCTTCCGGCAGGCCGGTGAACCACGCGGTGAAATCAGAGTTCGGGTTGCCGAGCAGCGAACGGTAGGCGATCAAGCCATCGAAGCCCCACTTGCCGCGCACCAGATGGCCGCGCACGCCCACCTCGCCGTAGCCGGCGCGCAGCGTGTCGCTGTTGGCGCTCAACCCCAGGCCGGTGGCCGATGCCTCGCTGAAGGCATCCTGGGTCTGGCTGACCACGCCTGCGGCGATGAACGGCGACAGCCCTGCATGCGGCATCAGGCCGACTTCGGCGCGTAGCGACCAGTTGGTGTCGTGGCGGCGATCCTGCAGGCGCTCGCCGATGCTGCCGGCCTGCACCGTGCGTTCGGTGTCCACGTTGCTCATGCCGTAGGAACCGATCCCGGACACATATGCCTGGCCGATCGGCTGATACAGGTACGCGGTCATCGCATAGCGGTCCGAGCGCAGGCGGCTGGCCGATGCGTCGATATGCGCACGATCCTGACCCGAACTGAGCGCCGCACCCACGATGGTGCCGGCGCTGCCCATCGGCAGATCCACACCGACGGTGGTGGCCTGCTGGGTGTAATCGGCCGAGTCGAACCCCTTGCCGCCCAACTCGCCGTCCAGATAGCTGCCCTGCATCCAGGTGGTCAGCGACCTGGTGTCGGCCAGATAGGGCAGGCGATCGGCCGCCACGCGCGCATCGTTGAGCGCGGACTGGAAGCCCAGCGTGCGCTCGATGCCGTGCACCTGACCAGCCAGGGTCGGCAGCGATGCGGCTACCTGCGCATCATTGGCCGCCAGCAGCGCGCCGGTGGCGCTGATCAGGCCACCCAGGTTATCGGTATCGCCGGCGGCCACACGCGTGTCCAGCACCTTGACCAGCGTATCGGCCTGGGTGGCGCCGTTGACCACCGACTGCGGCGCACCGGCCGCCTGCGCGCTGGCAGCGGAGGCATTGCGGGTCAGCGTGGCGGTGACGGTGGTGGGGTCGTAGGCGAGCGAGGCGGTCCAGAAGAAGTTGTTGGCGTACTGCACGCGGTCGAAGCTGCCTTGCAGCGCGCCGGCCTTGACGATCCTTTCGCTGCTGCCGACGCTGTAGCCAGCCGCTTCCGGCAGCAACAGCAGGTTGCCCTTCAAGCTGGCCTGGCCGGTGACGGTCAGCCCCTTGCCCAATTCGATGGCGGTGGTGCCGGTGGTGTTGGCCAGGCTGTAGCCACCGTTGATGACCCCGCCGCGCGATTCGAACGTGGCCGAGTTGAGCACGATGACGTCCGAGCGCAGGCTGCCGGACAGGGCGAGCACGCCGTCGCTGACGCTGGTGCCGCCGGTGTAGCTGTTGTTGCCGCTGAGCGTGAGCTTGCCGGCGCCGTTCTTGGTCAGGTTGCCGGCGCCGGAGATGTCGTTGCTGAAGGTGCTGTCGTAGCCGGACGTCACGTTGGCCGACCAGTTGTTGATGAACTGCGCCGGGCCCTTGATCGCCTTGGCCGCATTGACCAGGCCGAAGCCGTACAAGGCGTCCACGCCGGGGTCGCCCAGGTCGGTGGCGGTGGTCAGCAAGGTCTGCTGCAGGTTGGAGGCGCTCATCCACGGATACACACCGAGCACCTGCGCCGCGATGCCACTCACTGCGGCAGTGGAGAACGAGGTGCCGGCGATCTGGCCCTGCAGTTCGGTACCGGCCAGCGCCGGTGCGAAGTAGCTGCCCGGCGCCACCAGGCACCACTGCGCCGCGGCGCCGCAATGGTTGGAATAGCTGGTCAGGCCGGCGGCATTGCCGGCGCTGTCGATGTTGACCGCGCCCACGGCCAGCCAGTTGTTGCGCAGGCTGGCTTCCTGCACCGGCGTCGCGGCCGGGTAGGAGGCTTCTGCCGCGCCGTCGTTGCCGGTGGCGGCCACGATCAACGCATCTGCCTGCACCAGCGGGGTCAGCGCGTACTTCCAGGCCAGGGCCGCATTCGCGCTGCTGGCCGCATCCGCATACGAGGCACCGATCGACAGGTTGGCGATGCGCACGCCGGCAGCGGCCAGGTCCACCGCAGCGCTGCGGGTCTGCTGGGTGCCGCAGGAATTTTCGGCGCAGATACGCGCATAGAGCAGGTCCGCATCCGGGGCGATGCCGCCGGCGAAGCCGTCCTGCGCATTGCCCAGCACCAATGCCGAGATGACGGTGCCGTGGCCGCGCAGCGCGTTCGACGTCGATTCCGGTGTGCCGGGGCTGGCGGTGTAATCGGTGAACCCATCGACCTTGCCGCTGACCGGCGCGTAGCTGCCGTAGAGATTGTCGTCCAGCACGGCCAGCTTGACGCCCTGACCCTTGGCACCGGCCTGCTGCGCCAGATCTGCGTTGGTCGGCACCAGCAGGTTGCTGCCCAGGCCCTGGTAGCGGGCGGGCGCAGGTGCAGGCGCCGGGGCGGCCTTGGGCAGCGGATCGGCTGTAGGCGTTTCCGACGGCGTCGGGGTCGTGGGGGGCGTTGGCGCGGTCGGCGTCGTCGGCGTGGTGGGTGCAGGCGTCGACGGGGTCGGGGCGACCACCGTGGTCTGCGGCGGATCACTGCGGACATTGCCGCCACCGCCACCGCCGCCACAGGCGGTCAGGACAAGGCAGGAGGCGATGGTGGTTGCGAGTAGCGAGCGATTCATGGGTTGGTCGATTCCGATAGTGGCGCGCCGCAACTGCAAAAAACCTAAAATTTGGCGCAGACGATTCCAGCACCGGCGATCGCCGGCGTGGCATATTGGTTTCACGCGTTATTCACTTTATCCGCCGCGAATCTGTCCCCTCAGATAAGCGCTCCGGATAACACGGTAATGCGCCAATGCATTCGACCGTGTGCTTGCGAGATTGTTTAACGGCGCTAGCGATAAACTCTAAAACCTGAACGGACAGTTGCTATTCAGAGAAAAACGCCACGCATAGGATTCAACGATCTAATCCATAGCTAAATTGGATTAAAATCCCGGTACCGAGCCCAACCGCAACGGAATGTCGGAGCGAACACAACAATAAGTGGTCACGAATCTCCGGGGGCGGCAATCCTAGATGCGATGCATATCGCAGGTAATCAGGAAATCCGTCGAAGATGTCGGTAAATGACCCACACGTTGTAGCGGATTCGACTGTAAGTTAGCGATTCTGGCAGACTCTTCCGTAATGCGTTCGCCGGATTCTGGCCTATCGAAAATCGCCTCGGCGTTATATTCACTTCCTGCCCAAGAATCATTATATCCGCTCGATTTATACTGACCGAAAGCGAGCGACCCCAGCCATTGTGCTTGATTCCTCGCATATTCCGCGAAAAAACGCGGGGGCCGCAATCGATGAAGCAATGGATATGCGGTGTTCCTCCGGCGCTGGTACGTGTCGTTCTGAAACCGTCAAGCTGAATGCAGGGGGAATATTCAAGCCAGTATTTCCGGATTCGTACGCGAAATCTGCATTCCCCTACACCAGGTTTTCAGCGGTCTTCAGCTCGTCGAGAGGGGGCGCATCCACAGGTGGGGCGTGGCTTCGGTGCCATCCCCGCACGGGCTGGCCGGTCTGGGCGCATGCCCACGTTGGCAGTAAGCCGCTGTCGCAGCGCTAGCGTCTGCATAAATGGTTCAAGTTCCGCTGCCACCGAATTTGGGCATGGCAGCTATGCTCGAGTCCGATGAGCACCCACAGCACCGAAAGCATGTCAGCCGAAGGCACCGACCAGGGCCTGCCGTACCGCGTGGTCGCTCGGCAGCTCGGGCACCGGCGCATCGTCCTGGAGACCTTGCAGGTCTGTGGACATCCGGTGCCGCTGCCGACCGCGCCCACGTTCGGTTCGCTGCAGACCGCGCTGGAGATCGGCACCAGGCTGGCCGAGCAGTACATCGGCCAGTTGATCGTCAAGCAGGCCGGCGCAAGGCCTGCACTAGCGGCGGGCCCGGCGCCGCGTTAGCAGCGTGCGACCGGGTCGACCCTGCGCCGCCATCGGCAGCTGCATGCGCAGCGGCAGCACGCGCTGCGGTCATCGCAGCATGCCGCAGGCTCACTGCGCCCTGGCTTTGGCCAGTGCCGCCTTGGCGCGCGTGCCCGCGGCCGCACCGACGCGCTTGTCCAGCACCTGGGCCAGCGCGTGCAGCTGCGCCTCGGTCACACCGATGTTCAGGCCGATCTTCAGGTGCGACTGCAGTTGCGCCTCCACGCCTTCCAGGGCGGCGAGCACGCTGATCGTGGCCAGTTCACGGCTCACCCAGTCCAGGTTGTCGCGGGCAAAGATGTCGCCGAACAGATGCGTCTTGAGGTATTGGTCGATTGCCGGCGCAAACACGAGCAACGGCCCGGTCACCGGCGCGCCGGTCAGGCGGGTCTGGTTGGCGGTGCCCAGCGCGAGCAGCGCATCGCCGCTCGGTACCGGGCCAGGGTCGTGTCCCGGCGCATCGGCGATGCCGCGCAGCTTGCGTGCATCGGTGACCTGCATCAACGCGGCCAGTGCATTGAGGCTGCGTGGAAAGCCGGCGTAGGCATACAGCTGGACCAAGAGTTCCTTGCAGTCGCCGATGCTCATGCCTGCATCAAGGCCCGCCTCCAATGCAGTGTTCAAGCGCTCGATGTCGCCAGTGGCCGCAAACGCGGCAATCGGCGCAATGGCCTGCTGCCTTGGCGACAAGGTGGCGTGGGTCGTCATGGACGTGATCTCCGAAGGATGTGCTGCCGTGGGGGAGGGGCAACAGAGAACTAAGGCAGCTGCGCTCCACACCAGCGCAGCCGTGGACAGGAGAGAGCGACGCAGCGCGCTCGCACATGGCATCGCATCCCTCCACCGATCTAGGGGCAAGGCAGCGCGAATCCAAGCATCCGACGCCAAACCGTTCGGCGTAGAGAGCGCCTTGGCGATGCACACATCACGCCGAATCGAACGCATCACGGTTGCGCTTTTTTATCGCTGTTGCCTTGCCATGGATGCCGGCAGCCAGCATGAGGCAGATGCAACGCCGCGCCATCCATCCAGCTTGCATGGTCCTATGAGCGGTGCTCATCACTGCAGACCCGCATCGGACTTCAAACCATCCTAAAAGCCTGCTGCCGATACTGCATGTAGGCGGCACAGGGTTGGCCGGATGCGCGCTCGATCGGGTGGGTCAGCACGCTTTAGTTGGAATTGCTGTAGCGAAATTGCGTGCCCGGATCGACTCTCGGTGGCAGATCCTTGAAGTCGTTTGTCAGGCTCAGCGCGTCGGTGTCTTCCCCTCGTGCCGCACGCGAGGTAGTGCGGCATCGGGCTGCATCGCCTCCCGATTCCCGACATCGGTCATTGCGTAGGTCTGGCGCAATACCACCGCGTTCCCGCGGGTGACCAGCACGACATCGCCGGGCCGATGGCCGTCGAAGAAGGTAACGGCCTCACGCGCCAGTGCGGCGACCGTACGCGTCGTGGCCGCGGTGTCGGTCGCGCTGGCCGTGCCGGCCATGGTCGACGCGGTTGCCAGCAACATCATTGCGACTGCTTTCCTCTGCCTGCTCCTTCAGTGGATGGAGCCCAGCGTAGGGAGCGGCCTGGAGCACGCATAGGGTTCCATGACCTACGTTCTACGACCTACGGTCGCGCCGGCGATCCAGGAGTTGCTCGGCGGGATGAGTGGTCTAGGCTTCCGACTTTTGTCGGTGCGGTCCATCGCACAGAAAAGACCCAGCATCACCGCGCTCATCACGTGGCAGCTGGCAGCATCGGGGCACGTTTCACCAACGCTCCCAATGAGTCCGCCATGAATTCCACTGCCATGCCCGCCCGATCCTGGGCCATCCATCCGTTCCACGCAGCCGTGCTCGGCGGTGTGTGGCCGCTGTTTCTCGGTACCTTGCTGAGCGACTACGCGTACTGGAGCAGCCATCAGATCCAGTGGGCCAATTTCGCCGCATGGCTGCTGATCGGTGCGATGGTGTTGACGACGATCGCGCTCCTGTGTGCGATCGTCGGCTTCGTTCGCGGAAGCCGCAACGTGATCTATGTGATCGCGCTCGGCGCCGCATGGATCGTCGGCTTCTTCGACGCCTTGCATCATGCGCGCGACGCCTGGGCGATCATGCCGGCGGCGTTGGCGTTTTCGTTGATCGCGACCGCGTTCGCGCTGGTTGCAACCTGGTCGGGGCTGTCCAGCCTGCGCGTGGGAGGTGCCCGATGAAGCGTCATACCCTGACCATCCTGTCGGTTTCCGTTCTCGCTACCGCGCTTGCATCCTGCGGCAAGGCCCCCGAGCTCGCGCAACATGGCGCCAGCCCCGAACTGCCAGCACCGGATCGTGGCCTGTTGCCCGACATGACCATCGCCGAGCCGACCGCCTGGGGCGATCGCAAGCCCACCGTGCCTGCGGGTTACCGCATCGCTGCGATCGCCACCGGGCTGGGCATTCCACGCCAGACGCTGGTGTTGCCCAACGGCGACATCCTGGTTGCCGAAGGCCGCGGCGGCAGTGCACCCAACCTTAAGCCCAAGGACGTGATTGCCGGAGCGATCAAGGCCAAGGGCAACACCTCGGTCAAGAGCGGCAACCGCCTGACCTTGCTGCGCGACGCCGATGGTGACGGCACGTATGAGCTGAAGACCGTCTTTGCCGACAAGCTCAATGCACCCTATGGGCTGGCACTGATCGGCAACGCACTTTATGTGGCAAATCAGGACGCACTGGTACGTTTCGACTATCAGCAGGGGCAGACCAAGGCCAGCGCTGCGCCCAGCAAGGTCACCGACTTGCCGTCGGCCATCAACCACCACTGGACCAAGGCCCTGACCGCCAGTGCGGATGGACGCTATCTGTATGTTGCTATCGGCTCCAACAGCAACATCACCGAGCGCGGCATGATTGCCGAGGTCGACCGCGCCCAGGTCTGGCAGGTGGATCCGGCAACCGGCGCCCACAAGAGTTATGCCACCGGCTTGCGCAATCCCACCGCATTGGCAATACAGCCAGGTAGCGGCTCACTGTGGGCCGTGGTCAACGAGCGTGACGAGATCGGTCCGAATCTGGTGCCCGACTACCTCACCTCGGTGCGCGAAGGCGGTTTCTACGGCTGGCCCTACAGCTACTGGGGCAAGAATGTGGACACGCGAGTCATGCCGCAGGATCCGCAGAAGGTTGCGTCGGCCATCGTGCCCGATTACGCGCTGGGCTCGCATGTCGCCGCACTCGGTGTGGCGTTCTCGTCGACCGCGATGGGGACGCAGTTTGCCGACGGCGTGTTCGTCGGCGAACACGGCAGCTGGAATCGCGACCCGCCAGTGGGCTACAAGGTGGTGTTCGTACCATTCCGCGATGGCCGCCCCGCGGGCAACCCGATCGACTTCGTCTCCGGCTTCCATGGCGACGATGGTCTGACCCGCGGCCGTCCGGTCGGCGTGACGCTCGACCCGCGGGGTGCATTGATCGTTGCGGACGACCTGGCCAATACGATCTGGCGCGTGACGCCGGATGCGGCGCCTGTGTCGCCACAACCGGCAGCGCAATAAGTCTGCCTGCATGCCCGGTTCCGCAAGGGACCGGGCGGCGCGTGGTGCTTGCGCGCGCCAACGGCGCACTGGGGCAGGGATGACCTGTCTCTCGGCAATGGCGAAACAACCGTCCAGAGATACACATCTACAAGGAATGACACCTTGTCCGTTACCTCGGGCACACCGCGTGTGCTCGGCCTTGAATGCGGCGGTTTGAACATGATTCGATGAACGCCCCATGCCATGGCCTTCTCGCAGGCCGCAGCAAGGGATAGGCAGCGCCTTCCCGTTGGCATACAGTGCCGCCCCGCGTCGCTTGGTCGATGCGGGCACCAGCGCGATGGAAGCTGGTGAGCCAATCGGCTAGACGCTGTCACCCAGGCAAGAACAGACGGACCACGCTCTGCCGATCACCCGAGGCTTGTTGTTGATGTTGTCCAGATGTTCGGTGGTTGTTGTCGTTGCGCTGTTCGCCTCACCCGTTATCGCAGCAGAGCTGGTTGGCCGGGCAACCGTCACCGATGGTGACACCATCACGCTCGCGCAGAAGCGTATCCGCCTGTGGGGCGTCGATGCCCCCGAAAGCGCGCAGCAATGCACCAGCGATACCGGCAGCGCGTGGCCTTGCGGCCGGCGTTCCGCCGCTGCCCTGGATGGCTATCTGCATGACAGGACGGTTCGCTGCCAACCCAAGGATACCGATCGCTACGGACGGGTCGTTGCCGAGTGTTACGTGCAGGGACAATCGGTCAACCGCTGGATGGTGCAGTCCGGTTGGGCGGTGGCCTACCGCGAGTACGCCACCGCGTTTGTCGCCGACGAACGCACCGCGCAGCAACAGCGGCGCAACCTCTGGGCCGGCACCTTCCAGATGCCAGCCGACTACCGTCGCGGCAAACGCAACCAATCGGCACGGCGGGCTCAGGCGGCAGCACAGACGCAGCTGCCTGCGCACTGCGCCATCAAGGGCAATATCTCGAGCAAGGGCAGCAAGATCTTCCACATGCCCGGGCAACGCGACTACCAGCGGACCAGCATCTCGCCTGCGAAGGGCGAGCGATTTTTCTGCACCAGCCAGGAAGCGATCAATGCAGGCTGGCGACGTGCGGCAAGATGATGCCGGGCAGCGATCGGGGACCGGTCGTGATGCACGGGTTTGACGATGACGGCGATGGTTTCACCGGCTTGTCGCGAATCGATCGATCCGGTCTGCGCAATGACCCTGCCTTGAAACCCGCGCATGCTCGATCAGGACGAGGGTAGGGTTGCCTCGCCAGCCGCCCACGCTAGTGGCCGACGAATGCCTCGATATTCTGGACCAGGCTGCGGCGATTGTAAGGCTTGCTTAAAAACATCGTCCGGCTGGGCAATCCCTTGGGAGAATGCCCTAACCCCGATGTCAGGATTGCCGGCAGATTGTTGCCGTCGGCACGCAGATACGAAATCAGGCCGTATCCATCCAGGAGCCCCGGCATCTGAAGGTCGGTGAACACGAGCGCTATCGCAGGACAATGATCGATTTGCTCCAGCGCGCCTTGGGCATCGCTGGCAGTCACAACCGCATAGCCACTTTCGGTCAGCAACAAGGTGGCGATCTCGAGGGTATCGGCATCGTCCTCGACAATCAGGATCAGTTTTTCGTTGTGAGAGCCCATAACGCAGTTTTCCGAAAATGCATGCACCACACTACGTTTCCCACGCGAAAAACGCGTGATCGATTCGGCCACACTGAACAGCGCGCAGGATTTTCCCGTCCATCGCTCTGGGCGAGTCGTCGAGCCGTTGCTGGATTCCACCAGGGAAGTGCCCTGGATGGACGCGTCAGCGACGTCAACGTGCATGCATTGGCATATCTGGCGCGTTTCGACGCCGCATGCAGTGGGGCGGCTCCGGGCAGCATGATGGCCAAAGCGGTTCAGGCGACACGTGCGGCAAGCAGTCGCTGCCGCCGAGCGCGGCGCGTTGTCTGACCAAGCGAACGTGCGCAGCACGGCGAGGCGGTTGCTCAACCGTTGGTCGGTGTCGTCCTTACCCTGAAACGACGTGCTGGCCGGCAGCAACGCTGCCTGGTTGCCGACATCAGACATGCCGGAAACAGCTAGACGCTCTCGAGAATGCCCAGCGGCGTCACCGTGCATCGGTCCATCCATTGTCTGGCGTAATGGTGCGCGGCAAGCTGCGTGTCGAATCGCACTGCATGTCGTTGGCCGTACAAGGTGATTCCATCATCGAACGACACCAGGATCTCCGGGGAGAAAACGCCGTCCACCGGAAACGTATGTGCAGTCAATCGGTAACGACCGATTTGCCGAAACATCGTGGGGGCCATCATAACCTCGGTAGCGGCAGTGGCCGCCTTGCCGGTTGCAGTCAGTCAATACGCAATTGCACCTTGATCGCTATTTTTTCAATATGCAAGCGATATGGAGAATAATCTGCAGGTGGCAATGGAATCAAAAGAACGCGACCGCAACAGTATATGCACAGCCCGCTTATACAGATAAACATAGGGTCTTGTGGAGCGGCAGCTGGCGGCGATCGAACTAGCGATCAGCGGGATAAACTGGTTTATCTACGCTGCCTGCAAACCCGATCGCATCCAATGCGAACAAGCGATCGATACGGGCTGGCGGTTCGGCTGCTTGCTGTCGCATGACGCGGTAAGGCGCTCAGCGACGACATCAACTACCCAGCACCGGCTCGCCTGCCAGCACGGCCATCTCCAGGCGCGCCAGATGATCGCTGAATCCGCCGGTCGCGCGGGCGATACGGCGTGCGCTGGTATTGACGACTGGCTTGACCAGGCGGGCAATCTGCATGCCCGCACGCTCCAATGCCGACACCAGCGCCACGTCTTCGCTGCACTTCAGCGCAGAGAAGCCACCGGCTGCCACGTAAGCGGCCACACTCATGCCGAGATTGGCGCCATGCACATGCGGGTGACCGTCGCGACGAATTTCCTTGGCCAGGAAGGCTTGCCGTGTCTCGGGGCGGAAATCGTGCCAATCGGTCACTTCCACCACGCCACAGAACACATCGGCGGCGCAATCGAGCTGCGCCGAGAGCCAATCCGGCGGCACGCAGGTGTCGGCATCGGTAAACGCAAGCCAGCGCGCCCCGCGCGCGATCGCGGCCGAGGCCGCCGCTGCACGCGCAATGCCGACGCCCCCGCAGGTAGTAACGGTTCTTGCGCCATGCGCGCGGGCGATCGCGCCGGTGCCGTCGGTGCAGCGATCAAGCGCGACATGGATTTCCACGCGCTCTCCACACAGGTGCGGATGCGCGGCTGCCACCAGAATGGACTGCAGGCAGTCGCTGATCAGATCCGCTTCGTTATGCGCCGGGATGGTGACCGCGATCATCGCAGCTGCTCCTGTTGCGCAATCGATGGGCCCGACATCCAGGCCTGCAACACGAAGTCCGCGTCCTGATAGACGCACAACGTGTCCATTGCCAATGCATGGTTCAGCGCGCCGTGGACCTGCTCGGCGCTGCGCAGCGCACCCTCGAAGGCATGCCGCCAGTGACACGCCACAAGACAGCCCCGGGCGGTGAGCGAGCGGGCGAACAGCGCGACGGTTTCTTCGAACGCCGGAGCTTCGAGGTAATAGCCCACCTCACTGAAGACAATCAGGTCGAACAGACCCTCCGGCCAGTCCGACGGATGCGCCGCCTGTTGCAGCGTGACCGCAGGCAGCCCCTGCACGCGCGCGCTCGCCAGCTCGACCGCCTGCTGCGACAGATCCGTGGCCAGCAGCGTGTCGCAGCGCGGTGCCAATTGTGCGGTCAGCTCGCCATTGGAACATCCAAATTCCCAGCCACGCGCGAACCTTGCGTAGGGCAGGGCACCGAGCAGGATGTCGCGCTTGCGCTGCTCGTACCAGCGCGAGCGATAGCCGAACGGGTCTTCATCGGCATACATCTGCTCGAAGTGCTCAACGCTCAGCACCGTCATCGGATGAAGACCTCAAATGGCCGCGCGAAGCGCTCCAGCACCGACGGCGGCAGAATCGGGTCTGCAACCGCCGGCGTGCAATGGCCCAACTGCGTGGCAAAGCAGGCGATGGCATCCTGCTTGGCACGCAGCACTGCAGGCGCCAGATCCAGGCGCACCGCAGAGCCATCGGCAAACACGGCGTCTTCCGGACGCGCCCAATGCCACGCCCAGACCGGGTATTGCAGACGCCGGGCAGATTGCGCCTTGCACGCAGCACGGGTCGCACGCGACGCCGCCTCATGATCGGGATGGCCATCGCGCTCCCAGGTCACCAGCACCGTGTCCTGCGCAGTGATCAGACTGCCGATGGCCTCTGCCATGCGCGCTTCGGACGCCGCCAGCGCACCATCGCCCAAGGCGAGGTGGATCAGTGCGCTCGGCAATACGCCCAGCTGCTGCGCCGCCGCATCCAGTTCCAGGCGCCGCGCCGGGCCCAGCACCTGCGGACGCCAACCGGGTTCATCCGGATAGGCCTGCTCGCCGTCGGTCAACGCGATGATCAACACCGGCATGCCGGCGGCACGCGCGGCAGCAATCAATCCGCCACAGCCGAGCACTTCATCGTCCGGATGTGGCGCGACCACCACCAGGCGCTGGCTGCCCTGCAGCAGCTGCGGCAGGGTGACGCGTGGCAGCGCACTCAGACACGGCGCGGCGCGCCATGCCGCTTCCGGCGTGCCTGCGCCTTCGATGGGCCGCCCGGCTAGATCTTCCATGGCGATGCCTCCTGCTGGCACAGCTCGCCCAAGGCCTGCAGGTCGCGTTCGGCATGATGTTGCCGAATGAATACCGACACGTCGGCGCAGCGCTGCGCATGCGCGCGGTTGTTGCACAGCGGCCCTGGCCCCAATGCGCGAGCGACCCGGTCCAGCGTATCGCGTGCGACTGCTTCGACCACGCTGCGGACCTGCAGGACGCCACGCAGATGTGCCTGCTGCGGCTGCGCATCGATGCGCAAGGCAAGCTGACGCAGCAACGCAGCGGCAGATGCCAGGCCTGCATCGATGGCGCCCAGATGCGCGGCCGCGTGCGGGTCCTTGCTCAGGCGTGCAGAGGCGCGCAGCACATCGGCAACTGCGGCGGTGGCGCCGAACCAGCACGCAGCGATGCCGGCGCCTCCATGCCAGAAGCCAGGTCGGGTCAGGTACGCGTCGGCCGCGCCGATCTGCCGCGCCGGCGTATCGGAGAAGCGGACATTGGCCGTCTCGATGCCTTGCATCCCCACTGCCTGCCACGCACTGCTGTCGATCTGTATACCGGGCTGATCCAGTGCCACCGCAAACAGGCAACTGCTGCCTGCATGGGACGTGGTCACCAGCGCATGCGTCACCTGCGCGGCGCCGGAACACCACGCCTTGGTACCGCTGAGCGTCTGCCCGGAAAAACGCATATCGGACCCCGGCGGCTCGGCCGCCCACACCGCCCAGCGCTGTGTCGGCGTCATGATATCCACGCCCAGGTCGGCGCAGATGGCCTGTGCGTCGTAATGGGCTTCCAGCAACTTGGCCACGCACAGGTCTTCTGCCGCGATATCGGCCAGCGTCTGCCAGCGCTCCAGGGTGTGGCCGCGTCCGGGAAGCGGCAGCGTGGGATGTGTGCGGAGCCACCTGTCCGCAATCGAATGCTTGAGCCCGTCATTGACGGCTGAATCCGTGCTCGCCGTGAAGGCAAGGGTGTTCGATGAAATACGTGCGCTCATTCAAACAAGCTAAGCAGCACACGGTGCAAGGGGTGTGAGGCGTGAGGCGGGTTCTGGACCAGCGAAGCGAGCAGAAGTGCGGGCAGATCGTCACACCTCGCCGGGCGGATCGATACGCTGGAGACCGTTTCGTCGTAGCCGAACGTGGCGCCGCTGACGCGTCTGTATGCATGACCAGCCAGGCTCAGCAGCGCTGTTCAGTGCAGTGTTTGCCCATCTGAGTCGCGTTGCAGGCCATAGGGCGACACGGTGACGCACGTGCCTGCCTGCGTGCTCGACACCAGCACAGTGCAATGTCGCTCGGGTTCGGGATGCAGGAAGCGGCCACGTGTGCAGAACAGCCGCAGCAACCGGCGGCGGACTTGATTCGATAATTGACAACATACTGTCAAATGAGCAGCATGCTGCGGATGAGCACCCAAAACGATTTACTGGCTGTCCGCAACCTGGTCATCAAGATCTTCGAAACCAACGGCCGCCTGGTCGAGACCGGTAATGCACTGGTGCGTTCGGCCGGGCTGACAACCGCGTGGTGGCAGGTGCTGGGCGCCCTGGGCTATTCGCCGATGCCGCTGCCGGTGGCGCATATCGCGCGCAACATGGGCATCACGCGGCAGGCGGTGCAGCGCGTTGTCGATCTATTGCTGGAGCAGGGATTCGTCGCGCTCCAACCCAACCCTCATCACCAGCGCGCAAAGCTGGTGGTGCTCACGCGCACAGGCCGCGCTGCACTGGACGCCGCCGAAGCCGCCGCCGCTCCGCTCGACCAGCGGATGCTGGATCGCATCGGAGCCAGGCGCGTGGCAACCGCGCTCGCGGTGCTTGGCGAAATGAACCAGGTGATGGCGCAGGACCTCGCTGCGCCGACCGCGCCCGCCGAGGCACCACGCGTTTCCCGAAGAAAGGGCAAGCCATGAACACTGCCGTGCGCCGCGATGTCGACACCGACGTCATCATCGTCGGCGGTGGCCCGATCGGCCTGACCACCGCCTGCGCGCTCGCCCATCACGGCGTCGACTTCCGTATCGTCGAACAACGCGTGCATGCCAGGCCGCATTCGCGCGCCAACAATCTGTGGGCGCGGCCGCAGGAGTTGCTTCACAGCATTGGCATCCGCGATGCGTTGGCGGAAAAGTCGTATCGGATCACCAAGGTCAGCACCTTGCTCAATGGGCAGACCGTCGACCCGGTCGACATTGCCGATGTCCCCAGCCCGTACGCGCAGGTGCTCTACAGCGGCCAGGACGTCATCGAAACCGTCCTGGCCGAGCAGCTCGCGGCGAAAGGTGGCAGCGTCGAGCACGGCCGCAGGATGGCCGGCTTCGAACAGGATGCCGACGGTGTCACCGTCACGCTGGCAACATGCAGCGACGATCACGTCGATGGCCCGACCGAGCAACTACGCTGCCGTTACCTGATCGGCGCCGATGGCGGCGACAGTGTCGTACGCAAACAGCTCGGGCTGGATTTCGAGCCCAAAAAGTTGCCCAACCGCATGAACCGGCAAGTGGATGCCAAGCTGCGCTGGCGGCGCTCCACCGATTTCGATCAACTCTGGTTTTTCTATTACCCCAAGGGTTTTTGTGGTGTCTTGCCGGTCTGGGGCGGCTACCACCGCCTGTTTTTCCTGGCCGATGACGCCGGCATCGCGGAACGCGACCCGACGCTGGAGGAAATGCAGGCCATCGCGCGCGCGGTGACCGAAGACCCGACACTGACGTTGAGCGATCCGATCTGGCTGACGCACAGCCGCTTCCAGCATGGCACTGCAGCGCAGTACGCCAAGGGGCGCGTGCTGCTGGTCGGCGACGCCGGCCATCGCACCTTGCCGATCGGCGGGCAGGGCATGAATGCAGGCCTGCACGATGCGATCGGCCTGGCATGGCGGCTGGCGATGACCTTGCAAGGCAAGGCCGCGCCGGTGGTGCTCGACTCCTACGATGGGGAGCGCGGCGGCGAACACCGTGCGCTCGACGCGCGACAAGCGCGTGGCTTCCACACCAGCGTCTACCGCGGCCTGGTTACCGATGCAGCCATGGGCATCGCCGCCAAGCTCATTCCCACCATCGGCACGCTGATTCAGGGCTCGGACGATCTGCAGCAGTTGTCGGTGGCCTATCCGCAAAGCCCGCTCAACGACGATCATCTCGGCGGCTTGCGCGAACTGCTTCAGCGCCGCGTCCCGCACTGCGGCGACCGCGCACCCGATGCGGCCATCGTCGCCGCCGATGGCAGCTCGACAACGCTGTTCGCACATCTGTACAACCCGGATGGTTGGAGCTGGGGATGGTCGCTGCTTGCCTTCGACGGGCGGCAGCCCGATGCCATGCCACGGCTGCGCCTGGCGCTTGCCGAGCTGGACGCGTGGCCATGGGTGCGGCCCAGGCTCATCCTGGCCGCAGCCGTACCACAGCCCGACGATGCCACCGCATTGTCGGACCTGGATGGTGCCGCGCATGCCGCCTACGGCATCGCAGACACCAGCGCGCTGATCCTGGTGCGGCCGGATGGCCACATCGCCTTCCGCGGCCGTGCCGATGCGCCGGAACTGCTGCGCGCCTACTGCGAACGCATCTTTGTCACGGCGGTGCAGGGCGTTGCAGGCTGAGCCTGCAGCGTCCCGTCCGAACCGGCCGAAGCCGGCGCGCAAGCTGGCACCACCAGGAACGCTGGCCCCGCTTTGCTAGGATGCGTGCCTGCGACCCAGGAGCCAAGCGCATGCCGCCAACCGTGTTTCCCGAGCCCGAGCTGTTCCTGCCGGAGCGCGGCGAGCCGTCGTTGCGATGGGGTGTGCTGGGACCTGGAGCGATCGCCTCCGCATTCGTGAGCGCGCTGCGCAGCCATACCGGGCAACAGCCATTCGCGGTGGCCTCGCGTACGCGTGCGCGTGCCGAGGCCTTTGCAAGAACGTGGGCGATGCAGCGCGCCTATGACAGCTACGCGGCGCTGGTCGAGGACCGCGATGTCGATATCGTCTATATCGCCACCCCGCACAGCGAACATCTGCAACATGGCTTGCTGGCGCTGCGCGCGGGCAAACATGTGTTGATCGAAAAGCCCATCACCACGCGCGCCGACGATGCGCGCGTGCTGGTGCAGGAGGCGCGGCAGCGCGGTCTGTTCCTGATGGAAGCCATGTGGAGCCGCTACCTGCCGCACACCGCGGTGCTGCGATAACTGCTGGCCGATGGAGCGCTGGGCGAGCTTCGGCATGTGTTTGCCGACCTGAGCCAGCGCGGCCCCGACGACGCCGCGCATCGACAGCGCAATCCCGCGCTCGGCGGCGGCGCGCTGCTGGACCTGGGCGTGTATGCGGTGCAGCTCTCCTCGATGATTCTGGGCGCACCGACCACGATCGCGACGACCGGCGCGCTGACCGACACCGGCGTGGATGCCTTTTCGACCATGGTGCTGTCGCATGGCGGCACCGCGCAATCCACGCTGATCAGTTCCATCGTGGCCCGCAGCAGCTCCAGCGCCTATGTCACCGGCGGCCGAGGCCGCATCGATCTTGCCGGCGAGTTCCATAACCCGACCTCGCTGAGCCTGGTCGGCAACGAACACGCCAGCACGCCGGCGGTGTGGAAGGATCCCACCGGAATCACCGGCTACGCAGGCCTGTCGTGGCAAGCGACAGCCGCCGCGCGCTACATCGGGGAAGGGCGCACGGAATCGCCGCTCCATCCACTGGACGAAGTGATCCAGATCATGACCACCCTGGATGCGGCGCGCGCGCAGCTGGGATGACGGGCAGCGTTTTGCCTGGGCACATCCTCACGTCTGGATTGCATCGCCTGGCGCGTTGGCCGCAGGTTCGATCCCCAAACGCAAACGGCCCGGACGAGCCGGGCCGCTTGCAACGTGCGCGATCAGAACTCCTGCCAGTCGTTTGCATCGTGCGCAGCGCCTGCGGCCACCGGCCGGTTGACTGCAGGTGCCTGGCGTAGCGGGTTTTTGACAGCAACGGCGGGGCGGCCAGCAATCACGCGGGGCGGTGTCGCAACCGGCGTTGCCGGACGCGTGATGCGTGTGCCGTCGTCGCTGATCTTGAACACCGACACTGCCTGGGTCAGCTGCACGGCCTGTTCTTCCATCGAGCGTGCCGCCGCGGTGGCTTCTTCCACCAGCGCGGCGTTCTGCTGCGTGGTTTCGTCCATTTGCGTCACGGTGGTGTTGACCTGTTCGATGCCGGCCGACTGCTCCTGCGATGCCGCGGAGATCTCGCCCATGATGTCGGTCACGCGCTGCACACTGGCCACGATCTCGGCCATCGTGGAGCCCGCCGTATGCACCAGCGTCGAGCCTTCGGCGACCCGCTCGACCGAATCGTCGATCAGGCTCTTGATCTCCTTCGCCGCCGCGGTGGAGCGCTGGGCCAGCGTCCGCACTTCCGATGCCACCACGGCAAAGCCGCGGCCTTGTTCGCCGGCACGTGCCGCTTCCACCGCCGCATTCAGGGCCAGGATGTTGGTCTGGAACGAGATGCCGTCGATGACGGAGATGATGTCGGCAATCTTCCTGGACGAGGCCTCGATACCGGCCATGGTCCCCACGACCTTGCTCACGATCTCGCCGCCTTGCGACGCCACGCCCGCCGCACCGATCGCCAGCTGATTGGCCTGGCGGGCGTGTTCGGCATTCTGGCGCACGGTGGAGGTCAGCTCTTCCATCGAGGCGGCGGTTTCTTCCAGGTTTGCGGCCTGCTGCTCGGTCCGCTGCGACAGGTCCTGATTGCCGGCGGCGATTTCGCTGGCGGCGGCATTGATCGACACGGCCGAGTGCTGGATGCGGCCGACAATCTCCGCCAGTTGCGCGGCAGTGGCGTTGGCGTCGTCACGCATCTGCGCGAACACGCCCTTGAAGTCACCGGTCATCCGTGCGGTGAGATCGCCTGCGGCGATGGATTGCAGCAGCGACGACAGCGATTGCAGGTTGCCGTCGGCAGTGGCCATGAGCTGGTTGAGGCTATCGACCATCACATGGAAGTCGTATTGAAAACGCTCGGCATCGCCACGTGCGCTGAAGTCGCCATTGGCCGCAGATTGCGCCAGCTGCTTGATCTCGTGGTTCATCGCAGACAGGTTGGCCTTCACCTCGTCCATGGTCTGCGTCAGCACGGCTTTCTCGCCGGGCAGGCGCTCCATGCTTTCGCTGAGGTCGCCGATCGCATAGCGCCCCATGATGCGTGCCAGGTTCGCCTGCACCGCCAGGTGCGAGGCCACCAGCGTATTGGTGTCCCCGGCCATGCGGCCGTAGTCGCCAGGAAACGCCGTGGCATCGATGCGGAAACTGGTCTGGCCATCATCGTGGCGCCTGGCCATGTCGCTCTGCGCGCTGAGCAAGGATTGCAGCTGCGTCTGCATGCCACGCATGGCGCGCAGCAGCCGGCCGGCTTCATCCCTGGCGTCACTGTCCACGTCGTTGTCCAACTGGCCGTTGGCAATTGCCTCTGCGGCCCGGGTTGCGCGTGCCAGCGGCTGGGTCAGGCTGCGGGTGATGAGCCAGGCGAGCAGGCTGCTGATCACCACCACGGCAATGCCACCGCAGATGATCAGCAGCTTGCCGCGATTCATCGACGCCACGGCGTCGGCGTAGGCTTGCTGGCTCTGGCCTTCCTGTCGCGTCACCAGCTCGCGGATCTTGTCCTGCCATGCCATCGTCGCCGGGCGCGCTTTTTCGCTGAGCAAGGCCTGCGCGGGCGCATTGTCGTTTTGCGCGGCCAGCGCCATGACCTGATCGTTGATCTTGCCCGAGATCGCGCGTCGTTCGTCCATCTCGGTGCGAATCTTGCGACCTTCCTCGGAGCTGGGCAGCGTATCGAGCTTGGCCCGCAACTCGTTGTAGCGCTGGCGCTGCGCCTTGATGGTGGTGAGCGCTTCGTTGTTGAGTTCATCGCTGGTGGCCATGGCATAGGTGCCAAGCGCAATCAGGATCGATGAGTTGGCATCCAGCATGCCGTTGCCGATCTGGATCTTGGCCATGCGGTCGAGCACGATGAAATCGAATTGCTGTCTTGCGTTGGCCAGGGTAACCAGGCCGGTTGCCACCAGCAGGCTCGACAGCAGGATCAGGGCACCGAAGGCGATGCCGAGACGGCGGCCGACGTTATAGCGTTGCAAATAAGCAGTCATGCGGGTCGTCCTGATGTCCAGTGGGTGGCACCGGCCGGCACCGCGTGATGTTCGCGTGAATGCCTCGGCAACGTGATAACGACGCCACGAAGGCAAACTTAAACCTTCCGCTCCAGCCCGCATTTAGCTGATATTTTCGTTCACGCAGGTCAGGGAAAAACCGACTGGCGGCGCCGCGACGATCCACGTGACACTGCTGATGCTGTTGCATCGGCAGCGTCGCGCTCGGTCCTGGCGCGTGGGTACAACCCAGGCATCGGAGACGGCGAACGTCTCGTAGCCGGCGTCGGGGTCGAGTTGTTCGGGGCACCGTTGGTGGGTCTTGCAGCGCGGTCGCCCCCCGTGCTCCGGACGCCATGTCGCGCGCCATCCCTGACTCACTCAGCCGCGACGCCCCAAGCCTGATCATGCGCGCCATGAACAGCAGTACCCAGATCACCGCGCGAACGATCACGATCACCCCGGCAGGCGCAGCATCGGCCGGCAGCGAGGTCGTGGTGCACTTGTCGGCCAGCCCGGACCCGCGCTGGCAGGCATGTTTCAATTTCATCGTGCAAGGCCGCGATGGCTTCTTCCTGCAGGGCAGGCCGGTATTCGACAACGCGAGCTTTCACGGAATCTTGCAGGCCGGGCAGGCCGAGGCCTTTCGCCAGGAGTTGCCGGATCTGCTGGTATCAACCGGTGCGCTTGCGCGTGCCCAGGTGAACAAGGACGCGGCGCGATAACCGGCGGGGTCGCCCGTGCGAGATGCCCAAAAGGCAGTATCTGCGGGATCATCGGTGGCCAGCCTGAAGAAGCGGCACCCCGCAACGGCTATTTGTTTGCACGAACGAGGCTACCCGTCTGCACGCTGCCCGCACATCCGCAAGCGATGCACCTCCGCGTTACCGTGCGAACCGGGCGCGGCCTGTAGGCGTTGCGCGGGGCTGCAGATCCAGCGCCATGTCCCAGCGCTCCAGTCCGGGCGCATAGCCGTCCACCGTTACCTGCTGCACGACAAAGCCGAAGCGTGCGTAGAACTGCTGGGTATGTTGACTCGTATCCAGTACGACGCGCCGGATGTCCGGCCTCTGGCGCAATGCGTCGAGCCGGGCCAGGAGTAACTGCGTTCCCACGCCGCGGCGGTGCAGGCTAGGATGGACCATGCCCCAGCACAAGCTCGCCGTGATGCCATCGGCATTGATCGCATAACCGGCGCAGCCAGCAATCTCGTTGCCACGCTCCAGCAGTTGGTAGTGCCACGCCGCGGCGTGCTGGATCAGGAAGCCAGCGAAGTCGACGCGTTCCCCGGCACTGAAGAACGCCGGCACATTCGCGTCGAACAGGGCCATGCACACATCGAAGTCCTGGGAGTGGTACGGCCGAATCGTGTCCATGTGCGTAGTCTGCCCCAGACGCGCAGGCGATGTAGCGGCATGGCATCGCGTGCCGTCTGAACACAGCTCGCCAGGGAGCGACAGCCTCAGGTCCATCTGTCACCCTGGCCACGCGGCAGCAGGGCGAGGGCGCGGCGCGCCTGCTTGCATTCTGTCGCCAATGCCTTGATCGCAGCGACGCATGCGTTCGACACGGCAGCTGCTTCGGCCTGCTGCTGATCGCTGTGGAGCCAACCGGGCGGATCACGCGCATCGACGCGCAGTTCGGGTGCCCGGCGGCATCGGCCTGGATGAGACGGGCCTGGTCTGCATGACCTGCAGACCAGGCCTCCTGCGGTGCGCAACAAGCCGGGACACCCCGCGCTTGTTGCGTCGCCTGCGCTCAGGCCCGGTCCGTCGCCTCGCGCACGAAGTCTGCATAGCTGCGCAGCGGTCGCCCCAGGATGGCCTGCAGTTGTTCCACCGCGCCGTCGGCCGCCTGCATGCCGTGGGTCTGGATGCCGGCCATCATCAGGCGCATGTCGTAGGCCAGCCAGGATGGGCCGTACGCGGCCAGCTGCGCTTCGAAGGCGGCCACGTCATCGCCCGCGTAGGCGATCTCGCGGCCAATCGCCGTGCTCCAGACCTTCGCCGCGGAGGCTCCCGTCACTGCATGTGGTCCGACCAGGTCGAGCGTGATGCGCGCAAGCGCGGCAGGTGCGCGGTCGCGTCGCAGCAATTCGACCACCGCGATGTCTGCGATATCGCGCGCATCGATCATGGCCACACCGGCCGCGCCGATCGGCATCGGGTAGATGCCGTACTGCTGGATCGTCTGCTGGATCACCGCTTCGTTCTGCATGAAATACGCAGGACGCAGAATCGTCGCAGGAATGTCGAGGCTTTCGATCATGCGCTCGACGGTGTGCTTGCCGGTGAAGTGCGGCACGTTGGTGAACTTGTCGGCATGGATGACCGACAGGTACACGATGCGTTCGATCCCTGCGTCCTTTGCCAGGTTCAGGGCTATCAACGCCTGCGTCACTTCGTCGGGAGTGACTGCGTTCAACAGGAACAGCGTGCGCACCGACGACAACGCGGCACGCATCGACGCGACGTCGGTGAGATCTGCGATCACTTCGGTGACACCTGTCGGAAAGGCGCGCTTGCCAGGCTGGCGAACCAAGGCCCTGACCTCTGCGCCTGCGTCGGCAAGGCCCTGGGTCACGAGGGAACCGATGGTGCCGGTGGCACCGGTAACGAGAATGCTCATGTGAATCTCCTGCTGTGGATGGATGGGTGCATCAGCGCGACATCTCCGCAGCGACTGGCGTTGCGGTGACGAGACGATAGGCCGTTGCATCGCCAATACGAAGACGCCAGGATGTAGATGCCCGGTTTCAAAAATGGAACACCATGGATCTCAATGCATTGATCGATTTCGCGCTGGTCGCAGCCAACCAGGGCCTGGGAAAGGCCAGCCGTGCCAGTGGCAGATCCAAGGCGACCTTGTCGCGCCGCATCGCCGAGCTGGAGGAGCAGCTGGGCGTGCGGCTGGTCGAGCGCAGCGCACGTGGCCTCAGGCTCACCGAGGCCGGGCAGCTGCTGATGGACCGCACCGAAGTGCCGTTGAGCGAGGTGGCCGAGGCCATGGCAGCCGCACGCGAAGGGCTCTCGACCCCGCGCGGACGCTTGCGGGTGGCATCGCCGGTGCTGTTCTCGCAACTGGCGATGGGACGCATTGGCGCGGAGTTCTGTGCGGCCTATCCGGAGATCACGCTCGAGGTGGTGGCAGAGGACCGCACGGTCGATCTGGTGGAGGAGCAGTTCGATGTGGCCATCCGGATCAATCCGAGCCCGGACAGCAGCCTGGTCGGGCGCTGCTTCGCCAGGGATCGGCTGGTGGTCGTGGCCGCACCCGGCATCGCCATGCCCACCGGCGGCGCGGTCACGCCGATTCCCGCCGTGGTGATGTCCAGCTTCCAGCCGACCACATGGACGCTCGATGACGGGCGTCTGGTCCTGGAACCCGTGCCAAGGCTGCGTTTTTCCTCGTTCCTGATGGTCCGCGACGCAGCGATGGCCGGCGGCGGCGTGGCGCTCATTCCACAATCGATCGCATGGAACCAGCTCGCGCGTGGCGAACTGCTGCAATGGGGCACCATCGCCGGCGTGGAGCCGGCGCTGTGGGTGTTGCACACGTCCAGGCGCCTGGCTGCCCCGAAGGTGCGCGCCTTCGTGGACTTCATGTGCGACAGGTATCCGCATGCGTCGCTTGTGTTGAAGGGGTAGGGCGCTGGACCTCGCTTGCGCTGGCCAGGCGCTCGCCCAGCTCTCACATGCGCAGCAGCCGCCTTGCCAGGCTACGGCCGGGCGCTGTGCTTGCCTGGTCGGCATTGCTGCCCAGGATGGGGCGACGCAGATGCGGCGGCGGCAGGCAGATCAGCACGCACGGCGTTTTCGCCAGTGCGGACTGCAGCGAGGAGCGCCAGACGCCGCGGCGGACGACGGCATCGTGTTCGACCACCAGCACATCGGCGCAGGCGCGTTTGAGCAGGCCGGCGATCTCGCGCCGCGGGTTGCCGACAGCCACGTGGATGCGCACGCGCAGGTCCTCGTCGGGCAGTTGCTGGACCAGGTCGCCGAGCCAGCTGGCGGCCGCGTCCTCGCCCAATGGCTTGTCGTGGAACAGGCTGTCCACCAGCAGGCCTTCGCTGATCTCCGGCACGACGTGCAGCAGGTGCAGGTCGGCGCCGCGGCGGCGTGCCAGGGCGGCGGCATCGCGCAGCGATTCCAGGCTGGTTTCACGGCCGGTGATCCAGCAGGCCACATGGCCGCCGACCGCCCCGTCGCGCGGGATCGCATCGGCATACGGCAGGGTCAACATGGGCGTGGCCACGCGCTGCAGCACGCGCGCGCGCAGCGAGACGTGCAGCGGGCGCGGCAGGCCGGTGCGTTCGGACGGCGGCATGATCAGCAGCGCGTCCTCGCGGCTGCGGCAGAACGAGACGATGCCGGCGGCGGCAGGGCCACCGGCGAGTGCGCGCTCGCAGCCCGGGTAGTTGGAGGCCTCGGCAAAGAAGGAATCCAGCGACTGCTGGGCCTGTGCGCGCTTGCCCTTGGCGTGCACGTGCAGGATGGTCAGGCGCGCGCGCAGGCGGTCCACCAGTTGCGCCACGGTCGGGATGGCGGCATGGCAGGTCTCGGAAAAATTGGTGGCGAAGATCAGCTGGGTGGGGGTGGTCTGCATAGCGGGCTCCGTGGTCAGTAGATGAAACCGTCGATGGCGCGCACCTCGCGCAATGGCACGCGCTGGCCCAGCATCTCGCGCAGGGTCAGTTCGATGCCGCGCGACAGCGCGGTCATCGGGGTGTCGTGCACGGTGTTCTCGAACGGGTCTTCGATGGCGCTGCTGGCGCTGTCGATGGCGATCAGGGTGAAGCTGATCAGCACCGAGGCGATCGGCATGGCCAGGCCCATGCCGGCGATCAGGCCCAGCGGCACCAGCCAGCAATACATGTTCACCAGCGTGCGCGGCAGCGAGGAGAACTGCCGTGGCAGCGGGGTGTTCTTGATGCGTTCGCAGGCGCCCTGGATATTGGCCAGCGTGGTGAGGTTGGCGTCCAGCGACGACCAGCGCAGGCTGTCGAGCATGCCCCAGTCGCGCGCCTGCTGCAGTTGCTGGCCCAGCCGCAGGGTCAGCGCGTTGGGGATGTTGGCGTAGCCGCGCAGCTCGTCGGCGCGTGCCTGGCCGAGCAGCCCGGCCAGCTCGGGAAACGGGTTCTGTCGGCGCAAATGGCAGCGCAGGGCGTGCACGAAGGCGACCTGGTGCACCACGATGTCGTCGCGCAGCGTGGCCTGGCGCGGGTCGGCCGGATCCACATCCAGCGCGGTCAGGGCCTGGCGTGCGATGGCGCGCGAGGTGTTCACCAGCGTGCCCCAGAGCTGGCGCGCTTCCCACCAGCGGCCATAGGCCGCATTGGCGCGGAACGCCAGGAAGATGGTGAGCGCCGAGCCAAGCTGGGCCAGCGGCAGGGCTTCGATCGACAGCCACTGCCAGCCGAAGAAGGTGTAGAGCACGGCCACCGCGCAGTCGAACGCCAGCAGTACCAGCAGGCGCTTGTAGGTCTTGGGCCAGATGCGTCGCAACGGAAACGTATCGCGGGTGATCATGGGAAGGGCAACATGGACGTGGGGTAGGGGCATTACACCCAGCCTCCACGGTCGTGTCTGCCATCCTTGCGCCAGCGTTGGACAGTGCACGCACCGTCCGAACGATGCAGACGGACTATCTTTCGATAGGGTGAAATCCGCAGGCCTGGCCACGATGCTGTGGCATCAACCACAGCGAGAGAGGAGCGGCATTGCAGCGCGAGTGCATGGAGTGGCAATGGACAGACTGAGACTGCCATTCAAGTGGCGCGGGCAGGTGGTCAAGCTCAATCGCGGCCCGACACTATGGGCGTCGCTGGCGATGCTGGCCTCGCTGGTGTGGGCGGAGTGGTACTCGCACCTGGGCGTATCGCTGGGGCTGCTCTACATCCTGCCGGTGGTACTGGCGGCCACGGTGCTGTCGCGGCGCGACATCGTCATCGCCGCGATTGCCTGTGCGGTGCTGCGCGGCCTGTTCGTGACCGACGAAACCCTGGTCGAACAGGCGCTGCGCTTCTTCATGGCGACGATCGCCTATGCCGGCTGCGGCTTGCTCGTGGCCGAAATCAGCCGCACCCGCCGGGTGATCCTGGCCCATTACGTGCAGCTGCGCGCCGAACAGCGATTGCGCCGGCGGCTGGAGCGGCAATTACGGCTGCTTGCCGAGAGCAGCCCGGCCGCCTTGCTGACGGTGGCCGGCGATGGCCGCATCGTGGCGGCCAACCGCGCCGCACACGAGATCCTGGACATGGCCGAGGAGGGTGGGCTGGAGGGCCGCGCGGTCCGCGAATTCCTGCCGCTGCTGGACGACGCCTTGAGCATGAGCGCCAACCTGGATGGCATGCGCACCTCGGCCAGCACCTGGGGCTGCCGTAGCGATGGCACCCGCTTCCCGGCCACCACCTGGTTCTCGGTCTACGAGGACAGTGAAGAGCGGCACCTGGCCGCGATCCTGGTCGACACCAGCGAAGAAGTGCGCGCGCGCGAATCGGCGCACTTCGACGATGTGCTCAAGAACAATCGCCTGCTGGCCGGCGCGGTGTCACACGAGATCCGCAACCTGTGTTCGGCGGCGGGCGTGGTCACCTCCAACCTGGCGCGGCATCCGGCCATTGGCGCAGATCCGGACCTGGCCGCGCTGCGCAGCCTGGTGGCGGCATTGATGGAACTGGCGTCCTTCAACCTGCGTCGGCAGCTGCCCGACGAGGCGCATGAAACCCGGCTGCAGACGCTGTGCAGCGAACTGGACGTGATCATCCGTTCGGACTGGGAGGACGTCGACGGCCAGCTGGTGATCCAGATCCCGGCCGAGTTCCCGTCGGTGCATGGCGACCGCCATGCGCTGCTGCAGGTGCTGCTCAACCTGGCACGCAATTCGTTGCGCGCGGTGCAGGCGCTGCCCCCGCAGCGCCGCCAGTTGATCGTCAGCGCACGCCTGGAACAGCAGCGTGCCGTGCTGAGCGTGCGCGACACCGGGCCGGGCATCGCCGAGCCGGGCCGCCTGTTCCAGCCGTTCCGCAGCGACAGCGACGGCTCCGGGCTTGGCCTGTACATCTCGCGTGCCCTGATGGCCAACCAGGGCGGTCTGCTGCGCCATGCGCCCGGCGGCGAAGGTGCCTGTTTCGAGCTGCATCTGCCGCTGGCGCATGCACCGTATGCGGAGGCGCTGGATGGATGAGTCGCGACGCGAACCGGTGCGGCTCTACCTGCTGGACGACCACACGCTGTTCCGCGAGGGCCTGCTGCGCCTGCTCGGTGCCGACGCCCGCTTCGAGGTGGTGGGGCAGTCCGGCACCTTGGCGCAGGCCATCGTCCAGATCGCGTCGCTGACGCCGGACGTGGTCATCCTCGACTACGACATGGGCGAGTACAACGCGCTGGACTACATGCGGCGCCAGGCCGAGCAGGCGCGCCGCCCGGCCACGCTGGTCGTCACCGCCGGCCTGCCCGAGCGCGACGCACTGGCCTTGATCCGGCTCGGCGTGTCCGGCATCTGCCGCAAGGATGTCTCCACCGACGAATTGATCGACAGCATCCATGCGGTGGCGATGGGCCGGGTGCTGATCGACCAGCGCTACCTGCAGTCGCTGGTTGCCCAGGGCACCCAGGAAAGCCGGCCCAGCTTCACCGACCGTGAGCGCGAAGTGCTGCGTGGCTTGTTGCGTGGGCAGTCCAACAAGTTGATCGCACGCCAATTGGGCAGTTCGGAGAGCGCCATCAAGGCGACGTTCCAGCAGCTGTTCAACAAGCTCGACGTGCGCTCGCGCAGCCAGTTGGTGATGGTGATCCTGCAGGATTATCGCGACCTGGTGTGAGGCGTCCTGTCGCTTTGAGCAATGCCGCGCGAGCGATGCAGATGAAGATACAGACGCTTAGCGATTGAAGCCAACGCAGTCGCAGTGGCACGGGAACGTATTGGCCCGTGCAACAGGGCAGCAGATGTGACGCCGGGCTACCACCCGGCAAGCACGCCAACCAGGATGCTGCGGGCGGTGTTGACCGCCAGCCGTGGGGCCTGGAGCCATCACACCGTGTCGGACTCATCTGCACGAGGCGTGGACGAAGCGCCGGTCATCATGCGCGCCTGATGGATTGAGGTGTTACATGGCGAAGCCGACGCTGTTCTTCCTGCATGCCCTCGGGTCCAGCAGCAACGAGTGGTCTGGGGTCATCCAGCAACTGGAGGCGCGTTTCGACTGTGTGGCACTGGATATTCCCGGTTTCGGGGACGCGCCGCCGCTACCGCATCTCGACACCGCCGCACTGGTTGCCTGGTTCGTCGACGAGGTGATTCGGCGGCAACCGACGTGCTGGCTCGCGATCGGACACAGCATGGGCGGAAAGATCGCCACTTTGGCAGCCGCGCAGGCACGCGAGGGCATGGCCGGGCTTGCCGGCCTGGCCGGCGTGATCCTGGTCGCCGCATCGCCGCCAGCGCCCGAGCCGATGGACGAGTCGCGCCGAAACACGATGCTGGCCTGGTTCGAGAAGGGCCACCCCTCGCGGCAGGAAGCGGAGCAGTTCATCGACGACAACTGTGCGGCGACGTTGCCAGCGCCGGTCAGGACTGCCGCTGTCGAGGATGTGCTGCGAACCAACGCCAACGCGTGGATCGCCTGGCTCGCACATGCCAGTCGTGAGGATTGCAGCGCACAGGCCGGCTGCATGCACGTGCCTGCGTTGATCATCGCCGGCAGTGACGACGGCGACCTCGGCGAAGCGGCGCAAACAGCATTGAACGCGCCGCACTATCACGATGCGCGCATCGCCGTGGTGGCCGATGCCGCGCACCTGATCCCGTACGAACAACCGCAAAATCTCGCGCAGCTGATCGCAGCGCACGCGGATCGCTGCGTGGGCATGCACCTGCCCGAGGACTTCATCACGCTGCTCAACGCAGACAGGGTCTCCCCACGCATGCGCAAGCTGCTGCTTAGTCGGCACGCGGGCCCGCCCGCCAGTGCGCAGGGTGTGCTGAGCCAGCATCAGCTGAAGCTTCTCGGCGCAGTGGTCGCGCGTGTCCTGGATGGGGCCGGCGATGCGCGCGCGATTGCACGGCGCATCGATGTCCAGCTTGCCGAAGGCGCCGGCGATGGTTGGCGCCATGCGGCGTTGCCACCGGACCGGCTTGCGGTGCCGCTGGGGCTCGACGCGCTCGACGCGCTGAGCAATGGCTTCGCTGGGTTACCTGCCGAGATCCAGGACCGCTGGCTGCACGCGGTGTCGCGCGCGACGGCCGGTGATCCCTCGGCACACGGGCTGGATGCAGCGCAGCTGGCGCACTGGTTCGAGGACATCCGCGCCGAAGCCGCGCGGACCTGGGTCAGCCTTCCCGCCACGATGGCGGCAATGGGATACGACGGCTTCGCGGTTGGCGGCGCTGGTATCGACAGCCCGGGCTATCAGCAGACCGCGGCCGACCGGCAGGAAGCCTGGCAGCTTCCTGCCAAGGGTCTTCGATGAGCCCCGACGCTTCGGTCGATGCCGTGGTGGTGGGGAGCGGGGCAGGGGGCGGCCCATTGGCTGCACGGCTCGCGCAGCGAGGTCTTTCGGTGGTGGTGCTGGAGGCGGGTGCGGCCTTCAGCCCTGCGTCCCATCTGCCCGATGAGCTGACGACCGGCATCTACTGGATGGAAGAGCGCCTCAGCGGTGGGCAGACGCCCACCGCATTCGGCGCCAACAATTCCGGGTCGGGCCTGGGCGGTTCGACCCTGCATTGGGGCGCCTTCTGCCCGCGTCCGGACAAGCGCGACCTGAGCCTGGCAACGCAGACCGGGCAGCGCGGTGTGGACTGGCCAATCGCGCATGAAGAGCTGCTCTCCTATATCCGCCGCGTCGAGGAGTTCATCGGCGTGTCCGGGCCGGCGCACTATCCCTGGGATCCGGAGCGCAGCTACGCGTATCCGCCGGCGCAGCGCAATGCGTCGGCCGGCGCGATGGAACGCGGTTGCCGCATGCTGGGCATCACCGCCACCGATGCGCCTGCCGCATTGGTGACCATGGCGCACGAGCAGCCGCACCACGGCAGGCGCGCGGCCTGCAACAACTGCGGCGCATGCCATCAGGGTTGCAGCAACGGCGCCAAGGTGAGTGTCGATACCACCTGGCTGCCGCTGGCGCGCGCGCACGGCGCGCAATTGCGACCCGATTGCCGGGTCATCGCTATCGAGCGTGACGCCCGTGGCATGGTCAGCGCGGTGGTTTACCAACAGCACGGGCGCGAACTGCGCCAGCGGTGCGCGAGCCTGTTCCTGTGCGCAGGCGGCGTGGAGACACCGCGCCTGCTGCTCAACCTGGGCCTGGCCAACTCCAGCGGCCAGGTGGGGCGCAATTTCATGGCGCATGTCGCCACCCAGGTGTGGGGGGAGTTCGATGCCGACATGCGCATGAACCGTGGCTACCCCTCGTCGCTGATCACCGAGGACATGCTGCGCCCGGCCAATGCCGATTTCGTCGGCGGCTATCTGGTGCAGAGCCTGGGCGTGCAGCCGATCACCCTGGCCAACACGCTGGCGCGTGGCGCGGGCCTGTGGGGGAGGGAACTCGTATCGACCATGGCACGCTACAACCGCCTGGCCGGCATCGGCATCAATGGCGAATGCCTGCCCCAAGATGCCAACCGGCTGAGCCTGTCCGACGAGCGCGATGCCTTCGGCCAGCGCAAGGCGCGTATCGACTTCAGCTACGGGCCCAACGAACGCGCACTCGATGCGCACGCCCGCGCATCGCTGCACGCAATCTGGGAGGCGGCAGGTGCCCAACGCATCTTCGCCGCCGCCCGCTCCGCGCACACGCTGGGCACCTGCCGGATGGGCACGGATCCGGAGCAGGCGGTAGTGAACCCGGACGGCCGCGCTTTCGATATCGCCAACCTCTACATCTGCGACAACTCGATTTTTCCAAGTGCACTGGCAGCCAATCCCGCGCTGACGCAGATGGCACTTGGCCTGCGCACGGCGGAGCGCTTTCTCGCCCGCTAGTGGCGCGCGTACCACCACCAACCCCTACCACCAGGAGTTCAGCATGGATCTCGGAATCAACAATCGGATCGCCCTCATCAGTGGCGGCGACTCGGGAATGGGCAAGGAAACCGCGCGGCAGCTGCTCGAAGCCGGCGTGCGCGTGGCAATCACCGATCTGCCCGACGGTACGCTCGACCAGGCAGTGGCCGAGCTGTCGGGCCTGGGGCAGATCATCGCCATCGAGGGCGATGTCACGCGCGAGCAGGACGTCACCGCCATCTGGACACAGGTGCGCGAACAACTGGGCGACCCCGACATCTATATCAACGCAGCAGGCGTGACCGGCGCAACCGGCGATTTCCTGGAGGTCAGCGATGCGGGCTGGCTCGAAACGCTGGACATCAACCTGATGGGCGCGGTGCGCATGTGTCGCCAGGCCATTCCCGCGATGCGCCGCAAGCAATGGGGCCGGATCGTGCTGTTCGCATCGGAAGACGCCGTGCAGCCCTACGTGGACGAACTGGCCTATTGCGCATCGAAGGCAGGCATCCTTAGCCTGGCCAAGGGCCTGTCCAAGGCCTATGGCCCGGACAACGTGCTGGTCAATACGGTGTCGCCCGCATTCATCGCCACCCCGATGACCGACAAGATGATGCAAAAGCGCGCCAGCGAAAACGGAACCACGTTCGAGCAGGCGATCGAATCGTTCCTGGACGAAGAGCGTCCCGGCATGGTGCTGAAGCGACGCGGCCGCGCGGAGGAAGTGGCCTCGGCCGTTGCCTTCCTGTGCTCCGAGCGCGCCAGCTTCATCAACGGCGCCGGGATCCGGGTGGATTCGGGGTCTGTCTTTACCATCGCGGGTTAAGGCGGGCGTCGTTCCGAGATGCGGTGAGCTACATAAGCTGCCGCATCCTTTCTTTGCACCCGGTAACAGGTGCCGATAGGTAAGCGCATGCGTAACCGGCTGCAGGAATACTGCAGCCGCGTTGCCCGGGAAACCAGCTCGTTTCAGCGGAGCGGGGCACCATGTTTGCGGCGAGGCATTATCTACAGGCGCTTGGCCACCACCTGCGGAACACGGCTGCTCAAAGCCCCCCGATACCCCTTCTCACGCCGTATCGCAGGCATTGCCTTCGGCAAGGCAGGATGCGCTACTTTCCGATTCCCGCTGCGGCACCGCCGTCACCGGCCGCTGCCAACGCTTTCGGCGCGAACCGATAACCCATCGAGCGCCAGGACGATGCGATGCCCAAGTCATAGCCATAGACCAGCGTGACGTGGATGGCCGACATGGCGGCCGCCTTCTTGTCGTTGGCGAGGACGACCTTGGCAATGTGCTCCGCCAACGCTTTGTCGTCGATGCGCCGTTCGGATAGGTTGACCTGCACAACCACAGATTCGACATTCGGCGTGCCGAACGCGGTATTGTGCACGACGCGCACGGACTGCACGCCCGGCTCGGCACTGACGGCTTCCTGGGCCGCCAGCAAGTCCTTGAAGTCGTCGCTCTGCGCAAGTTGCCCGGTAAACGCCGGTACCGCTGCGGCTGCGACCAGCAACACACCGACCACGACCAGGTGCACACGCCACACCGGCATCGGCCTGACGGCGGCGACCGGCGTCTGCGCGGTCACCACCGAACTTCCCACTGCAAGGTCGTGCAACGACCGGCGGCCGCGGCGATTGAACAGATACAGATAAAGGATCGAGAGCGTCCCACCGAAGATCAGCAGCGTCAACACATACTGCATTGGCGAGAGCAATACGTCGCTGTCGAACGGTGCGCCGTTGAGGAAGAACGGGACACCCAATACCGAGTAACGCAGCAGCGACTGCGGAAGCCGCAGCAGGGCACCGTCCCTGCCAGCCACGCGCACGCCGAGCAGGCGCTTACCCAGGGTCTGCCCTGTGCAAAGCGCGCTGTTCATGACACCGAAGTAAGTCAGTGCAACGAGGAATCCGAACAAACGCCCGTAACCGCCCATCCGCACGAACACATCCATCAACGCCCAGCCGGCCAACGCACCAGCCACGCCAAGCACCAGGCAATCGACCAAGAACGCACCAGACCGCCGCCAAAAACCCGCCGCGCCAGGCGCAGTATCAACTTCCATGTAGTTCCCCGTAAGTTGTTCTCCCGGGCGGGATGATGCCATGCTGCAGTCGAGGAGACCACGAGCCAGCAGCTTTAGCTGGTGATTCCCCCGCAATTGGTGGCAGATAAATTCTCCGTCTCCGCCAAAAACCGGGTCTGGCTAAGGAGTACGGCTTGGGGAAGGAACTACTGATTAGGAAGATTTATCGGGGGTAGGGAGAAAGCTCCGGAAGCTTGTGATCGGTGACTTTCGCCTCGACGGCCAAAACGAATTCGAGGTGCTAACTGCCTCTCATGGCTGATTAGCTTCGGAAGGGATCCGGGTCGATGAACTCGCGGTGCTACCATCGGCCGCAAGTACTGGCCCGATGCGTAGCCTGAAACGTCTCTAGGAGGAGTAAAAGAATGGGGAGCCCACAGGACGGCAGAGCGCCTATCGGGGTCGAAGTATTCTTGAACGGCAAGGCCAGCTGGCTGCGAGCGGCCGCCCGGGGGCTGGTTGAAAACCGACGCATGCCCACCGACGCGGAGATCGCCGCTCTGGCTGACCACTGCCTTCTGGAGGCGTCCAAGCAACTCGCCCAGACTGAGCCGCCGCTGGATCCGGGCGCCATCGCGGGAACTCCGAGCCGGGCCGGCCTGCGTCTCGAGCGCGTGTTCGACGTTCGAGGGGTCAACGCGCTTGGAGAACAGGCGAAGCTCGAGCTTGCCGACGCAGACTTGGCGATCGTGTATGGGCCCAATGGATCCGGGAAGTCCGGCTACGCACGCTTGATGAAGCACCTCTGCGGAGCACGGTTGGCGGGCACCATACACGGCAACGTGTTCGATCTCACGCCGGAGTCCCCATCAGCAAACATCGAAGTCCGGGCGCTTGAAACTCACGGGCCTGCGACCGACACGACCATCCTCAGTTGGGACTCGGCGAGAGGGCCTTTGGGCCCACTCAAAGCCGTGCCGGTCTTTGACTCGGCCACGTCCTTGGAGTTCGGCGACAGCGCGAGTGCGGCCACTCACACGCCCCGGTCAATGCAGTTTGTGGGCCGTCTCATCCAGATTTCCGATCAGGTGGCGGCGAACCTGCGCCAGCGTGCCGATCTATCGGTCACCCAGATGCCGGTGCTGCCGTCTGACCTCATCCAGTCGCCTGCAGCCAACGAACTTCGCCAGCTCCTCCGCAGCAAGACCCAACGGGCTGCCATTGAAGAAGTATGCATCCTATCCGACGAAGGGCGAGCGGAGCGCGCGACCCTGGAGGCCGCGTTGGCGCAGGCCAACCCCGCAGAGCTTCACGCCAAAGTGGTTGCCGAACTTGAACGTCTGGTGAAGCACAAGGCGGCCGCTGTCGACCGGGAGCATGCAACCGGCGACGAGAAGGCTGGCGAAATAGTGGCCGCTCAGCTCGACGCCGTAAACAAGCGGGCGGCTGCGACCGCACACGCGACGTCATTCTTCCAGGGGTTGCCGCTGGCCGGCATCGGAGAAGATACCTGGCGTCGGATGTGGGCGGCGGCCGAGGCGTATGCCCAAGCGTTCGCCTACCCCGATCATACCCACCCGAACACCGAAGAGGGCGCCCGCTGCGTGCTCTGTCAGCAGGAGCTCAATGGGGACGCCAAAGCGCGAATACAAGGGTTCGCGGATTTCATCCAAGATCAATTGCAGGCGGAAGCGACCGCCGCCGAGCTACGCGCCGTAATGCTGGTCCAAGCATTTCCGGGCATTCCCGATGCGCAGACCTGGTCAACGGTGAGTCAGGCCGTGGGGCTCGATCATCAGACAAGTGAAGCGCTTCGCTTGGCCGTCGCAGCCCGTTCAAGCGCGTTGAAGGTCGCTGTCCATGTCGCGAGCTTGCCTGTGGTCGACTGGGCGGAATGGCACGCTGCGCAAGCATCCAGGACGGTCGAGTTGGAAAAGCAACGCGACACATTGGCGGGACTGATCGACGTCGAAGGACGCAAACTAAACCAAGCACGGTTGCTCGAGCTAAGGGGCAGGGAGTGGTTAGCAGCCCACCGCGAACACGTCAGTGCAGAAGTTGAACGCCTTCGAGCGATCGAGGGAGTCGAAGCGGCCATCCGCTTGACGTCGACGAACGCGCTGACCACCAAGAATAACGAAATCGCCGGTGCAGAGCTGGCCAAGGGGTTCTGCGATCGCTTTAACGCAGAAATGTGGCGCCTAGGTGGGCGCGGGTTGCCCGTGGTCATGACCCATCAATCAAAGCAAGGGCCGTTTCACGTTCTGCGCCGAGTTGAGGGACCCGCAGCGTGCCATTCACAACCGCGAGGTATTGAGCGAGGGCGAGCAGCGTGTGGTCGCATTGGCTGCGTTCCTGGCCGATGCCACCGACAGCGATCGTTGCCTCCCGATCGTGTTCGATGACCCCATTTCGTCGCTCGATCAGCGTTTCGAGGAGGCAGTGGCGGATCGGATCGCGGAGCTCGCAGAGACACGCCAGGTGCTTGTGTTAACCCACCGGCTTTCACTGATGGTTCTGCTTAAAAATGCGGTCAAGAAACGAGCGGAGTTCCATGGTTCAACTGCCCGAGTTCAGGTCCCCTCCATTGCTAGAGACGGTCGTGCGGCAGGTGTTCCAGCCACGATTGACGCGTTCGCGATGAAGCCCAAAGAAGGCCTCGACAAAGTTGTACGTGATGCCAGATCAGCGGCGAACTTCGACGGCGAAATCAGACGGGCCGTGCTGAGAAACGCATGCAGCAACTTCCGGATCCTAGTTGAACGCTCTGTGGAGGAGCACCTCCTGTTCGGGATGGTCATGCGCTACCGCCGTGAAATCAAAACGATGGGGCATCTAAAGAAGCTTACCGCCATCCGAATTGAAGATTGCGAGCTCATAGATGGAATGATGAGCAAGTATTCGGCATTCGAACACTCGCAACCTATGGAGACTCCCGCTTGGTTGCCAGAGATCGAAGAACTCATCGCAGACGCTAGTTCGGTTCAGGCATGGATCAAGCCCTTCGAAGCGCGGGCGAAAGCAGCCGCAGAAGGAAGGTCCTCGACCACGTGATCCGCAGATGCACCTCACTCAGGATCGGCACTGTTCGGTCGGGTAAGTCCATCACATCGAACGATGATATCGGAGCTCTTTCCAATGTGCCTAGTCGCTACGTCTTCAAGGCGTGTTTGCTGGCAGAGGAAATCAACCTGCCTCTGACGTTTGAGCACGAGAGCGACGTCACCGGCGAGTAGGAGGTCTTGTACCTGGAACTGCTCCAGAAGATGGCGATCCCTTCGCACTTGCAGCGTTGACCTCTTCGGCACCGCGTTCATGCTTCTATCAAGCCATCCGCCTTGACCTACATTCCCTCGAATTCCTCAAACGATACTTCCTGAAGTCGTTTGACCGGCGCGACGCATGAGGCTTTCTTTGCCGTCGTGCTCGTCGTAGTAGACAAGCGCCCGGCCTTCGGGGCCGCCTTCCAGGCGCAGTCGGTTTGTCCCAGGGATGGGAACAATATTAAAGTTTAGCAACTCCACTATGGCTGGGATGCTGCCAACTTCCTGTCCCGCAATGGCGACGACAAAATTCGTTGTGATCAGCATCTCAAACTGCTTCGAGTAGTCGATGTCAACCCTGGGCTCGACTTCAATCGGGCCCGGCGTGATTGAAAGCTGATCACCACGCAGGAGCCGGAACGCGAAGCTGATGTCGTCCAGGTCGCGTTCGGTTAACTCGAAATCGTCTGGCAGCGAGAACTCGGATTGCAGGACTCGGGTCACCGCGTGGAGACGACCGAGGGCCCACGCCAAGCGGATGACGCCTTCGAAGTGATCGACAAATGCGGCCGGTAACGCGAGCATACCGTGCGCGTCCTCAGCTTGCATTTCGAGATGCGCCTCACGGTGCGAGAGCATCTGTTCCGCCCAAGCAGGAAGCGAGCTAAGTTCGTGGAACTGCCGTAGAGGACGGCCGGTCAAGACATTGGACCGAAGTCCAAACGAGATGTCGATATCTGAACAGGTGGGATACTGCTTGCCCGGCAGCATTGAAAAGTTGAGCAGGCTTTTCAAACGCTCGTTGCTGACAGCCCCATGTTGAAGGCCCTTGAATCGCTCTGCGGGCAGGGGCAACGCGAGCGCCGTGATGGACGGCTTGGCGCCCGGGTAGAGCAGCAGGTTCAAAGGTTCGGCGTTCAGCGGAGTCAGGGTCAGTTGACCGGCCAAGGGGCCTACCTTGTTGCCGTAGACGCTCTGACCGGTTAGGTGGAGATCTTTGACATCGACGGTTCTAGGAAGTCCTAAAGCAATGGCCTCCCGCAATCGGGTTTGATTTTCCGGGCCTTCACCCGCCCGGAAGGAGACGCGCAATTCGCGTGTCAGATCTTGTAGGGCGGGTTCCTCAACTCTCTGCAGGGAAGGAGCTGGTGTTTCGCTCGATGCCCGCGCCAACAGGTTCGTCAGTGTTTCACTTAAGTGGCCTAAGCCCGCTGTGTCTTCGATCTGCCGAGTAGCAGTGGCCAAGAAAGCACGATGCAAAAATTCCTCGAACCGTTCGCGGTCGGCCAGCAGCTGTCCGCGATCGAACTGGATCGATCGGTCGCCAATCCCGGACAGCAGTTCTTGATGAGTGGCGCACCACTGCTGGGCATCGAGCCAATAGAAATCGTTGTTGATCGCGCGGACCAGTACGACCGGATGACTGGCCTCTGCGTACTGCCGTAGTCGCTTCTTGGAGACCGGAGCCGACACCACCCCCAAAGTCTCCCGGGCCGTGCCCTTCACCTGCACAAAGAAGGATCGATCCTTGAATGGCTCGCCAGGGGTGACAAACAGGTCGTAACCGCGATCGATGCGGTGGATGCCAGGGTTCCACCCCCAGCGCATGAATAACGTCTTGACTTCGTCTTCGGCCAAGGCGCCGATGACTTGGGTGTCGGGTCTGTCCATAAATGTGAAGCACCTTGCTGGTTAGCTTCGAGTGTAGCGAGGAGTGCTGAGTTCCATAAGCCGGAAGCCGTACGCCCCTCGAGAACTGCCCCAGCAGGGCTTCCACTGCGCTGCCAGCCTGTGCACGTGGGGCTCATAGTGCTTCACGCCCCCAAGCTGATACTCGCACCCTTGGCACACAGCTTGACAGGGGCGCGCCCTTGATTGAATCGTCCGGTTCGACACGCTGCGCACCGGGGGAAGTCCAGACTCACCCCAACCGCCCTTGGAAACAGGGTAAAACCCAAAGACGAATCTCGTTCTACGACTCCTCGCACGCAAGGTGCAGCACGTACTTTTCAGACGCCCATACAGCTAGTTCTTTGCATGCGTCGACGTAGTGACTTTCCAATTCGAATTGACCGTGCGCCAGGTCGTTCCGCTTGTCGGAAAGTGCCATTTCTGGTCTAGATCGAAGTCGTTCTCAAAGGCGAGTAGCAGGAAATAGATCTTTGTTCGCTGACTGCCCTTGGTGCTCAGCGAGTGCCGGGCCATGTCGACTGCAACACGATTGCTCGAAGGGACATCCTTGTGGGTAGCCAGGTCGTCGGAGATGATCTCGATGATGCTGTAATAGGACATGAAGCTAAAGCGCGGTGATACCTCCTCAAGTTCGAGGGCTTCCTTGAGGCGCGTTCGCAGCATGGCCGCCTTCCTCGACCTCTTGTCACTCTTCAGCGAAAGTTTTTCGTAGGCTTGGACAAGTGCCTGGATGTTGGGCTTCGGGATCTCCTCGTAGCTGCACATCATGCTGATGCGCCCACCACCGCTAACCGCTTCTATCCAATCGTTGTCGTACTCCTCCCACTGGTTGAAGTGGATCGAAAGGTGATATTTGAAGCCTGCCACCGGGAGCACACGATCAAGGCATTCATACAAGTCGAAGTTGTTGCCACCCCGGTGATGTACGAGGTCGGCGATAGTTTCGCAAACGAAAGCGGGCATGAGCCCACCTTCGCTTGGAGAACGGGGCTGCTGCCCTAGAGGCAACGGCGAGAGCGTCATCTCGAAGTTGTTCAACTTGAAATGAACAGGCTTCTTGATTGTCTTGTCGCTGTAGACAACAGCCTTCAACTTCACACGAGTGGGCTTTTGACCCCGCTCGTGGTACTCAAGCCACCGCTCTGCATGTTCTCTGTTCATTCGACACCCTAGTAATTGCTTGCGCCTTCATTCGCGGCCGTTTCCTGTGTCATCGCTAGCTGTCGCATCACTTGCTCCCTCCAATGTGGCAGTACTGTGATCAGCTGAACCCAGCTATGGCGATCTACGATCGTGCTCCAAGTGGCTACCGCGTTGCTCGAGAACAGCAGGGCGTACCAAGAAGCAGCCCCACCAACTGCCTAGGAAGAGGTGCATCACACCGTACATCCTCAGAACTGAGCGGCGTAGGTATCGTCCATTCAGCCCTCAAGGAGCCGAGCAGCCGGATTGTCCGCGGCTCCGCCAGCTTGGAAATACCCCACCACACTCGACACAGACCTATGCTCGGTCAATTGCATTATCGCCGGCAGCGCCACCCCTTGACGGCTGGCTTCGGTCACGAACCCCGACCGCAGGCTGTGCCCACCAAAATTCCCCTCCAGCCCCGCCAAGCGCGCCCGTCGCTGCACGATCTCCCCGACCGCGGCCGGGGAGAGGGCAGGGCCGACACGTTGTTTCCACAACCGCCGGAAAATCGCCCCTTCAGTGATCCCGGCGGCGTCCAGCCAGTCCTGCAGCGCTATGGCGGCCCGATCGAGCACCGGCTTGTCCGGGGTCGAACTCGCGGTGACGCCGGCCTGCTGAGTCTTGCTGTGCTCCAGGCGGAGATGTAACCCGCCTCGCCGATCCGGCGCAGGTCGGCGGCGGCGATCTCACTGCGCCGGCGCCCTCCGCTGGCAAACCCGAAGCAGAGCAGGGCACGGTCCCGTATTCCTTCCAGGCTGTCGTCGCAGGTGGCCAGTAGGGCTTCCAGCTCGGGCAGGGTGATCGCGGTCTTCTTGCGCGGCCGCTCGCCGCGTTTGACTGCGGCTCGGGCGGCGCGGCTGAGCACGGTGCGGATCGCTGGCTGTTCGCAGGGATTGGTCGCCTGTTTGAGCCTGTGTGCGTTAGACAGCACGGCGACCCGATGCCGCACGGCATCCAAGGTCCAGGGCCCAAGCTTGGCTTTCAGGCCGGCCGCCACCAAGACCTGGTCAACCAACGGCGGCAGTTCCCACGCCAGCTCACCATAAGTCGGACGGCGCTACACCGTTGTGCGGTGGCTCGAGACTTGGTGGCAGGGTTTGGGTTCTCGCTTGGCAGTGGACCGTCAGGTCCGGATCAAAACGGCCAACGTGCTGTACACCGCACTCTAAAGTGCGCTCGCTATGTCCTTGATTTTTCTTAGCACTCCTCATTTTGGAGCATGTAACAGTGCGTGAGCCTGTGCACTCTCGATGAACCATCCTTGCGCGCTACGCATTCAAAAGGGGCCATGTTTGTGGCCCCGCACTTAAGAATGCCTAGTAATCCAGGTAACGCACTCATTGATGCCCGTTATTGACGGTGACTCCTTGGCCGCCCTCGGCCGTGAGCTCGTTCGCGACGCTGATTAGCCTCATCTGCTTCTTCGAGCAAACTTGCTGCCATGTAGGGAGTTCCCAGCGGGTACCACGTGGCGTGTACTTCAGCTAGCCTCGTACGATTGACAACCGCTAGCATCCAGGGCTGTGTCAGATGAGGGCAGTCCCGCCGCATTCCAAACAGGTCGGGGATGTGTTGCGACAGCGTGGCTCTGAGGCCTTCGGCATACCCGCGCGTCAGAAGACACCCACATACCTTGATCAAGAGATTTAGCTCTTCCATCTTGGCCTGGCCGTGGAAGTCGAAGAGTGACCTGCCATCCAGCGCGATGTCGATCAACTTCACGACAGAACGGTAGGACGCAGGGTGAAGGCAGGCAAGATTGAGGAACTGCTGCCCGGCAACCTCCCAGGGGGGAAGTGCGGAGAGTGATCCGGAGAACCCTCGCCGGGCGGGTCGAAAGGTCGCCGGCGCCTCGATACCGACTCCAGTTAAGAACAGCGTCATTTCACGGTCGGTGAGAGTACTCGCGGGCAGCTTGAGTGCTAGATCTGCCGCTACATTTGCGACCGCCGGTCGAATCTGAGCAGGGACGGTAAGGAAACCAGGGCGGTCCTGCCGCAACGTGTCGAGCTGCCTAAGAGCTTCCTGATTACAGCGGGGACCATGGATGGTGGTTCGCCAAGAACGCTTGTGAAGAGCGACCTGAGGCTTGCCACACCTCCACTCCAAAGCCTTCGGCAACTGAACAAGGCCCGCCAGTGCTGCCGCCGCGTCGGCCGGCAGTTCCGGCATGACGAGAATGGTGCGTCCTCTTTCGCTGGTGGCCCAGTCCAGGTAGATAGCGAGGAAGTCAGCGGCCCCTGAGGGCGGACCAGCCGATTGCTTGAGAGCTGCCTCGGTCGACAGCAAGGAGTGTCCACATTCACACGCTAGATTCTCGTCGAAGCACCAATCGGCGAGCGCGGTCGGCTTCCTGCCACAGCGCATGCACGTGTTCTGTAGTGCAACGCCGTGCCAAGGACAACGTTGGATCCAGGGTAATTGATGTAGTAGCGTGTGGTAGCCTGAATGCATGCACTGCGGGCAATAGCGGAGTACCCAACCAGTTTTGAGGATGTTCGAGGGCGCCTGAAAGGGGAACCATGCCGTCAGATTCCACGTCGGCGGCACTGTGGGTAGGTGCAGGGCGCGAGCCAGAGCCGCTTGGCGAACGTCAGAGAAGGTCATCAGCTCCGATAGGTCATCCGCCCGGCGGCTGCGGATTCCAAAAAGCCGAAAGAGGTCGATCGGGTCAAGGGCATTGAGCCGCACGAGCCGCGCAAGTAACCCGAAGGCAGATGTTGCAGGTAGGACTCTAAGGTCCATACCCACAAACGGAGTCGTCAGCGAAGAAGCAAACGGCGTCAAGGAGTCGCGCGATACTGTCCCTCGTAGCGTGATAGGGCGGCTCGGCTGAGCAGCAGGAATGATCATGCCGGCATGCCCCGATAGCCCGGCTCGATTTCCAGGTAGCCCGCGCGTAGCAGCCCTCCACGAATATTTGTTTCCGTGAGTTCACTGAACTCCGGATTCTCGTAGGCTACTCGGACCAGGATAAAGTACACGAATCGTTCGAATGACTGCATCGGCCATTCCACGACGTCAGGCAGGCCGTGTTCGGCACGCAGGGAATTGATCACTAAGCGGATGAGATCGACCTGAGTACCCAACCGCCAGCCCAGCGCGTATGCCTTGGGTGCAAAATATTGCGTATAAGAGATGCCAGATCCTTCGGGCCAAACTAGCTCCTCGTCATACTCACGAAAGGCAAGGGCCACGTCCGAGGCAAGTTGATGTTCTCGATCGGCCTTAGGGATCTCCCACAGCAGACCCGTGTAGTGGTGGGAGGTGGTGAAGAAGCGTCCATAAATGTGGCGGGGCGGACGCCTGTCAATCGCCGAACGGTCGAAGCGCCCCGAGTCGGTTTGATTGATAAAGAAAAAGAAGATTCGCCCGGTCTTCTCACACTCATTCACGATCGACATGACGTGCTCGTACTCGTCGGCAGTGAAGCGGTTTGCCTCGTTGAAAGCCACGCCGATCACTTGCGCGCCCTGACGGTGGCCTTCCTCCTGGAACATGCGAACTGCACGCATGAGCGTGCCGTTACTTGTCGCGCTTGCCGCGACCGTCTGCCCTTGCTGCAGCAGTAAGGAACTGGCAAAGTAGCCTTCGCCTGGCTTGGCCGGCTTTGTATAGCTGAACTCGATCATATACATTGGGAACGGCCGCCAAGCATCGGTCTGGATAAGTTGGCGAACACCATAGGTCTTGCCGATGCGACCGAAGCCATCGATCCAGATCGCATCAGAGCCAATCTCGATACTGTTTCTGGCATCACCGGCCAATCGTTCGCCAGGGCGCGTGATAATCAGTGGGCGCTTGAAGCGCAGCATGGGATGGCGAGCATCAGTCGTCATGGCTCGCCTCCTGGGATGCGGTTGAGCGACTAGTCGTACTTTCGTCGGACTCGCGCGGGTCTTGATGGACAGGATCGCTAGACAGCTGGATTGCGCTTGTTTTGCCAACACGAGCAAAGCTTTGAATCTGATAGGACGTCGTGCCGTCTAAGCAATGGGGTCTGTTGGTTTTCATGATTGAACTCCAAGGCGGCGATCCGCCGCCATAAATGAAGAGGCAACGGTTCAGCGCCGGCGGAGGTTCACCGGCCCGCCACGTGGCGGAAGTCCCGCCAGCGTTTGCGCCGCGCCGCTGGAGGTGCCGAGCGGCCGGTCAACTGGTGCACGGGGCGAAGCGCCACTGGCAACTTCGTCCGCCGCCCACTTGAGATGTCGTGCGCATTCGCGGACGTCGGCGTGATAGGCCTCGATTAAGTCGTCGATACCCTCCCAGCGCCCCGAATGGGACCTTTTCAGCTTTTCGGCACGCTTGCGTTCGGCGAGCGTGTGGGGCGTGCGTGCATAGGGAGGTAGCGTCTGCAGCGTGATGTAAGGCAGGCCACGCTCATCGAGCAATGTTAGGAATCGGGCGTCATCGTCTTCGATGTAGCCGTGGAACTTTTCGCTGATCAAGTCCGTACGGGGATTGAGCGTGTCACTACGATAGGTGCCATATCCGTAGTTGACGTGCGGTAGAACATCGCCGCTCTTACTCCCGCGAATGGTCACTTGGACACGGATTCGCCGCATATCGCGCGCGTCGTCGGCCGTGCGCGAGGAGCGCAGTGGCATGCCACCAAGCTCGATGTAGCGTTCGGCGACCTCGCGCGGGCTGCGATTATGCAGTTCCGCATGTGCGGACACGTTATAGGTACTAATGGCGACATCGAGAAAGTCCTCCAGCAAGTCGGCGAAGATCGGATAGTTCGACGCCATGCGTGTAGAAACCTTCTGCTCAACCCGATTTTTCGTCTCTGGCTCGAATCCTCCGGCGAGGAAGCGGAGCACTTTCTGTTCGATGAGCTTGAAGAACGCTTCAATCTCGGCGCGGGTTTGCGGAATTCCAGCGACACCGAATCTATAGATGCCGAGTTGGTGGTGCAGCATCGTGCGGCGGGCATGCTTGGCCAAATGACCAGAGAAGTTGTCAAGCGACAGCTTGAGCGCACGAGGCAACAGGCCCGGCATTGCCGCAGGCATCCACGCATTAGGCAGATAGCGCATACGACGATCACTGAGGTCACGCGGATGCCACGGCGTGAGCCCAGCGGACAATGTTCGCAGCAGGTCAAACTGATCGTAGGAAGCGTCAATGACCACCTGCCAAGAAACACAGGCGCGCGACCCCACATCGAACTCAACAAGCAGCAGGAGCCCAGAGATTTTTGCAAGCACCGAAGTGCCATCGGGCAGTGGTATTGCGACACACTGGTCCTTGAGGTCAATGTAGTGCCCATCGAACTGCATCTCATCGAACGGCCGGATGTCTGCCAGTTCCTTCCATTTCGTCAAGGCCATGGGCGCCGAAAAAGCCATCGCTTGGTCGGCGTTGTGCTCGCGCGAGCGCCTTATGAACGTCGACAGCGCTCTACGACCACCATCGCGCGTGTTGAGCGGGTAGCAATCATCCAACCCCTTTTCTTTCAGCATCCGCTTGATGTGTGCGTAGAGTCGATCGAATGCAGGACTAGTTCGCGTTCGTGTGGGCACTTCTCCCTTGAACTTAGCGACTAAAGCGCCGAGCTCTGGAATTGCCAGGACCAGCTGCGTCATCGCATGTGCCCGGCCCTGTGGCGGGAGGCCGGTGTGGCGGGGCTGTGGATCTACAAGTCGCGCCCCTGGAATGCATACCGCGAAGCCATTGATCCCGCCGTTGATGGCGGGCTTGGCACAAAGGTCCAGCATTCGACGCAGTGTCTTGGGGTATATGGAATACGCCGTAGCGACTTGCGAGATCGGCGCTCCCTCCAACAGAGCCACCAATGCGCCGACGCGATTATCGATAGCTTGCTTTTCCTCCTCAGTCCGGTCCGTCATCGCTTTTGTGTCCGGCCGCGGCAAGGCTAGAAGCGCGTCGGCCTCGGTGATGGTGAAGCGCGGCTTCATGTGCGATTCCTCCGCGCAACAACCGAACGCCGGGTGAGTTCTTGCTCGCGATCAAAGTCAAGGGCTCCGAGGCAGATCAGCTCGCAAGTCACCGCTTGGACATCTGCCGAATCGAACGGTGCGAGCGCTGCCTCAAGCTGGTCGATCCGCGCACGCGACTGTTGCTCGACGTTGGCGAGGATTCGTGCGCGCAATGCCAGACGATTGCCCAGTGACTGCGCTACCTGAGCAAAGGCCAGTAGTCGGTTGTGCTGTGCAATCGTCGCGCCGGCAACACGTACATCATGCTCGGTCACGAAGCGGAGCTGCAGGCCGGCATCACGTGCCATAGCCTGCCAACGCTCAGTTTCCCGCGGCCGCGGAATTCCACCTACGGTTTGTACGCAGTCGGCATCAGGCACAAGCAGCAGGAACTGCTCGAAACCCGAGGCATGCCGCACCCAAAAGTGCAGCTCGGTGTTCTTGTCGCCCAAGGGTAGGGTGCGGGGACGCTCCGTGTAGCACGCGATATGCGGATCGCACTCGAGCGCCAGTGCCACCGCTATGGCCGGCAGTCCGTCGACCTCCACCGGTCGCGCCTCCTTGATGGAAAGGAAACCGTAGACGTCGCGCTTTTCGAATTCGCGTCTGCCGTAGATTCGCGGTTCGAAGGGGCGGGGCCCGGGTTGGTGTAGCGATCCGGACGGGTCAATCGCTCGGGGCAAGGCAGCCGGGCTGCCCGGGGACATTTGTGAGATGAATGACATGGGTGCTCCAGGGAAGTGGTACGTCGCGTCCTCGATTGATGGGTAGGCGCACAGCCGTAACCGCCGCAGTGCGATTTACTGCGGTTGGGGTAGGGCGTGTGCACCACAATCGATGGCGTGCGTCGACGGCCGTCGGTCCAGGGTCCGCCGCTAGTTCCACAGAAATGGCGGCGCCGCTGTGCTTAGTGGCGGAGGACGGGAAGGCGATGGGGTCGACCGGCACGTGCTAAGTGCGGGCGTGGACCTTAGATGTGCATGAGGTTCTCCAGGCAAATGCCGCCCGTGCCTTTACGTCCAAGAGGGCGAAAGCATTGACAGAGCCTGCGAACCGTGGTCCCCTGGACGCACTTAGCCGCTAACTAAGTTTGCATCCCGAGCCCCTGTTCGCAGGGGCTTTTTGCATTGTGGTCGTCAAATCTAGGCGATCAGCACCTCTCTTCTTGTGGATGGCCACTCTGTCGTGGCCCTGATGCAAGGCGCGCCCTCCATGAGCGCTAGCCGGCGGCCCCCAAGGAGCCAAGCCAAGCCGCGATGTCGCGCGTGCGCGCGAACACGCCTCGTCGACCGGGCAGCGAGAAGGTGGTGACGGGCAGTCGCCCCTCCTTTTGAGCACGCTGAAACGATCGGGCGCTCTTGAAACCCAAGCAGCGTTGGAGGTCACCGCCACTCACCAATTCACCGTGCTCTGCGAGTAGATCCGCGAGGGGTTGGCTGGGTGCGTCTTTGGAACCTACGTGCATGAGAGAGACTTTCATGGCTAGATTTGGCGACGAGTGGCGTATTCCCCCAGACTGTTGCACAGTTTGCGGAGTGCCGGTGGCATGCCATTTCCCATGGGAACTGACACTCCAAAGAACCACCCGAAGCGGCCTGGTCCGGCCCCGATGGACATCGCGCTGCTAACGCGACATCGCCTGTGGGCCTGGATCGTCCTGGTGTGCACGCCGGAGGTTGACTCCTGGCATGCTCTTGATGAGCACTGGCTGGAGAAGATTGATGGTGGAACGTCCACCCAACGTCCGCTCCGGAAAGTGTTTCAGCGTTACTTCCACATCGGAAACGACCCGGGAAAGCTGCGGGGCATCAATGGCCTGAAGCTCGTGGAGGCCGTACACGCTGACTACCACCAAAGTGCAGCGGCGGCGCTTTACAACTCCCCGTTCTGGCAACTCACAGGGCCCGAAGTTCTGCCAGGAGACCAGATTCGGGCGATCCACGCTGACCTATTGAGAAGGCTGGGATTGGTTCGGCTGACCCCTACACAGCGGGTGGTGGCTATAAGCAGCGGTTTCAAGAATGTAGCAAGTGACAATCGAGACCTACGCACCATCGCGGAAAACGCCTACAACATTGGCGAGTTTGCTTCTGTGGATGCCATTGCCTTGCTGGCATGTTCCTTCCGGCTCGCGTTGGACGCCTTATCGCTCAAAGAGGCCGACGTCTACCTGGACGCGCTTCGCTGGTCAGTTCGCCGCATCCTGACCCGATGGGATGCGCATCACCTGGTTGGCCAGGCGCTGGCGACGCTGATTGAAGTCCGTCTGCTGCGTCGGCCCAGTGGCCCAGTGTCGCCTGAGGTGCTGGGCTTCAGAACGCGGCGGGATCGGTGCCACACCGAGCTGCCTGTTGTGTCGGTGTATACCTCGCACCACATGCTGCAAAGATGTGAGGCTTCCTACACATCGCCCATTGTGCTAAGGGACGGCGACATGGAGCTATTTTTCGATGACTTCCAAGAGAACTATCAAGTGCTTCGCGACCAGATCCTAGAACGACTTTCTGAAGGCGACGCGGATCAGGAGTGGATGGAGACTGCGAGAGCAATTCGTCAGCAGCGGCAGGATCTGATTGACGATATTTTCCTGGGTAACCTCAACACTTCTGATGAGGACGCTGTTGAGATGCTGCGCTATATCTCAAGATTCCGGGCTCTCCGCGGGCTCGCAGGCATCTTGGATGAGTTCTTCAACCCCAACCCCTAGCCCTATATTGGCACGCAGTACGTGCCTTAGAAGGTTGACCTACTCCCTGTAATTTAGATCAGCCAGCACTAAAATTTCTGCGACAATCAGGCCCAAGGAGGCCCGTCGCCATGAAGAGCATCGCTTCTACGTTGAGCAAGCAAAGAGCCGTAGGTGCTAGATCAGCTCGAGGGCTGGGGGCGACATCCAGTACCGATCGCCCAGTCGCGTGGCGACGGTGGAGAACACCGACGTAAGCGCACAGTCCGGAAGAGAGTAGGACGGAGAAAAGCAAAGCTTTCCTTCCAAGCTGCCCTGAGTGAGCCTGAGCCGCCGCGGCAATTCGCTGCTTAGCGTGGACTTCAACATCTCGACGTTGCCAGGGTATTGCAAGGATATCGACGCCATGCTGCGCACCGCTGCCCAGCATGCATAACGCCAGTGGCCCAGGCTGTATAGCGAGTCGTAAAGCATGAGTAGCCGGGCCAGCTCCACAAGAAAAAAGTCGGGAAACTGATGTATGCGCAATTGATGCCGAAGATAGGCTGTCACGTCCTGCGGAACCAGCTCCTGCCAGACCCTTAACCACATCTCTGCATAAGGGGGCTCTTGAGCCTCACTTTGCAGGTAGTCCTTGAGCCGCACCTCCAGTTCTTCGAAGAGGACGTGTGGCCAAGTGTAGGACCAGGCAATCTTGTCACCGTCGATCGTATGGCTATCCGGGCCGGCCTCCGGCTCGACTCGGACAACCCCCAGCGCATCCAATACCGAAAGAACACTGTGAGTGCCCTCCACCGTGGGCGCCACGCGTGTTCGCGCGTGGCGAGCTTGTACCAAAGCCAGAAGATAGAGGGCGCCACGACCGCCTAGATGACGGACGTCGCTAATAGTTGGGGCGTCAGGACGCACTAGATCCCGAGACTGCGTTTTTGAGTTGTTCATCGGTTCGACGAAGGACCAGGAGCAGTCGATCCAGGACCGCGGACTGCGTGCTGACCGTTGCCATGGCATCTAAGAATATCTTAGTATCCAAGCGCCGGTCACTTCCGCCATCCTTAGCCCTCCTTGAGGGGGCAAAAGTGAACAGGCGGACGGCAGAACATCCGGTTTTTGCGCTGCGGCTAGCACAGGCGCGCGAACGAGCCGGGCTATCTCAGAAGCAGCTCGGCATCCTTGCCGGCTTGGATCCCGCCGTGGCCTCTCCACGTATCAACCAGTACGAACGCGGCAAGCACGAACCCCAGATCAAGACAGCCAAACAGTTGGCTGAGGTACTTGGCATACCCGCGGCGTTTCTCTACACCGAAGACGAGCTGTTGGCCCAACTGCTTCTGCAGTGGAATGACCTATCCGTTCGCCAGAAGAAGGATCTGCTCAAAAGCCTTGAGAAAACTCCTGCGAAGCGGGAGCCGCGCAAGGGCCGATGACGCATTGGCCCGCGCTAGAGATCAAGCAGTCGAGCCGCTGGGTTGCTTGACGCGTCCCCGGCCTGAAAGTAGCCGATCGCCTGCGCGACGGAGCGATGCTCAGTCAGCGCCATTAAGGCGGGCAGGGCGATGCCCTGGCGGCCGCCCTCGGTGATAAAGCCCGAGCGCAGGCTGTGGCCGGCAAAGTCCCCGTTCAACCCCGCCTGCAATGCCCGCCGCTGCACAATCGCTGCAACCGCCTTCGGCGCCAGGGCAGGACCGACGCATTCACCCACAGGCGACGGAAGAGGGGACCCATCTGTGATGTCGGCCGCGCTCAGCCATTCAGCCAGGGCGAGTCCTGCGCGGCCCAGCACCGGTTTGTCGGGTGTGGCAGTTGCGCTCGGACCAGCCTGCTGGGTTTTGCTGTGCTCCAGCCGATAGATGAAAGCGTCTTCGCCGATGCGGCGCAGGTCCTGCCAGTCAGCTGCCGCGATCTCACTGCGTCGGCGCCCGCCACTGGCAAAACCAAACAGCAGCAGTGCCTTATCTCGAAGTCCCTCCAATGAGTCGTCACAGGCGGAAAGCAGCTTTCTGCTTGAGACCGGCGCCGATATGTCGGACCGCTGCCGAGGAGTGATCCCAGTATGAACATGACACGCTTGACCCGCACGAATGTCCGCGTACGGCCGAGAGCGGACACTGCGCAGGGCGGGGCAGAGGATTAGGGAGCGTTATCGGGGGTAGGGCAGAGGTCCGCCTCTGGCCAATAGCGGACATCCAGTGAGGGTGGTGCCTGTCTACAGCGCTCTGGGCGATTCACCAGGCACCGCAATGGCGCACCGTTACGCCTCAGCGATTGCCTGTTATGTGCGCCAGCCCCCCCTCATCGCCACTCTGTTTGATCGGCTACTGCCACCTGAGGCAGGCTCGGCGCACGTTCGCTCTGGCCGGGATGGATCACCTCACGGCCATCGCCCGGCTGTGAGGTGACCCAAGTTTCTGGACCAGAACAAGAAGCTTGAGCCAGATGTAAAGAAGATCCAGAACCGTTCCCGAAGTGACCCAGTGGAAAATTGAAGGAAACTTGGTTCTCCTGGTAGTCCTAGGCAGTGTCGGGTGGTCATGCCCCAGCGGTGGGCTATAACCGTTGAATTCCCAAACGAAGCCCTCCCTTGCCCCTGATCACGCTGAAATCCCTCAATGCCGAGATCAAACAGCTCGAAGCCCAGAAGGAACTGGTGGAGAAGCGCGACGGCGAGGTGCCGAAAGCCCTAGTGGTCCTCCAGAAGTATGCGTAGATCCTCAGCCCCGCCCAGCGGCAGCAGGTGGCCAAGCTCATCGGGGAAACGATCGACGCCAAGCCGTTGCGCGCACCCAAGGACGCCGCGCGGTCCCGCAAGTGCCGCAAGCTCGGCAAGGTGGCTCCGAAGTACCTCCTTCCCAGCGGGGAAACCTGGGCAGGCCGCGGCTTGGCCCCCAAGGCCTTTAAGGCATGGGCCAAGTCCGCCGAGGGCAAGGCATGGGCTAAGGTCTATCCCGGTGAAGTTCCCGTCAGCCGATGGCAGAGTGAAGAAGGCACTCGCCATGGTGGTCAAGAAGGCAAGCGAGCCGGTGAGTAAAGCCGCCCGGAAGGCCGTCAAGAAGCCTGCGAAGAAAGCAACCAAGAAGGCCTGATCGTGCGCGGAACGTTCCCCAAGAAGAAGAGCCGGCTCTCTCCCCAAGGCAAGGCCATCGCGGCCGCCCAAGTGTTGCTGGACAGTGTTGAAGGCCGGTTGGACGAGAAGGCCGCCGGCAAGCGCTTGCGCGAGGAAGTGGGCCTCCAGTGGTCCTACCTCACTTGCATCCAATACCTTTCAGGGCAAGAGGCCTTGGCCGCCATTGAATCCCTCCCCAAGGGTTGGGAGGAAAGCGGGCGCACTCAGGTACACCTTCTGGGGGCTGCAGTCTTGGCCGCACATACGGTGGCCAACCTGCGTTCGGACGGCACCTCGCTTTGCTCCAGCTACTTGGCTCAGGAACTCAAAGGAAAAGCCGTGGAGCAGTGGCTGGCTGAGAAATCCGACACGTTCCTGGAAGAAGTCTGACAGCCGGTCGACATGGCCCCTGATGGTGGCCCAAAGAGCTTTCGCTACCATGGGTGCGCCGTCCAAGCCATCTCACCCGGCGTTGGGGGCGGGGACGAGAATCCCCACCCAAGCGCCGACGAACGAGGCCCCCGCAAGGGGGCTTTGTTGCACCGGCAAGCCGGCCAGTTGGTTTTGGCGGTGCTGCTAGGTCCACGTCGCGTTGGCGTCTTCGGATCTATGCGCAGCACGACAGCGCGGCCCGGCAAGGCCGGGAGACGCCCAGTTGGGCTATCGTTGTCAACGGAGAGAAGGATCATCGACGCCGAACAGCAGAGATCATGACGACTGAAACCACAAGAGAAGGCAGCACTACGAAGGAACGACTGCGGCTCGGACGAGCATTGAGATCCGGCCATCTAGTTTTCGATAGCATGAACAAAGTGCTGCACGTGGTCCAGGACGGAAAGTCAGTTCACTGTTTCCCCTACGCTTCGCTTTCACCCTCTCACTGGGGCTATGTGTACGAACGACATGTCGGTTTGCAGTTCGAGGCTCAAGGCTATGCGGTGACGTACCGAGGACTTCAATTCGGCTTCGTGGACGGCGGCGTGGATCTGGTTCTTGAACGCGATGACGAGACCATTTACGTCCAGTGCAAATATACATTCGGAAAGCGCATCAGCGCCAATGAAGTTCGTTGGATTCTGCACAAGGCCGATGCTTACCTTGCGAGACAATACCAAGGTCGCCGACTACATTTCCATCTGGTGGTTCCTGATTCAAATCGGTGCTTCTCGTCGGTCAAGCTACGGCTCAATGGTACTGTCAAGAAGCATTCGACTGCACGCTACTTCGAAGAGCACAACAATCTCCAGAATCGAGTCAGGCTCAAGGTCGTGGAGGTGCCCATGCGCCGCCCCAGCAGCGAAATATAAAATTGATCCCCCCGGCTAAGAGCAGCTAACAAAACTACTGCGCGGCCGCCAGGCGGGCGCGGCCGGTGCTCAGAATCCTCATGTACCACTCGTACACTGTCGTTCCTGCGCGCCGTCCGCGCCCACCTGACGGCTGCTCGCTACGTTTTGTTAGCCGCTCTAAAACGATTTGTTACTATTGCCAGGAATGGACAGGCAGGGGGGGCGGATTTTCGGCCATAGTCGGGGGAAAAGAGAGTAAAGACATAACGCATCGGAAGATGCGCTATGTGGCCCTAGCTTATCGTCGTCCCCGACCTCCAAGAACAGCACAAGGACTTTGCATGGTCGATGCGCCCACCGATAAGTTTTCAGCCGGCGAGCAGGGTCTGGGATATATCTACCAGGCACGTCTCGCGCTGCTACAAGTGCTTCAATTGCCGGAAGATACTTCCATCTTCCTCGAAAAGGACGATGACCTCGATTTCATAGACGGCGACGGTGGCAAGTCCTTGGCCTCGTTGAAGCACAAAGCGATCGGCGATAGGCTCACCGACCTATCAACCGATTTCTGGAAGTCCGTCAACATCTGGCTGGTGCGGTACAAGAGAGATGGCCGCGCTGCGTCGAACCTGCGGTTCTTCCTGTTCACCACTGGCACGGTGTCCACCGGCTCGTTCCTTGCCCATCTTCTCCCCGATCAGCCTGTCGCCTCCCGTGATGCGGCAACGCTTACCGAATTGGCCGATGCCGCGCTTGCCGAATCGACATCAAAACTCATCGCACCGATCGCCAAGGCGTTCAATGAACTGAGAGATCCCGAAAAGCAGGATTTTCTCGAACGCATCCTGATCCTCGATGGCAGCCCACGCATCGGCGACATCCCGGCGCTCATAAGGGACAAGCACATGCGAAGCATCCGGCGCGAGCACCGAGAGTTCGTCTTCGAGCGGCTGGAGGGTTGGTGGACCGATGCGATGATCAAGCAGTTGACTGGCGCCAAGTCGGAAGGGATCTTCGGCTACGAAGTCTCGGACAAGCTCTCGAACTTCGCCGAGGAATACAAGGCGGACAACTTACCTATCACCTTCCGTGGAAAGGCGCCCGCAGACGAGATCGACACTGATGCCGACCCACGCCTGTTCGTGGCCCAACTGCGCGAGATCGGCATTTCCTCAAATCGGATCAGGAGCGCGATTCTGGATTATTACCGGGCGTTCGAACAACGATCGGCCTGGGCGCGCGAGAACCTGCTTGTGTTGGGAGAGGTCGAGGAGTACGAAGATCGCCTCACCGATGAGTGGGGTCGCTACAAGGATGTCGCTTTCGAGAAGCTGAAGGACGACAGCGCGGAAGAAGCACTGCGCGAAGCCGGCGCGGCGCTCTACAACTGGGCGGAATTTGAGACTGGGAAGATCGAATCCCTACGCATTCGCGCACGGGTGACGGAGCCCTATGTCCTTCGCGGCAGCTTCCACATCCTGGCAGATGCCACGCCCGAACCCAAGGTCTACTGGCATCCCAGATTCCTCGACCGCCTTGGCCAGGTGCTGGGGGTGGCATCGTGAAGCGATGGGATCAGCGCCCCTTCGAGATTCGGAACCTGTTCAACCCTGCATTCTGTGGCTTGGTCCTGTTCCGCGCCCTGCATGGCTACGAAGAAGAAGATGCCCGCGGCATGCCCTTCTCACTGTCGCTGCTTGTACTACCCCTGTGCCTGCACAAGGATTCACGCGAAGTGATCGCCAGCAGTCCACGCAGCTACCTGCTCAAGACCGCGGAGAAGAACCAGCAAATCATGGTGGGCTTCGCGGACCGGGTCACGCAGATGTTGCCGTATGCCTTCGAGGGGTTCGGTTTGCTAATGGAAAGAGGCTGCATCGCCGTCACGGACGACGGTCGCATCCAGACCGTGCCCAGGAAGGTCCGCAAGAGCGTAGATGGCACCGCCGAAACCGTCGCCTGCCAGAAAGTGGCGCGGATCGTCGGAAAGGAATTTGCACGCATAGCCGACCGGGCGACCGTTTATACGACTTTCGGGATTCGTCCATGAAGATCAGATCCATCCACATCTACAGCCATGACGGCCAGCGCCGAGACCTCCGGTTTAAGGTAGACGGACTCAATGTCATCACCGGTCGCTCCTCCACCGGCAAGTCTGCGCTCTCCGATATTATCGAATACTGCATGGGACGCTCCTCGTTCAACGTCCCGGAAGGCATCATCCGGGACAAAGTGTCTTGGTTTGCGGTGATCTACCAGTTCGAGAAAGAACAAGTGCTTATTGCCAAGCCGACCCCGCCCGGCAGTGGCGCCAGTTGCAGCACGGCAATGTTGCGAAGGGGTACCCAATTGCAGGTGCCCGAGTTCAAGGATCTGGCGGTCAACACTGACGATGACAGCATTGTCGAACTGCTGTCGCGCTTGCTTGGAATTCCCGAGAACCGCACCGAAGTCGCGCTTGAGCACAGCCGAGATAGTTACGACGCGAACGTCAAGCACACGTTCTACTACCTGTTCCAGAAGCAGGGACTGGTCGCCAACAAGGATCAACTTTTCTATCGCCAGAACGAGCAGTTCCAACCGCAGGCGATCCGCGACACGTTGCCAATCTTGCTTGGCGTCTCCTCCCACGATCGCTACGAGCTGGAATCCAAGCTACGCGTAGCGCAGCGCGATCTGAGGGTCAGCAACAAGAAGCTAGAGCAAGCGCGCGACGCCGTCGACACATCGCATGAACAAGCCATCGGCCTCTACTCGGAAGCAAAGACAGTGGGGGTCATTGGCAACACCGATGAGAACCCGAATGCGGACGGGATCATTGACGCACTGAGGTCGGCGCTGTCGTGGAAGCCTGAGAGGGTGCCAGACGACGACGGCAGCCGGGTTTCGTTTCTGGAGGATGAGTTAGTCCAGTTGCGTCAGGATCGCCGTGATACTCAGAACCGGATCGACGCGGCACGACAGTTCGCCAAGCGGGCGGGTGGCTACGAAAACGAGGCCGCCGAACAGATAGACCGGCTGGCCTCAATCAAGGCACTGCCGAAGAACCCCGACAGTGGCGAATGGCAATGGCCGTTCAGCGAGCAAAACTTGGCGCTGGAATCCCCGGTCGCCATCGTCCTGCTCAACGAATTGGAATCGCTCGACAAAGAGTTGCGCATCGCCACCGGCCAGCGCCCCAAGCTCGAAGCCTACCTCGCCGAACTGACCGGCAAAGCGGATGGGATCGCGGGCGATATCAAGCAGAAGGAAGCGGAGCTATCCGCGGCGATTTCGGCCAACGAAGTCATCGCCCAGATGGGCACCCGCAACAACGCAGCCGCGCGCGTGGTCGGCCGTATCAGCCTGTTCCTGGAAACGCTCCTCCCGAATGAGGATCTTGCCAAACTGGAAGCAGAGAATCGCCGTCTCATCAACAAAGTTAAGCAGCTTGAGGAGCAGATCGGTGCCGACGACAGCAGCGAACGCCTGACCTCGATCCTCAACAACATCTCCGCACAGGTGTCGCGATACATCCAGAAGTTCAACGCCGAGTTCGGTCCTTACCCTGCGCGGCTCAACCTGCCGCAGTTGACAATAATCTTCGATCGACCCGAGCGTCCTGTGCCGATGGGAAGGACCGGCGGCGGCGAGAACCATCTGGCCTACCATCTGTCAGCACTGCTCGCCCTGCACCTGTTCGCGGCGCAGAACAACCGTCCTATTCCGCGCTTCCTGTTGATCGACCAACCAACCCAGGTCTACTTCCCCTCCGAGCAGGTCTACAGGGATGCCGACGGTTCCGTGCAGAAGACGGAATCCGACGCCGACCTTGATGCGGTGCGCCGGCTGTTCGAGTTGTTGCTGAAGTTCACACAGGACGATGTTCCAGGCTTCCAACTGATCGTCACTGAGCATGCGAACCTGCGCGATCAGTGGTTCCAAGACGCGCTGGTCGAGAAACCGTGGACCAAGCCGCCCGCGCTGGTTCCGGAGGAATGGCCGCCAGGAGCGGCGAACTGATCCATCGAGCCGATATGCAACGGCCGGTATGGGGGGCTGGCGGGGTGGTGTAACGTGGGCCTCCACTCTGTTCGTTGGGTGGATCCAGAAGAAAGCGGTCCTTCACTAAGGTCCGCTCCTGGCCGAAAGCGGACCTTGGCACACAGGGCTAAGCAGGGAGGTGCTATCCGATTTCTAGGATTAGGGAGGTTTATCGAGGGTAGCGGCTGTTTGCTTTCGGTCAATAACGCTGCCCGATCGGCCAATGAAGAGCTCCGCAGGCGGCTTTCTTCTACGAGCGCTCGCAAACCTTCTGCACCGACGGTGAAGTACTACCGAAGACCGGTGCCAACGCTCGACCTTCGTCCGGGACGCTTCAAACCCAAATGAGCCGCGCTGGGGATTTTCGCAAGATGCCGCACAATGAGCTGACTTCTAAGGAGCCGCGTCCATGCTCAGTACTGTCCGGCAACACTATGTACCGCGCACCTACTTGAAGGCTTGGGCGGACGCTCGTGGCCAAGTTCGCGTCGAAGATCGAGTGTCGGAGAGGGATTTCTCATCATCGCCTGAAAACGTGTGTGTCGAGCGCTTCTATTACGAAGCCGACGCCACGCGCCCAGATAACGCGATCGAGAAGATGTTCCAGCCTTACGAGAGTAATTATGATCCGCATGCGGCGACCTTGAACGCGATTGCGGCTAGTGGGTCCAACATTGCGCAAGTCACGGCCGATTTGGCTACTGCAGGTGCGGATGCAAGCCTCGACACTGCCATTAAGGGCCTCGCGGCAGTAGCCTATTTCCGGACGCCGGCTGCACTCGAGGCTTTGCAGAATGAACTTAAGCATGATCAGTCGGATGCGGCTCAAGCAGCGGCGCTTGCGTCGCAGACACCGCATGACATGGCCAAATTAGCTTTTGATTCAACCTTGCTCAAGCGCTTTCAAGGCCTAGTTCCAACCTATTTTTTCTCAAAAACCCGTCTCTATCACCTGCGATCGAGCCTGCTTTCCATTGCAGTCAGCGCAGTTGTCATCGGGCAACTTCGGCTGGGCCATCGGCAACGATCCAGGAACGCACGCTCTTATGCCGATAGGGCCAAATCTGCTAGTCATGCTCTCCATGGAATCTGCTGTCCACCGGCTCAAGGCCATTCAGTTGACACCTGATCTTTACGAGCTGACCTTGCAGCTAGTTCGAGCCAACGCACGGCGTTTCCTGATTCTCTAGTGCAAATCGCGCGCAGACTCAAAAGAATCCGCACCCCGCTCAGGGGGAGGTGACTCTGGGGCGGAGCAGGGTAGAGATTAGGGAGATTTATCAGGGGTAGGCGGCGGTATCTGCCCTGAAGCTAGAGTGGATGGCATTACGGAGCGGCATATCTAGCGAAACCACTTCGGGAAGTTGGTACCGAAGCTCGTCAAGAGGCAATGCGGTCACCAAGTCGCGTTCGGACAGCCTCTCGCAGCCGAACCTCGCAAAGATCATCCAGAATGGATCCAGAGAGAGGTTCGGTCGCCGCCAGTAGTTGACGCCCAGGATGGCCGGGCTCCAGCAAATCAAGGATCCGGTCAGCAGTCACGCGGTCACGCCCGGCCATTGCGTTGGCCCCGACGAGCAGCAGAGCGCGTCGCTTATTCGAGTTGGCGATCCGTTCAAAGATTTTCAGAGCATCGTTCGCCGTAGCATGAGCCCCAACGAGGTGCGCCGCCGATGCCGCAACGATAGCTGGCGAATGCAGTAGAAAATCAGGAGTTAGGTATCCGACGACACTCAAGCTTAAGGAATCAGCGTCGGCCAGGGCATCAATGGCATCAAGCCGAATCCAGCGCGCTTCCGGAATGTTGATGAGACTCCAGATTTGCTGTTGGATTTCAGAGCTGCCGCAATTCGCGGCGACGATAAGGGCGTACTTGCTAAGCGCTCTGTCTGTCGTAGTATTCGCAAGATCGATAAGCGAATCGCCAATTGCATCGGATAGGGGGGTGTAATCGGCAAGGGCAACAACGGCGGCTCTCGCGATATCAAAGCTCGGGGGATCGTCGTAATATGCTGCGGCGCTCGACCAAGTGTCATGTATTAAAGTGAGCAGTGTGTTTAGGTGATCCGGGTGCGGCCGTTTCGCGAGTAGATCGGCTAATGCGCCGCGTACTCGGCTACCGGGGTCGGATGCCATTTCGAGGATTTCCGGTGGCAAAGGATTGGTGGATGCCTGTGATAGATGAAGCAGCGCCGCACGGCGCGCGTCGGCGCGCTGATGTCGTAGCGCTGCTTGAACGAGAGTGATATTGCCAATTGCAATCGCAGCCTCGGTCGCACTCACGGCATGCTTCTGGCAGCTGGCAATTTTCAGCCATTGAGCGATCGCATCCGATGCGTCGCCTTTGCTTGCAAGGATGACGGGTACAACCAGATCAAGCGCCTCCGCATCGAGCTGTGGTACGCAGCCTGTCAGGAGTATGAGCGCTAGACCATTGACCGCGCGGGCCTTCCGCTTCTTGGTGGGAAAGGCATCGAATACTTCCTTGAGTTGATCTGGAAGTGCGCCAACGACGGGGCTTAGCTTGGCGTGACTGCTTTCCCCCAGCCGCCGACGAGATTTCTGCATGGAAGTGAGCAGCTTGATTTGCCGATCAAGTTGCGTGCAATTCATTTGGAACGCCGTAATCAGCGCATTCGGCGCGACTTCCAGCGCTGTAAGCACAAGCTCGTTACGCAAATCGACCGAAGAGGGAACAGATGCGACATGCGCAATGAGCCCAGGCTCCAGTTCTGCAACCCAGTGCTTCCGCACCGCAGCCCAAACAGTTAGCTCGTTATCCATATCCTTGCTTGCTGCGACAATAGCCAAAAGCTCATCTCTATCCACTAGGTGGGAAGACATCACGAGCGCTTTCGACCAAGCGGGAACCAAATCAGCGACGCGCCGATGGTTGGCAAGGACCAACCAGCGACCCTCTGCGCGAAGCTGCTGGACATAGGCGTCGATGAAGACGCCGGATGTGTAACCGTCGCCTTCATGGCTAGATTGGGTGGCCTCTTCGACGGCATGATTCCGTTCGCCATCCTCGATCGCACGCCACGCCTCCCGGCCGCTCTGAAGATACTCGCGGTGGATGCTCGCGAGGTCGTCCAGCGCGGCCTGCAAAACGATCTCAAATCCATCTAGGTCGCGCACGGCGCCGGCCGCGACGGCGTCGGCGTTGAGCTCGAAGCCGTTGCCGACCATCTGGCGCGCGGCGTCGTGATAGGCGGAGGTCAAGTTGGGTGCGAAGCGATCGAGCCGTTTTGCGAATCCCGCTCCGTAATTCCCTCGGTCGAAGCCAAGCTGCTCACGAATAAATCGCTCTGCGACTTTGGCCGCGAACGGGCTCGCTGCGACGGCGTCGTACCAGGCATCGTCAAAGATCGTCGGTTGCCAGTCACGAACGAAGAAAGAAGCTCCCCGCTGCGTGCCTTTCAACAGCCACCTCGCGACGCGGCTCGGTATGGACTCATCGCTGCCCACCTCCGACGCCAACTCCAGCAAGGGCGCGAACTTGGAAGCCGGATCCATAAGGCTTTCGTCCAGCCAAGCATCGATCGCTTCCTTGCTGCCGGAGTCAATGTCGAAGGTCTGATCAACGTCCTCTCGGCGAGCAAACGAGCGCGTCACTTCAAAAATTCGGGCGGCGGTTTCCAAGCCCCAATCGCGATGCGCTGACGGCAACTGAGCGAGCGCTGCGATCAGAGCCTTGATCGCAGCCTCGCTCTGTCCCCAGTTCTCCTTGGCGAAGGCTTCAAAACCTTGTCGGACGCTAGGATGAGCAAAGGCGATGGTGCGGGCCGGCTGACGCAAATGGCGGGCCGCGATCATGCGGTCTGTAAGTCGATCCAAGCCGTCGCCGAGTGCACGATCCAGCCCGCGTAGCGCGCGTTGAAGAGGGTGGAGTCGGCTGCGGTCGAACTGACCTCTTGCCGCCAGCAGCGCCCAAACAATAGCTGAAGTGCCGCATGTGTCGATCGACGATAGCGCTCTGAGGACAACGCCTTCCACCGCATCGCGCTGCGCCAACTCGAGCAACCGGCGAAAGAAGATGTGGTTTTCCTCGCCGACATCGTGGCCGGTTTGCATGTGCGCAAAGTACAACTCGATCTCAAGCGGCGTGCTAAGCCTCTTGAGCACCTCACTGCGAAACGCATACGCTTTGGTCTGCAGGGCGGCCGTTAGCTGGTCCATGCGGTTGTCATGAATTTCGCGGAGTTGACCGTCCCGGTACTGGCCCGCATCCAACTCGACCGACCATGCGTTGAGGCTGTCGCCGACTTTGGCGCTCTGCATCATGTCGCTGCGGGAGGTGACGATGAACTGATGATCCGGCGTAGCCTTGGCAAGGAGGCGTGGCAATTGCTCGGTCCAAGCCTCGCTGCCCCCGCGTAGGCTGAATTGGCCCCATGGATCATCAACGTAGAAGAGTGTCGGTCCGTTATTGACGACCTTGCGCACGCTCGTCGGCGCATCGTCCGCCCCAATGGTGACGACCTCCAGCACAGCATTACGCCGTCGCGCGATATCGCACAGCTTGAGCGCTGCCTGCGTCTTGCCTGTGCCCGAAGGTCCCCGAATGACGACTGCGTTCTTGTCGTTCATGACCTTGAGCATCTCGTCAAAGTTCGCCGGGGGCACGAAATGCTCGAGGCTGGCGGAGCTGGCCAGGAATCCGCCGTGCGCCCGCACCATTGCCAGAAGGTCATCGCTCGTCCACAGACCGGGCGTGCTGCCTCGGGTCCGCCGCCTGGCTTCGAGACGGAGTTTTTGGAGGAGATTTAGTTGCTCGACCTTGGGAACGTGCAACAGGTCCGACATTAGCGCTCGGATATCGGATGCGAGATGTTTCTCGGTAAGCTTCCCCCAGATCGCGACACGGCCTTCGGGCGACGTTTTCAATGTCGTGTGCAGGCTCGGCGGAAAGCTTGCCTTGTCCGAGACCTCTTCGAAGCCTTCGACCAGCAGTCCACGTGCGACGCCTTTTGCGTCGGCATTAGTGACGAGCAGATAACGAGTATTCGGTTCGTCGAGATGATGAAGGGCGTTTCGGCGCCCACCTTTTTTTTCAGAGCCGTGCTTGAGCAGGGCTTCGAAATCCTCGATCGACCACGGCTCGCCGTTGTCCATTTTGACTTGGACGACAAGCTTGTACCCGCCTGCGACGGTTGCACTTGGTTGCAGGCGTCCCGGCTTGTGGGGCTCAAGATCCGCTTCCAAATCTTCTTCGTTCGCGGGCTCGAGCACAAGGCGCGTAGCCGACTTAGAAATGAGGAGAAGTTGCAGGGCCGCGAGGATTGAGACGTCGAGCTGATAGTCGAAACCCGCTTGAGCAGCTGCGGCGCCTCGTAGGGGACGCTTCGCATCCGCGCTATCTGTCAAGGGCGGGCCCGACTGGCTGGAGCTCAGCCGCTGCGCGTCTTCATGACTATTTGTCGACATCGTCGAACACCGAGCGCTTCGTGGGGACCGGAGTGAGAGCCGAAGCTTCCTCCTTTTTTTGCGTCACGATGTGCGTCCAATCCGCTTCGTCTTCTGAGCCTTCCTCCCGTTCGCGCTTGCGCTCCTCCAGTCCCTTGATTGACCGCTTCACCTGATCACGCGCGTCGTCGATCAGCGCTGTGGCGTCCGCGTCAACGCCGATCGTCTCAATGCGATCGAGTACACCAAGAAGCTTTTTGAAATGGTTGTCAGGCTCCTCGTCCAAGTCAGCGTCGGCGACGATCTCGTCGATCCGCTCTTCGATCGAGGGCAGCACGGTTGTTCGCAGTGCCAATCCCATGCCGACCAGTCTCAGCGGCGGTATGAGCGCCAGCATCTCTGGTTCGTCGAAGATGGATGAATCCAGGTTTGTGAGCACGGCCGATTCCAATGTGTCGGCGGCCTCCGAGCGCAGATCTTCCGATAACACACCGAGGTGATGGGCTCGGGCGTACGCGGCGATCTGGGGATTGTTGCCGGCGAGGTCGGTTTGCCAGCAGGACCGTCTAAGTAAATTTGGAAGCTGCTGCACCAATTTTGTGAACACGGGTCCGCTCGCCCGATAGGACAAGAAGTGGAATAGCATCCAGTTCCGGTGCCGTTCATCGGGGGTGTGGCCAAGCCGGGCGACCAGTGCGTCGTCGAGCGTCGTCGGAATGACAAGCGCGTCTCTAATGAGAGGCGAGCCCTCACACGTGAAACTGTTGAGAATGGTGTCGATCGTCGCGCCCCGTATGAGCGCTGCCATCATATGCGGCTTCTGGCGCAGGATCTCCGTCAGCGCGTCGGATATCGTCGGATGGGCGAAGGTCCACTTTGATCCGGAGAGCTTCAAGAACGAGCCTTTCAATTCAGCGAAACAATCCTGGATCTTGGTGAGGCTGTACGACGTCAGCTCCGCGACCGCCTGGGCAGCCCACACATCGTGGTCGCTAGGATCGAAGCCGGCTTGATGGACGTAAACCAAGATGAGCGCGGCTTGAAGCTGATCATCCAGGGCATTGACCGTATCGATCAAATGCTCTGTCGGCTCTTCCATGAAGCGAACTAGGGAGCTTTCACGAGGCGCGAGCCCCTTGGTGAAGTTCGGGTCACCAAGACGTTCGGCAATCCCAGGAAGAAAGTCGCGAACGGCGGCGACCGCGGTTAGGTGTGGCTTGATGCTTGATCGCCAACTCTGGCTCTGCTCACCGAAGTTCACATGGTTATAGAGGATCTGGGCTTTTTCTTCGAATGTCAGTTCGCCGAGATCGACAACGGCGCTGCCATCAGCGAATTGGGCCAGGTTGCGCTGTCCCAGCCGCCGCCGTGCCGCTTCATAGATATGCTTGCGGGAGGTCAGGAGGAAGCGGTTGCCGTGCTTGATTGCGGCTCGAAGCTTCGAGAAGGCCGACGCCCAGTCCTGCGCATAGTCGTCGCGTAGCACATTCGAGCCGAACGCGTCGTCGATCCAGAAGAAGCGGCCCGGATCGTTCGGATTCCATCCAGCCTCGAAATCGCGGGGACTGGTCAGAGCGAGAACGGTGTTATCCGGGTTTTCCGAAGCGATCGTCGAGACGATCGCGCCGATCGCTGATTTGCCGCTTGAGGGATTGCCCAACAGGAGCACTACGCCGTGGTTGGAAATGGCGTTGACGGCGTCGCGATGGGCCTTTGTGGGCACATAGGTGCGGAGCTTTGGAATCCAACTGTCAAGCAGCGCCCGGCTTTGCTCGCTTAGCCGCTCGTCCACGATCGAGGTGAGATCCCCCAAGCCGTAAACCTGCGGGACGAGGGCACGCAGCCGCGCGCTAGCTCTGATGACTCGGACGATATACTGGCGACCAAGAATGTGAGGCTTACGCACGCCGAGCGCTCGGAGCCTGGCGCGAATCGCAGCCGCCACAGGTGCATCTATGCTCATGTTCGTCATGAAGGCATAGGTGTCCGCCTGACCGGCTTTGACGAGTTCATCGACATTTTCAAGCTCGGGGGTGATATCGCTGAGCTTCAAGGCCCTCATGGCATCGGACGTATGCTTGCACTGGACCGTGCCTATGGGCGGTGCGTTCGTTCCCGAGGCGATGAGGAAGACCGCGTCCTGGCCGCCGTCATGCGCTTCACGGAAGATCTCTACGGGTCGGCCGAGTACGACTTCGCACACCTGCGAACAAAGATCCTGAAACGCGCGCCAGCCAATGGTGTGGAGCGCCAGATCGCTCCAGGGGCCGTGCGCTCGACGTTTGCGCGTTGCCGGAAGCTCGATTTGCCCGCTATCGGCCGTCATGCGGTGGCGACACCACGCAAAACTCCGACCGGCATCGGATTGATTTCCTGGTCGATGACAACGCTTGTGGCGCCGAGCAGTCCAAGGTCGATGTCGAGACGCCGGCCTCCCTCCGTAGAAGTGCTCACCAAGCGCCGGCACAGCAGATCGGCCAGCGCGGGGTCTTCGACGGCGCAGATTATCTGGCGCCCATCCAAGCGCAGAGCAGCGAGCACTTCGACCAGGTGAAGGGCCCTGAAATCGTCGATGTGCTGAACGGGGTCGTCGAGCAGAAGGGACCTGAGCGGTGTCCATGCCCGCGCAAGATGGACCGAGAGAAGGAAAGCGAGACCGGCAGCGCGACGTTGACCACTGCTGAAGACGAATTGCGGATTCAGCCCATCGCCCACCTTGAGGCTTAGGAAGCGTCGGACGTCACCACGGATGCTGTAGTCGATTGTCCGCCAGTCGGCGTGCGGTCGCAGGCGCTGATAGAGCTCGTTGAGCAGAGGGCTGATCTCAGCAAGGCGCTCATCTATGATTTCCGCGCTGACACGTCTCACAGAGCGTTCGATCTCGCGGGCTGCTGTGACGGCATTTTGCGACTGGCCAACCGAATGCGCCAGCTTATCGATTTCAGCGCGCAGCGCCGAGATGTTGCTCTCGATCGACGACATTCGCGACAGAGCTTGCGAGGCCTCCAGCACGAGTAGCGCGCGCTCGAGGTCGATCAACCGGTCGCGTTCTGAAGAAATGGCCTGCTCCAGCCCGTCAGGATCCTTGATGAAGCGGTGATCGAGCCCCCACTGATCGCAGAAATCCACATGCGCCGCTTCCGAGTCGCGCAGGCGCCGCACCTCGTCCGCATCCGCTTGGATCGCGACCGTAGCTGTCTGCAACGTGAGGCTGGGTCGCAGCGCGTTCTGTTTTGCGGAGGCGAGAGCATCGCGAGCGGCCTGAACGCCCGACGCCATTGATGTGATCCGTCGCCGCGCCGCAGCCAGGCCGGCGGCGAACTCGTCCGATGTTCGATGGGCTGCGCAAAGCGGGCAATGATCGTCGTGCAGCCCGAGGCGCTCGCCGTGTTCGATGAGGAAGCTCAGCGACGCCGCCATCACGTCCATCTCTTCTTCCCGCGAGAGACGTTGTTCGGCTTCAGAAAGGACTTGCCGTGCAGCCTCGTGCTCGCGCTGCGCTGCTTCATGCGCTGCCAATGCGGCCTTGCGTCTCGCCGCGGACTCGGGAGCGTTGTAGAGGGCCTGCGCCGCCGCGACCTCTCGACCGAGTTGAAGCGCTTCGCCCATCCGGCCCAATTTGGCTCGTCCGTTTGCGAGCGCGGTTCGACCTGCAGCCAGACGTGCCGTCAGCTCGATGGGCGCCTCCGGCGCCGCGGCAGCGATCACCTGGAGCGCGCCGGACACGTCCCCTGATCTGCTGAGCGCGGCTTGTGTCTCGGACTGCTGCGTCAGTCTGTCGGCCAGTCGCGAGCGGGCAGCCTCATAGGTGGCCTCGTCTTTAGTGTGCGCGGCTTCGGCGGCAGTCACGACTTCCTTGGCTCTACTACCGGCTTCCGACCCTTCCAATGGACCGAGCGCCGAGCGCACAAGATCAAATCGCTCCGTTTCGGTGAGATCCAGGCTGAGCGCGGCGATCCATTCGTCGCGGATGATCGACGTCCGGGTGAGCTGCCGAAGTGCGTCGTCTGGCGCAGGTCCGCGGCAAAGCGCGGACTGGATTTCCTCCGGTGAACGATCGGAGCCGCGTTCTCGCGTTCGCGTGATGGTGAACGGGTAGCCGCTGTCGTCAATGAAGGAGGCTGTCACGTAGTGGGCTTTTGGAACACCTTCGCCGCGCCACCAAAGGTAATCGCTGAGGCTCTCCTTCGCGGCCTTTTCGACGACGTACTTGTCGATGGATCCAGTGATCGCGAACTCGACCGCATCGCACAGCGTGCTTTTGCCCACGCCGTTGCGACCGGTGATGACAGTGAAGCCCCGTCCGAAACTGATCCGGACGAGATCCCTGAAGCCACGAAAGCCGCATACTTCTACGAAATCGAGCCTCATGACGTCGCCCCCAAGATGCGAGCGATCTCTGCTGGCGTGGTTTCGCTTAGGAAAGCGGTCACGGCATCCGGAGGGATGTCCTTCAGCCTGGTCCGCAGCCTCGTTTCGAAGTTGGAGGCGCCGAGTAGCGGCTTGGAGCGTATCGACAGCAGCGGTAGCAGCGCCTTCTCAACGTCACCAGGTGTATTGATGGAGGCCCTCGCGATTTTCCGAGTCAAAGAGAAATCTTCTTCGATGCGCTCGATCTCGCGCATTCGGCGCGCATCCTGATCCGGTGTCAGAAAGACCGAATAGACGTTCCATGCTTTCGCTCCGGCTCCGCGCAACGAAGCGGCATGCCGAGCGAGTGTGATTTTCTGGTTCTCCTCCCACGTGCCGAGGAGAGCATCTGCACTATCGAAGACGTGGACGAATCCCATCAGCGCCGCGCTTTCGAAACAGGCCACCGGGCGGGTCGAGCCAGTCCACGTCCAGGTCTCATACTGTGCGTCACGAAGGAGGATTTCGGCTTGGGTGAAGATGTCCATCAGATGCCCAACGCAGCTATTGCCCCAGGAAGGTCATACCATTCGCCCGCTGGGTCTGGACGAATGACGTTACCGGTGCGTCCGCTGCGCACGACATTGTCCGGCACGCCCAAGTCGGTCGCACCTACCGCGACAACAATGTCGGACTGCACAGCGGCAGGCGGCTCGACGAACTTCCCACGTAGCGTCCCGAGGATGCATTGCGCCCCGTTGAGGACCCGGATGCTCCGCCCGTTCAGATCATAACCATCGGCGCGTTGAACGGCGCCGGCCTGACGGAGCAGCAAGTGGAAGAAGCCAAGGGTTTCTGGATTTACCGGACGCAAGAGCTTCGCCGGCTCTGCCGCCGAGACGCCTTCGGCATCCCGCCTCAGACCATAGAGGGCTTCGCTGTCGAAATTTCCAACGTCTAGCCAAGCCGGGTCACACTGGGCTCCGGTAGCTTGCTCGAAGGCGGCTCGTCCGGCGTCCAGGACCTGACGGAGGTAGCTCGATGAGAAAGCTCGACGAAGCTCGTCAAGCGCCGCAGCTCCTGACTCTTGCACATGTTCGAACGTCACGTTTTGTGCGTGCGCGATCTCCCAGAGTTTCGGGGCCTTCTGCTCGAGCGCGTTTGTCGGCGAGAGGTCGATGACGGTCACGGACAACGGCTGCACGTCGATCAGCGCTTCGCCAATCACGGCATTGAGGTATTGCCAGTCAGACCAAAAGCCGACGACGAGCAGGTCCTTCTGCCGAAGGTTGGCAGCCATCCAGACTTTACTTCGCGCAATGCGCCCCGAGATGGTCGGATTATTGAGCTGTGAAGGTGCCCAGACTGTGGCTTGCCGATCCCGTTGGGAGCAGCCATGGAATTTCAACAAGGGTGCCTGGCGGACGGAATGGGACGTGGCCTCGTCTCCGTCGAGCGAGCTGCGGAAGTCCGCGCCGTAGTCCCAAGCGCGTCGCTCGATCAGCGTGTCGTAGTTGCTCGATATGCCGGCAACGGCGGCGCGGGTGATGAGAAAATCCGCGATCGCCGCATGCCCTGTATTCGAAGGCTGCACAAAAGCAGGCCAGGGCACAAGGTGTTCGATGAAGACCGATTGCAGAGTGTTGAGGCCTGCAAAGTGCTCGGCGAGTGCCTCCAGATTGTCCCGAAGACCAAGGTCGCAATTCGGATCAGATTCGAGACGGTATTTGTCGAAGCATCGCTCAGCAACCGTGCGGGCCGACGGCAGGCTGCTTGGGGGCGCCATCGAGAGTCCCGCACCGCAGACCACAAGAAGGCGACCAGCATTCATCGAGGCTAATAGCCGCGAAATTGTCTCAGGCGTCACGCACCCACCCCCGGCGCTAATAGAAATTCCATTTCCTCAGGACATCTAGCAGAGATCCCAAACCAATTGGTACCGCTAATCATCAGCTGACCCAGCATCGACGTCTATCCTAGCCACGGCAACCGACATTTTTTATCATTCATCTTAGAAGTCGTGCAGCGGGATTATCTTCTGCTGAGCCCGCTTGAAAATATCCAATCACGCTAGCCACCGCACGATGTTCGGTCATCGCCATAACTGCCGGCAAGGGAATGCCTTTCCTGCCTGCTTCGGTGACGAACCCGGACCGCAAGCTATGCGCCCCAAAGTCCCCCTCTAACCCCGCCAAGCGGGCCCGCCGCTTTACGATAGCAGCCACAGAGCCGGGTGGCAGGGCAGGGCCGACGCGCTCTTTCCAAATCCGTCGAAAAATCGCCCCTTCGTAGCTCCCCGCGACTTCCAGCCAAGCCGCAAGTGCCTCGGCGCTGCGTCCTAGGATTGGCTTGTCCGGCGTCGAGTCCGCTTTCACCCCAGCCTACTGAGTCTTCGAATACTCCAATCGATAGATGTAGCCGACCTCGCCGACCTTGCGCAGGTCGCGCATATCCGCAGCCGCGATCTCGCTGCGCCGACGACCGCCACTCGCGAATCCGAAGCAGAGCAGGGCACGGTCACGCAGGCCCTTCGCCTATGAAAGCGACGTGACCATGGATTACTCGCGGCGCGGAAGCATGTTTGCGGCAAGTGGTTTTGCTTTCTTCGAACCGTGGTGGCCCGCGGCAGCGGCTGAAGGAACGTGGGTAGATGTCTTGATTGCCTTCGTGCCACCGGGGTTGCGTAATACCGGTTCGGGCTGGGTGTCACGCTACGGATCTAACAGACGAGCGGCCGGATTATTCGATGCATCACCAGCATGGAAATAGCCGATCGCCTGGGCCACCGAACGATGCTCGGTCAGCGCCATGAGGGCAGGCAAGGCAACACCTTGGCGGCCGCCTTCGGTGATGAAGCCCGAGCGCAGGCTATGGCCGCCAAAGTCCCCGTTCAACCCAGCCTGCAACGCCCGCCGCTGCACGATCGCGGCTACCGCCTTAGGCGAAAGGGCCGGGCCTACGCGCTCGCCCCACAAGCGGCGAAAGATGGGACCTTCAGTGATCTCAGCCGCGCTTAACCATGCCGCTAGCGCGGTCCCTGCGCGGCCCAGCACTGGCTTGTCGGGTGTGGCAGTGGCGCTAGGGCCGGCCTGCTGAGTCTTGCTGTGCTCCAACCGATAGACGAAGGCGTCCTCGCCGACGCGGCGCAGGTCCTGCCAGTTAGCCGCCGCAATCTCACTGCGCCGGCGCCCGCCACTGGCAAAGCCAAACAGCAGCAGTGCCTTATCTCGAAGCCCCTCCAATGAGTCGTCGCAAGTAGCCAACATTGCCTCGAGCTCTGGGCGGGTGATGGCGGTCTTCTTGTGCGGTCGCTCGCCGCGTTTGACGGCCGCCCGACGGCCGCGCTTGAGGAGTTGGCGCACGGCGGGCGCTTCACACGGGTTAGCGGCTTTGTGCGCTTGGTGGGCGGCCGAGAGCACGGCTACGCGGTGCACGACTGTGGTGAGTTTGAATGCACCGGGCTTCTGCTTGAGGCCGGCGGCGACTAGGTACGCATCCAGTGTCGGCGGCAGTTCCCAGGTCAGCCCGGTCTTTCCGCGCCGGGTCAGGTGGTCGACCACGAACTGGACCACCGCCGGCTCAGGTACCGGCAACGTGATCGGCTGGCCAAAGCGGCCCTGGAACCAGGCCGCCCAGTAGCGCAGGGCGGTGGCATAGCTGCGGGTGGTATTGGCTGCAGCAGCTTCGGCCAGCAGTTCGCGCACGGCATCGGCGGCCTGTGCGGCGAGACGATCCGGAGCGAGTGTGGCGAGGGCGGGAACGCCGGGTACGAGTGTGTTAGATTTAACATGTCGCATGTATTTTATAATACGGAATAGGGCATCTACCGCCGATAACTATCTGTTATCGGACGTGGGTTGGCAATGGGGTAGGGCGTTCGTGTCGGAGGGCATCCAGATGGCCAGAGGAATCCAAGAAAACGAAGTGTTTGAGGCGGCCGATGCGTTGCTCGGCGCCGGCGAACGGCCGACCGTCGAACGCGTGCGCCTGCACCTGGGCCGCGGTTCGCCGAATACGATCGGGCCGTTGCTGGACGCGTGGTGGACTCAGCTCTCCCAGCGGCTCGAGCACCGGCTGGCGCTGCCGGAGGTTCCGGAGGATGTGGGCGTGGCCTTGGCCAAAGTGTGGGAATTGGCGTTAGCGGCCGGGCGTGGACAAGCAGACGCTGCGCTGGCGCCGGAGCGCGCCTTTCTGGCCAATGCCCAGGCCGAGATCGAAACCCGCGTGACCGCCGAGCGCGAGCGCATGGCCGCCATTGAGGCACAACGCCAGCAGGCGGTAGTTGCTGCTCAGATCGCTGAGGCGGCGTTGGCCGTCTGCGAGCAGCGAGCTGGCGAGCTCGCCGTACAGGTGGTCGCGCTGCAGCGGCAACTGGAGGAACTGAGCGGGCGCCGAGATGCCCTGGAAGCGCAGTTGCACAGCGCCCAATCCCGTCTGGAGCAGGAACGAAGCACGGCTGCGGGCGAACGCGAGACCCTGCAGACGCACCTGCGCCAGGTCGAGGACCGGGCTTACACCGAGATTGATCGGCTGCGTCAGGAAACCAAGGCGCAAAAAGCCCAACTGGCTACGCAGGCCCGCGAACATGTCGCGGCACTGCGCGAGGCCGATCAAGCCCGACGTGCGGCCGAACGGGCCCAGCATAGCGCCGAGCGTGAGAGTGCCGCAGCCCAGGCACGGGCCCAAGCGCTCGCACAACCACGGCCAGCCAAGGCGCGGCCTGCCATCAAGAAAGAGGCTGCTCGTGCCACGCGCAGGGTAGCCAAGCGGTAGGCTGCGCCCTCGCCGCTGGCACGCGGGCGGGGCTAAGCGCTACGCTAAGAATTCCTTAGCTTTGGTGAGTATTCGCATGACCCTGCCTGACGAGCGTACTCGCAACCTGCTGCAGGCCGGAGCATTTCTCAAGGAACTCGCCGGCAGCCAAGCCGTACCCAAGTCCGTGCGCGAGGAAGCCTATCGGCTGTTGCGTCACTACCCGACACTCAGTGATGTGGAAGCCATCGCCCAACATGAGGAGCGGTTGCGGGACCTCACACAGTCGGCGTTTGTGCGGCCTTACTTGACCTCGCAGTTCGAGCAGGACTGGTTCCGCAGTTACCCCAAAGGTCCTCATCGGATTTGAGCGACGGCACGTATCTTCGTAGGCAATCGCCTGCATCGTCAGCTCAACGGGCCTTCGCCCGCAACGAACGCCTGGATCAGCAACTGGCGACGTTGAACGTGTGACTGGAAGCGCAGGGGGCGACAGCACCAGCAGGAGCGCGGGGAATTTCGGAACCGGGTTGGCGCCACCGGAAAGCATGCGCTGGGCAAGGTCGATCAGGCCCGCCATTTACGTTAAGCGATCTGCCTCAGCAGCTGCGCGGGCCATAGAGCCCAAAACCCGTGACAGGCAGCGGCAAGCAAGGACGCCAAACGCCGGGCCACCTTCAATTGTTCGCCCCCCAGAGTGCGCGACTGGGAAAACCAGGCACTCATTACTGCGTTCCCGGAACTATAGACCCCCTTGACTGCGTTAAATGGATACTCAGAGTGCGTCGGTGGACCATCAAAGAGTGCGGTGCCCAGCCGTGAGTGAAGCCTTGCAGGACTTGGTCGCGCGCCTGGCTACGCGACTTCAAGAGGAAGCGGAGGCGATCCTCACCAGGGAGCGAGAGCGCCATGGGGCCGACCTTCAGCGTCAGCAACAAGCGCTTTCCACCGCCCAGCAGGAAGCCGCTGCTCTGGGCAGCCAACTGCAGCGCACTGAGACCAGCTTGCAGCAAGAGCAAGCCGCTCACGCCCTGCTTCAGCACAATCTGGGTGAGAAGGTCGCGGAAATCGCCCAGTTGAACGAGCGCATCGCCGGCATGACGGTGCGGCTGGCTGATCACGAGGCGCATGCGCGTTCTCTGGAGGACAAGCATGCTCATGCCCGGGAAGCACTGGAGCACTACCGCACTTCCACCAAAGAGCAGCGCGAGCAAGAGCTGCGCCGCCACGAGCATCAGGTCCAAGAGCTGCAAGTAGCCTTACGTCAGGCCAATGAAGCCTTAGGCGCGAAGAATCAGGAGCTGTTGGTGCTGAACCGCGACAATGGTCAATGGCTGGAGCGCCACGGGCGGATTGAGCGTGAGCTTGCCCAGTTGCGACAGGCCCACGAAGGCCAACACAGCGAGGTCGTGGCGTTGCGCCAGACCGCGACGGATCATTTGGCACTGCAGGAGCGTTGGAAGACTGACGCCAAGGCCTTGGATGCCATGCGCAGCGAGCTAGCTCAAGTCCAAGACGCGCTTGCGCGGGAGCGCGAGCGCCGCGAGAGCGCTGAAGCCGATGCCTTGCGTGCCAACGCACGTCTTGAAGCGCTAGAGCCCCTACTGAATCAACTGACGCCGGCACAAAATGCGGTGAAGAAAACTCGGCGCGGCCGTACGCAGGATGGAGGAGCCGACTAACGAGGCTGCTCGTTTGTCTGCTAGCGGCTGGGGTGGCGCTCACCTGTCCAGTACGCCCATTCCATAGGGACAACCCACTCTACAAACAGTTTGGCTACTGAGGACTCCGGTGCCAAATGATAGGGCTTGAACATGCCTTGCTCGGGCGAACTGGTCATCAGGTAGCGCAGGCGCTTCTGGACCTCCTGAAAGATGGCTTCCCGCACATGGGCGCTGTCGTGCACGCCAAGACGCATTGCCACCGACGCGCCTTGGCGTACCGCCGCCCAGCAACAGTAACGCCACCGCGCGATCGGCAAGCCCGGCGGCCCGGATTGAAAGACGAACCCCACATCGCGTGCCCAGCCTGGGTCGAAGTGATGTTTGAGCAATTGCTGCTCCAGAAACTGCTCGGTCTCCCAGAGTGCAAGTTCATCCCACAGCTCCAGTTTCGCGTCCGCCAGGTCTACATCGTGTGCCATATCGCCGAGTTGGTCTTCCAGCACCGGGAGCAGGTGCCTGCGCTCGTGGGTAGACCAGGCGAAAGCCCATTGCAGATCTTCGATGGGCGTGACCTCGGCATCGGGGCGGATCTGCCATCGATCCGCTGGCCAGGGAACTTGGATCAAGGCCAGGTCTCGCAGCGCGTCCAGCACCAGCAAGGTGGAGCGGCGTGTGGGCGCCACCGGTATGCGTCGTAGCTGCGCGGCTAACAGTGCGGCTAGGAAAAGGGTGCCACGAAGGCCCAACTCCTCGATGCTGGCGACCCCAGATGGCGTCATTGACGAGGTTCCGGGCATGCGGTTTCCGGGGATGAGGGAGCGGCGTGGCTCCTGGCGGTGGCGGCGCTACCGGTGTCGCCGGTTGCCTCAAGGCTAAGAATATCTTAGTATGCAAGGCAGGGTACATCCGCCATCCTTATGGGGTCTCCATGGGGTGCGCGCGTGACTTTGTCCGTCGACTCAACACCGACCTTCGCTCGACGCCTCAAACAAGCCCGCCTGCACACGGGTTTGTCGCAGAAGGAGTTGGGCATCCGGGCCGGTCTGGATCCTCACGTGGCCAGCCCCCGAATCAACCAGTACGAGCGTGGCAAGCACGAGCCCAAGCTGGAGACTGCTGAGCGGTTGGCTCAAGCGTTGGGGATCCCCGCCGCCTTCCTCTACACCGACGATGATCTGCTGGCCAAGCTGCTCCTGCGCTGGGGCTCGCTAAGCAAGCAGCAGAAGCGCGAGTTGGTGAAGCTGATCGAGGCCACACCCGAGAAGTAAACCGAACAAGCGCTCACCACAAGGGCAATTCTTCGCCTCAACCCGCCTTTTGGGCGCTCCTGGAGGGAGTCGCAGTGGCCGTGGCTAGTGCGACTGAGAAGTCGCGGCATCTCAGGCCTGCTTGAGATTTTGTTCACGACCGATACACACGCGCCTTGTCTAAAGTGATTTACCATGTCGCCCGTGTCAGCCTCCTCACTTCTACTGCGACTGTTCCTGATCGCCATGCTCGTGCTTAACGGCGCGTGGTCGGCGTTTGCCTCGGTCAGTATGAACCCGGTCATGGAAGAGCAGGCCAGCGAAGTGGCTGCCGCGGTGCAAGTCGATGAAGACTGCGTCGCCCATCACAGTGCTGAGCATCATCCCGATGCCACATCGATTGAAAAGGCTGGCACGGGGCATGGCGACCATGCCGGTCCCGACTGTTGCAAGTCTTCTGAGTGCCGGTGCGCCTGCGTACACGCGTGCGCGAGCGCACTTCCTGCGCGCCTGCATGTTTCGGTGCAACTGGCCTTGGGCCTGGATGTCATGCCGCTGCCCCTCGGGCATGCGGCACCTGCCTTGCCTCATCTGATCCGACCACCGATCGGCTAAGCGTCCCTAGGCGCCGCAATGGCGCCGTTGGTGTGGCTTGCATGCCTGTTTAGGCCAGCCGCCCGCTCTGTACCACCGCCCGCCGGTGGCAACACGACGCTTGGAGCATTTTCATGTCGCATGATGATTTTCGTGGTCCACACGGTGGACCGCTGCTGCCTTCGCGGCGGCGATTTGTCCAGGGCTTGGCCTTGGGAGGCGCAGTCGCAGGATTAGGTTTCTGGCCCAAAGCCAGTTGGGCGCTCAAGGGCCCGGGACAACCCAACGTACTATCGGGCACCGAGTTTGACCTGACCATTGGCGAGACGCCGATGAACTTCACCGGCAAGACCCGCACCGCGATCACGGTCAACGGGTCCGTTCCGGCGCCGTTGCTGCGTTGGCGGGAAGGCACCACGGTCAACCTGCGTGTCTCCAATGCATTGCCCGCTAACTCCCTCCATGGCACGGATACTTCCATCCATTGGCACGGCATCATTCTGCCGGCCAACATGGACGGCGTGCCGGGCCTGAGCTTTGACGGCATCGGACGTGGTGAGACCTACCACTATAGGTTCACCCTGCATCAGGGCGGAACCTACTGGTACCACAGCCACTCAGGTTTCCAGGAACAAGCTGGGCTTTATGGACCGATCGTGATCGATCCACTGGAGCCAGAGCCTTTCAGCTTCGATCGCGACTACGTCGTGATGCTGAGCGATTGGACAGACCTGGACCCGACGGCCCTGTTCGATCGTTTGAAGAAGATGCCGGGCCATGACAACTACTACAAGCGCACGGTCGGCGATTTCGCGCGCGATGTGAAGCGCAATGGTCTGTCGGCCACGTTGGAAGATCGCAAGATGTGGGGCGTGATGCGAATGACGCCCACGGATCTGTCCGACGTCAACGCCAACACCTACACCTACCTGATGAACGGCACGACCTCTCTGGGCAACTGGACCGGGTTGTTCCGCAGTGGCGAGAAGGTGCGTCTGCGTTTCATCAATGGCTCTGCCATGACGTACTTCGATGTGCGTATTCCGGGGTTGAAGATGACCGTGGTCGCGGCGGATGGCTTGTACGTCCATCCGGTTTCGGTCGACGAGTTCCGCATTGCAGTAGCAGAAACCTTCGATGTGATCGTGGAGCCCTCCGGGCAGGACGCATTCACCATCTTTGCCCAGGACTCCGGTCGCACCGGCTACGTCAGCGGCACGCTCGCCGTGCGCGAAGGACTACGCGCGCCTCTTCCGTCTGTGGATCCCCGGCCGCTGCTGACGATGGCAGACATGGGCATGGATCATGGATCGATGGATATGTCTGGCGGCAGCAAGGGCATGGAAGGCGGCTGTGGTGCAGCCATGGGCATGCCCGGCATGACCCCACCTGCCAGCGGCAATGAGGCCTCGGCCCATGCGGGTCACGCGATGCCCGCCGCCGGCGATGGTGCCATGGCCGGCATGCAGCATGGGGGCATGCAATCACACCCTGCCAGCGAGACCAACAATCCGCTGTTGGACAACCAAGCCATGAGCGTGACTTCGCGCTTGGACGATCCGGGCAATGGCCTGCGCGATAACGGCCGTCATGTACTGACGTATTCCATGCTCAAGAGCACCTTTGAAGACCCTGACGGACGCGACCCCGGTCGCGAGATCGAGCTGCATCTGACCGGACACATGGAGAAATTCTCCTGGGGTTTCAATGGTCAGAAGTTTTCCGATGTCGAGCCGCTACGGCTGAACTACGGCGAGCGCATGCGCATCGTATTGGTCAACGACACGATGATGACCCACCCGATCCATTTGCACGGCATGTGGAGCGATGTGGAAGACGATAGCGGCAACTTCATGGTGCGCAAGCACACGGTGGACATGCCGCCAGGCAGCCGACGTACGTATCGCGTGCGTGCCGATGCGTTGGGCAGCTGGGCGTTCCATTGCCACCTGCTCTATCACATGGAAGCCGGAATGATGCGCACGGTGAGGGTCGACGAATGAACATCAATAAACGCAATACCACCCTGACTGCGCTGACCCTGGCTATCTCGCTGGCCCTGGCCAATGCGGCCAGCGCCCAATCCATGCAGCACGGCTCCATGCCGATGGAGCAGGGCGCGCAGACCCAGGCTCAGGATCACTCTGCACATCAGGCGCCGACATCAAAGCCTGCGCCAGCCCCCAAACCTACAACACCGGCCAAGACCAGCGAAGCGACTATCGATCATGCGGCGATGGGCCATGCCGCGCCGCCGGCTCAAGCAGCCGAGCCTGCCATGCAGGGCATGGACCACTCGCAGATGGGGCACAGCTCGCCCGCGAGTACACCTGCAGCGCCCAAAGCGCAGACGCAGCCGATGCAGGGCATGGATCACAGTCAGATGGCACAGCCCGCTGCGTCCGACGCCTCCAGCACGTCCACGCCTGCGATGCAGGGGATGGACCATTCGCAGATGGGCCACGGTTCGCCCGCATCCGCTACGCCAGAAGCTGGCATGCAATCGATGGAGGGCATGGACCACAGTCAGATGGGACATGGGCCTGTCGCACCAACGCAGCCGCGCACCCCGATTCCTGCGGTGACCGAGGCTGATCGTCAGGCGGCCATCGCGCCCGCACACGCGCATCCGGTGCATGACAATTCGATCAAGAGCTACGTACTGCTCAATCGCCTGGAAGCCTGGGATGCCGATCCGGGCACCGGGCTGGGTTGGGAGGGTCAGGGTTGGATCGGTACGGACCTCAATCGCGTCTGGTTCCGCAGTGAAGGCGAACGCACAGATGGTCAGACCGAGTCGGCTGATCTGGAAGTGCTCTACGGCCGCAGTATCTCCACGTGGTGGGATGTGGTGGCCGGTGTGCGCCATGACTTCAAGCCGGGGGCTTCGCAGAACTTCGCCGCTATCGGCGTACAGGGCTTGGCACCGATGAAGTTCGAAGTATCCGCCACAGCCTATCTCGGCGAAGGCGGCCAGACTGCTGCCAATGTCGAGGCCGAGTACGAACTGCTGCTGACCAATCGGCTGATCCTGCAGCCGCTGGTGGAGGTCACGGCGTATGGCAAGAACGATCCATTGCGCGGAATAGGTTCGGGTCTGAGTACCGCTGAGGCGGGCCTGCGACTTCGTTATGAGTTCACCCGAAAGTTCGCTCCCTACATCGGCGTGGTGTACGAGCGTGCGTTTGGCAATACCGCAGACATGCGACGCGAGCATGGCGAGTCTTTTGAAGACACGCGCTTGGTCATCGGCCTTCGTACCTGGTTCTAAGGGGAACTGACAATGAAATCCAACAAGAAGATGTGGGTATGGCTCGGCGCCGGCGTGGCATTGGTTGCGGTGGTCGCAACCGCCGCGGTCTCTCTGGGCGTGTACAACGTGGCCGCTGATGATCCGCATAGTCGCCCGGTGTATGCGCTACTTGAAACGGCGCGTGAGCGTTCCATTGAGGTGCGCGCCGCCAAGCTTCAGGTACCCACGAACCTGGATGATCCTGAGCGTATCCGCCAGGGTGCGGGCAACTACAACGCTATGTGTGTGACCTGTCATCTTTCGCCAGATGCGGCGGCCACCGAGATGAGCAAGGGTCTGTACCCCGCGCCACCAAACCTAAGCAAGCACCCGGTGGGTCCAGCTGAGGCGTTCTGGGTGATCAAGCACGGCATCAAGGCCAGCGGCATGCCTGCGTGGGGCGGCAGCATGGACGATGAGTTCATCTGGAACATGTCGGCCTTCCTGCAGAAGCTGCCCAAGCTGGACAAGGCCGGCTACCAGGCGTTGGTAGCCAGCAGTGATGGCCATTCACACGGTGGCGGTGAGACCGGCGGGCACTCGCATGGCGAGGAAGCGGGTGCAGATCACCATGGCGGCGGTGATAGCGAAGAGATGGGTGATGGCCATGGCCATGGCCAGGGGCATGAAGCAGGTGGCATGGGCATGGACATGAGCAAGCCTAAGGAAGGCACCACGCATGTGCATGCCGACGGCAAGACGCACGTGCATGCGGCCGAGCCGGCAAAGCAACCTGCGCAGGCCAAGTCCGAGGGCGAGCACGATCAGCACGGCTCCATGCCAGCCAAACCAGCCGAGCCAGCTCCCAAGGCCGATGACGGCCACGATCACCAGCATTGATCCCTTCATGGAGCTGCCCCGGCTCCACGCCCGAGCGCCTCGGCGCTCGGGCATCTCTTAAGGAAGCATGATGAACACTTCACGCAGCTGTCTCTTTCTGCTGGCCACGGCCTTGTCGCTGACCGCATGCGCGCGCCCCGAATCGGCTGTCAATTCAGAGGCGGCATCGGACGCCCAATCTCCGACATCGGCGGCTGCGCAGCAGGTCACTCAACCGCAGCGTCCGTTGCCGTTGGTCAAAGTACATAAGAGTGCGACCTGCGGTTGCTGCCAACTGTGGGTGGAGCATCTGGAGAAAGCAGGTTTTACGGTTGAGGTGCACAACAGCGAAGACCTCAACCCGATCAAGGCGCGCTTGGGCGTTCCCTATGGACGCGGCTCGTGCCATACCGCCGAGATCGATGGCTACATCGTCGAAGGTCATGTGCCGGTGCAGGACATCCTGCGCCTGCTGCGTGAGCGCCCGGTAGGCCGTGGATTGGTGCTACCGGGGATGCCTGCCGGTTCTCCTGGCATGGAGATGCCCGACGGACGCGTTCAACCCTATACGGTGGAGTTCGTACTGCCCGATGGCACCACGCAGCCTTACGTCCTGCACGGTCAACGCAGCTGACAGTTTGCTCGCGATCCCTTCTTCCAGACCAGAGTGATCCATGTCCCCTCATTCCCACGATGAAGCCGGCAAGGCGATGCCGCAGGGTGCCAGCGATGGTCCAGACTCGGTGCGTGATCCGGTATGCGGTATGCAGGTCTCCGCGGCTAGAACGCCGTACCACGCCCTGCATGGCGGAACGAAGTATCACTTCTGCTCAGCCAAATGCCGAGAGCGGTTCATCACCAGTCCCGTCCGCTATACGGACGATGCTCCCCAGCAAGTTGAAGTGACCGCCCCAGCAGCGGTGGCCCAACCCAGCGGTACCCACGCCACGGTCTACACCTGCCCGATGCATCCGCAGATTCGTCAGCCAGGTCCCGGCACCTGTCCGATCTGTGGCATGGCGCTGGAGCCGGAGATGCCCTCGCTGGAGGAGGACGACAATCCGGAGTTACGCGATTTCACCCGAAGGTTCTGGTGGACATTGCCCTTGACCTTGATCGTCCTGGTCTTGGCCATGCTGGGACACCGTCTGCCCGGCTCGTCCACGCAGGCGCGCACCTGGATTGAGCTCGTGCTGAGCGCTCCAGTGGTGCTCTGGGCGGGGTGGCCATTCTTTGAGCGCTGCCTACAGTCCATCGGCAATCGCAGCCCCAACATGTGGACGCTGATCGGCATCGGCGTGGCCGCCGCGTTTGGCTACAGCGTGGTGGCCACCGTTGCACCGGGCCTGTTTCCGGACTCTTTCCGCGAGCATGGACGGGTAGGGGTCTACTTCGAGGCGGCAGCGGTCATCGTCTCGCTCACCCTGCTCGGACAGCTGCTGGAACTGCGGGCGCGTTCCAAAACCTCGGCGGCCATCAAGTCCCTGCTGGGATTGGCGCCCAAGACGGCTCGCCGCGTCAAACCCGATGGGGGCGAAGAGGACGTTGCGCTGGATCACGTGCACGTGGGTGACCTGCTTCGCGTACGACCGGGCGAGAAGGTGCCGGTCGATGGGGAGGTCATCGAAGGCCGCACCAGTGTCGATGAGTCGATGCTGACCGGTGAACCCATTCCGGTGGAGAAGGCTGTCGGTGATCACGTTATAGGCGCCACGCTCAACGGGACGGGCGCCTTGGTCATCCGGGCGGACAAAGTCGGATCCGGGACGGTACTGGCGCAGATTGTGCAGTTGGTAGCCCAAGCCCAGCGCTCCCGCGCGCCGATGCAGCGTATGGCGGACAAGGTGGCGTACTGGTTTGTCCTGGCCGTGCTGGCCACGGCGGTGCTCACGTTCTTCGGATGGGGTCTGTTTGGACCCGAACCGTCCTGGACTTTTGCCGTCCTCAATGCCGTATCGGTTCTGATCATTGCGTGCCCGTGTGCCCTGGGTTTGGCTACCCCCATGTCGATCATGGTCGCCACTGGCCGCGCTGCGCAGGTCGGGGTCCTGTTCCGCGATGCTCAGGCGATCGAGCAGCTACGTCTGATCGACACGTTGATCGTGGACAAGACCGGTACGTTGACCGAGGGCCGTCCAGCCTTTCGCGACACGCTCTCCTACGCCGGTTTCGATGCCGATCAGATCCTTAGCTTGGCTGGCAGCTTGGAGCAGGGCAGTGAGCATCCCTTGGCCGAGGCCATCGTGGCGGAAGCCCAGCGACGTGGCTTGAACCTGGTGGCCGCCCAAGATTTTGATTCGCTCACCGGTCAAGGCGTTCGCGGGCGCGTGTCCGATCAGGATGTGGTGCTTGGCAACCAAAGCTTGATGGCATCGGTAGGGGCTGATGTTGCGCCCTTGCAGAGCAGCGCCGAGCGTCTGCGCAAGGAAGGCGCCAGCGTGATGTTCCTGGCGGTCAATGGACGATTGGCCGGCGCCATTGCGGTAGCAGATCCCATCAAAGTCACGACTTTGCCTGCCTTGAACCTGCTACGTGCCGATGGCCTGCACGTGGTGATGGCCTCCGGTGACGCACAGGCGACGGCCGAGGCCGTGGGGCGCACGCTGGGCATCGAGGATGTGCGTGGCGGCGTCAAGCCGCAGGACAAGGCCGAACTGGTCCAGCAACTCAAGGCCCAGGGTCGTCGTGTGGCCATGGCTGGCGACGGCATCAACGATGCGCCGGCCCTGGCGGCAGCCGATGTGGGCATCGCGATGGGGACGGGCACGGATGTGGCCATGTCCAGCGCCCAGCTCACCCTGGTCAAGGGTGATCTGAGGCGCATCGTGCAAGCCCGTGCCATCTCGTCTTCGACGGTGGCCAACATGAAGCAGAACCTGGGCTTCGCCTTCGTCTACAACGCCATCGGCGTGCCTATCGCCGCCGGCCTGCTGTATCCCAGCTTCGGCCTTTTGCTCAGTCCGATGATGGCGGCCCTGGCCATGAGCCTGAGCTCGGTTTCGGTGGTCACCAATGCCTTGCGTTTGTCCGGCTCCACCGTTGTTGCCACCTCCCCCCCTGACCGCGCCGATGAGCCTGCGCGCGGCCATTCCTGTCACTGATGGCTCATATCCCACAAGGAGTACTGCAATGAAGCGTTATGCCTCCCTCTCGATGATGGCCCTGTTTCTGATGGCGGGCGCGGCCTTCGCCGGCGGCCAGACCACCACGCCCACCACCGACCACGGTCAGCACAAGCCGATGGACCACAAGAAGCAGGAGCATGGTCAGCACAAGCCGGCCGCGGCCGATGCCGATTTCACCAAGCTCGATACCAACAAGGATGGTGCGCTGTCCAAGGAAGAACTGGCCAAGCACAAGCTCGCGCCGCACTTCGGCATGCTTGATGGCAACAAGGACGGCAAGCTGAGCCCGCAGGAATTCGCTGCCGGCAAGGGTATGTAACTGCTATCTCCCCGGGGGCTGGTTCCTTGGCCCCCGGGATTCGGCGATGTTCTGCCATTCCCACGGAGATCGACATGTCTTCTTCGCACGGTAAGCACGAAAGCACGCACACGCAGCATTCAGAGCAACACGCCTCGCACGGAAGTTCCGGTCAGACGCATCAGGGCCACTACGGTCGCCTGCTGCTGATGATGGCCTTGTCGTTCCTGGCCATGTACGCCCTGATGTATGCCATGGTCGATCAGTGGGCCAACGTCTATAACAACGTCAACCAGTTCTACATGGCGGGCCTGATGGCCGCGCCGATGCTGTTGATCGAGCTTTGGCTCATGTCCAGCATGTACCCCGATCGTCGGCGTAATCTGATCCTGGCCGGCGTGACCGTGGCGTTCATGCTGTTCTGCTGGTGGGGAATTCGCACGCAGGCCGCGGTGACAGATCGGCAGTTCATCCGCTCCATGATTCCCCATCATGCCGGCGCCATTCTGATGTGCGAGGAAAACCGCCTGAAGGATCCCGAGCTGGTCAAGCTCTGCCAGGAGATCATCACCTCGCAGAAGCAGGAGATCGCCCAGATGAAACAACTTCTGGCTGAGCGCTCCCGCTAGCTCACTGCCTTTTGCCAGCCGGTATCACCCCACTGAGCCTGCGCGCTGACCATGCGGTGGATCAAGCGCGCAGCCACACGTGCGGTGGCCTGATCCGGATCCAGGGGCGGACACAGTTCCGCCACGTCGACCACACGTACCTTGCCCGAGGCCATGACCAGATCCAGCAGGGCTTCCAGGACCTCCAGATTCACCCCGCGTGGGTTGGGGGCACTCACGCCCGGGGCCACCGCCTGTGGCAGCACGTCCAGGCACAGCGTCAGGTAGATAACGTCAACCGCATCACACCACGCACGCAGAACCTCAGCCTGTGCCTGCCAATTCCAGGTGCACAGCACGTCATCGGTGAGGTAATGGGCGCCTTCGCGGTTGGCCGTGGCGAATAGACGCGCCGTGTTGCTGGATCGACTTACACCGATGCAGTGATACCGCAGCGGGGAGCGAATGCTGCGGGCATGCTCCAGTGCCTGCAGGAAGGGCGTGCCCGAGCTTGCACTGCCTTGCTCGCGCAGATCAAAGTGTGCATCGAAGTTGAAGATGCCGATGCGAGCTTTGGATGCGCCCAGGTGTCCGCGCAGTGCGGCGTAGCTGGCATACCCGATCTCGTGGCCGCCGCCCAGACCAATCACCCAATGCCCCTGATCCAGCAGTTGCTGCGCTCGATGGGAGTAGTGGGCCTGCGCCAGCTCCAATGCCTGATCCACGCAGGTGATGTCGCCCGCATCGTAGAGCGGAGCACAATGGAGCACAGGCAGGTTGGCCAAGGCGTTGCGAAGTGCACCGGGCCCTTGTGCGGCGCCCAGGCGGCCGGCGTTGCGACGAATCCCTTCATCGCTGGCAAATCCCAGCAGGGCAATGCCGGGCGCCTCAGGCTGCGGGTCCAAGGCCACCCTTTGGTGCCAGCGTTGCGTATCGGCGGTCGCCGGCAGGTCCACGCGTCCGTGCCAAGCCAGATTCACGCGCGCAGATCCTGCAGCGGCCAGTCCAGGAACGCGCGCAAACCGCCCCGCTCGATCAAGGCTTCCATCGCCTGCATTTCCGGCGCCAGATAGCGATCCTCATCGTAGCGGGGCACCTCGCTACGCACCTGCGCATGCACTGCCTCCAATGCTTGCGAAGACGCCAGTGGCCGCCTGAACTCGATGCCTTGGCAGGCGGCGAGCAGTTCGATGGCCACAATCCGGCGCACGTTGTCGGCCACCTCGCGCGACTTGCGCGCGGCGAAGGTGGCCATGCTGACATGGTCCTCCTGATTGGCCGAGGTGGGCAGGGAGTCCACACTGGCCGGGTGGGAGAGGGTCTTGTTCTCGCTGGCCAGGGCGGCCGCGGTCACGTGCGCGATCATGAAGCCGGAGTTCACGCCCGGATTGGCGACCAGGAAGGCGGGTAACCCGGAGATCGTGGCATCGATGAGTAGGGCGATGCGCCGTTCCGACAGGGCGCCAATCTCGGACACCGCCATCGTCAGCTGGTCCGCGGCAAAGGCTACCGGTTCGGCGTGGAAGTTGCCGCCGGAGATCACCTCGCCGGTGTCGGTGAACACCAGCGGATTGTCGGAGACTGCGTTGGCTTCGGTCAGCAGCACGTGGGCGGCGTGCTGCATGACATCGCGCACCGCCCCCATAACCTGAGGCTGACACCGAAGGCTGTAAGGGTCTTGCACGCGGGTGTCGTTGTGAAGGTGCGATTGGCGAATGGCGCTGCCGGCCAGCAGTCGCTGGTAGTGCGCGGCCACTGCTATCTGGCCGGGCTGGCCACGCACGGCGTGGATGCGCGGATCGAACGGAGCATCGGAGCCGCATGCCGCATCCACGCTCATCGCGCCCGTTAGCACGGCGGCCGCATAGACTTGTTCGGCGGCAAACAGCGCCATCAGCGCAATGCCCGTGGACACTTGGGTGCCGTTGAGCAATGCCAGCCCTTCCTTGGCTGCCAGTCGGATGGGAGCGATCCCGGCATCTTGCAGGGCCTGGCTGGCCGACAGGATCTGCCCGTCGACACGTACCTGGCCTTCGCCCATGGCCGCCAAGGTCAGATGCGCCAAGGGGGCCAGATCACCGGATGCACCGACTGAGCCTTGGGAGGGAATACAGGGCCAGATCCTGGCGTTGTAGATCGCGATCAGGGTAAGCAGGGTATGCTCGCGTACACCGGAGTAGCCTCGCGCCAAAGAAGCGATCTTGGTGGCGAAGATCAGGCGCACGCAGGCATCGTCGAGCAATGGCCCCATGCCCACGGCGTGCGAGCGCACCAGGTTGGTTTGCAACTGTTCCAGTTGCTCGCGCGGGATATGGACTTTGGCCAGCTTGCCAAAGCCGGTGTTGATGCCATAGGCCGGCTCGCCGGCGGCCACGATGGCCTGCACGGCCTGCGAAGAGGCGCGGACGTTGTCCCAGCAATCTGCGTCCAAGGCGATGGGATCAGTCCCGTGCGCGATCTGCCGCAGTTGGGCCAACGTCAGCTGGCCCGGTGTCAGAGTAAGCATGCGATTCACTCCAGAATGGCCGGCAAGGTCAGGCCATGCTCACGGGCACAGGCCAGTGCCTGCTCGTAGCCCGCGTCGGCGTGGCGCATCACGCCCGTTGCCGGGTCGTTCCACAACACACGCGCCAGCCGGCGATCGGCTTGCTCGGTGCCATCGCACACGATGACCACGCCTGAGTGTTGCGAGAAGCCCATCCCGACGCCGCCGCCATGATGCAGGCTCACCCAGGTCGCACCGCCACTGGCAGCCAGCAGCGCGTTGAGTAGCGGCCAATCCGAGACCGCATCGGAGCCATCGCGCATGCCTTCGGTTTCACGGTTGGGGCTGGCTACCGAGCCGCAGTCCAGATGATCGCGTCCGATGACGATCGGTGCTTTGAGCTCGCCATTGCGCACCATTTCGTTGAAGGCCAGCGCGGCCTTGTGGCGCTCGCCCAAGCCCAACCAGCAGATCCGTGCGGGCAGACCTTGGAAGGCAATGCGCTCGCGGGCCTGGTCCAACCAGTGGTGAAGATGCGTGTTGTCAGGAAACAGTTCCTTGACCTTAGCATCGGTCTTGTAGATGTCTTCTGGATCCCCGCTCAGGGCCACCCATCGGAACGGGCCCATGCCGCGGCAGAACAGCGGACGGATACAGGCGGGCACGAAGCCGGGGAAGGCAAAAGCATTGTCCACGCCCTGATCCAGCGCCACCTGGCGGATGTTGTTGCCGTAATCGATCGTCGGCACGCCCATGGCGTGGAAATCGAGCATCGCGCGCACATGCGTGGCACACGAGGCCGCGGCAGCCTGCGCCAGCTCGCGTCGCTGACCATCGTCACCGCTGCGGGCCTGCTCCCACTGTGAGAGGGTCCATCCGGCGGGCAGATAGCCATTGATCAGATCGTGCGCCGAGGTCTGATCGGTCACCGCATGGGGGCGGGCGCCGCCACTACGTGCAAGGGCGACGAACTGCGGCAGCAGTTCGGCCGCATTGCCCAGCAATCCCACCGACACGGGGACTGGACTACTTTCAATGATCTGCAAGGCCTGCTCGATGGAGGTTGCCTTGTGATCGACATAGCGCGTGCGAATGCGAAAATCGATTCGCGACTCCTGGCACTCGATCACGATGCTGCTGGCCCCGGCCAAGGTCGCCGCCAACGCCTGCGCACCACCCATACCGCCCAAGCCGGCGGTAAGGATCCACTTGTTCTGCCAGTTGCCACCGTAGTGCTGGCGCCCCAACTCCACGAAGGTCTCGTACGTGCCCTGGACGATGCCCTGGCTGCCGATGTAGATCCAACTGCCGGCCGTCATCTGGCCGTACATCATCAAGCCCTTCTTATCGAGCTCGTTGAAGTGCTCCCACGTCGCCCAATGGGGGACGAGGTTGGAGTTTGCGATCAGCACGCGTGGCGCATCGGGGTGTGTGCGGAAAACACCGACGGGCTTGCCCGACTGGACCAGCAAGGACTCATCGTTCTCAAGCGATCGCAACGTTTCCAAGATGCGGTCAAAGCTTTTCCAGTCGCGCGCAGCACGACCGATGCCGCCGTAGACCACCAGGTCTTCCGGGCGCTCGGCAACATCGGGGTCCAGATTGTTCTGGATCATGCGGTAGGCCGCTTCAGTCAGCCAGCTCTTGCAGTGCAGCTGGGTGCCGATCGGAGCGCGAACGGTGCGCGCAGGGGAAGCGGAGCGTTCCAAGGTATCCATCAAATCCTCAAGGGGTCAGGGGGGCGCCAACCTGGAAGGTGCCCACAAAGCGGTAACGAGATGCCGGGTGAATCAGCCGCACAAAGCTGGCCACCTGTCCGCGCGACCACGTACGTCGGGTCAGCACCAGCAACGGATCGCCTTCGTTGATCTTCAGTTGCGCAGCCAGACGCTTGCTGGCCGTCTCGGCTTCAATCACATGTTCGGCGCGCTCCAGCGGCGCAACGCGCATCAAGTACTGATGCGGAATCTCGGTGTGGAAATCGATGTCCAGGTAATCCGGCGCCACGCTGGGTTGCACAAAGCGATCCTCCAACTGCACGGGCTTGTCATCGCTGTGGTGGAGCAGGCGGCTGTGGAACAGCTCCGTGCCCGGTGTCAGGCCGAAGTTGGTCGTCACACTGGAGCGCGCCTCGACCGTCTCGCAGATCAATACCTGGACCGAGTGTGTCTGGCCGCGGGACTGAATCTCTTCGCGAATGTTGCGCACCTCGAACATCGCCGATTCGGCCTTGGGCCCGGCGACGAACGTGCCCACGCCTTGCACTCGGGTCAGCACGCCGGCATCGGTCAACTCGCGCAGCGCTCGATTCACTGTCATGCGAGACAAGCCGAACTTGGCCGTCAGTTCGTTCTCGCTGGGGACGCGACTGCGCGCGGGCCAGTCGCCGTTGGTGATGTGACGCAGGATGAAGTGCTTGAGCTTCTGGTAGTGCGGCTTGGGTTCGTCCATGGGCCAAGCATTACATGTCTATACAACCAGTCCAACCACTTTCGATGCTGTGCTGCATAAGCAGTTGACACTAAGAATTTCCTCGTGCTATTGCTGTGGTATAGACAACCTGCGGGTTCGCCACACGCTCATGTCGTCGCTTCGTGTGCTACTGCGTATGTTCCTGATCCTCGTGCTCTGCGCGGATGGGATCCTGAGCGCGCAGGCCACCACGCGGATGGCCGTGCGGCATATTCCTCCCCCAGGTGCGGTGAATGGCACCCACTCGGTGCACGGCGGCGCGCGTGTCAATGAACGCGCCAAGATTAGTAACGATTGCAACAAAATTCGTCCCGGTGGCAAGCAAGCCGGGCAGGGTGATCAGAACGATCATCAGTGCGACTGCAGCACCACCTCCTGCGACTGCAGCTGTGTGCTCACCTTCTTCGCCGGGCGTGTGCCGGTCATCTTTGCCGCCCAGCACGCCCTGACGAGCACCTACCTACCTACGCCTGAGTTGCCGCCGCTGCGACGACAGGTATCCCGGCTGTTCCGACCTCCCATCGGCTAATGCTGCTTGGTCGCCATTGATTGGCGACGTCTACGCACGCCCTGATGTCGCATAGGCCCCCACGTCTGGGGCACCAGGGTCATACGCATGCATTGCCCTTCGGGGGAGAGAGAACCCATGTACTTCAAGCGCAATCCTTTGGCGGTATCCGTCGGTGCCCTTCTGTGCGCCGGTTTTTCCACGGTGGCTCTGGCTCAGCAGGCTGAACAGGGCGCCACGAGCGAGTCGGCCAAGACGCTGGACACCGTCCAGGTCACCGGCAGCCATATCAAGCGACTGCAGCTCTCCGGTGTTGGTCCGGTCAGCGTGGTGGATGCCGAAGCCATCGAGCGCTCCGGCGCCACTTCGGTGGAGACGCTGCTGCAGCGCCTGCCGGCCTCGGCCGGCTTTGCCGGCAGCCAGTCCAATGCCTACTGGGCCGAGAACGGCTACGGCACTACTCAGGTCAATCTGCGCGGCCTGGGCATTAACCGCACGCTGGTTCTGCTCAATGGTCGTCGTGTGGTCAATGGTGGCACCGGTGCCAACAGCTCGGTGGACCTGAACATCATCCCGGTAGCGCTGATCGAGCGGATCGAGGTCCTCAAGGACGGTGCCTCAGCCATCTACGGTGCCGATGCCGTGGCGGGCGTGGTGAACATCATCACCAAGAAGAACTACGACGGTGCCGAGGCGGCAGTGCGGTACGGACAGACCTTCGAAAGTGATGGCGAAGAAAAGTCGTTCGATTTCGCCTGGGGTATTACGTCAGACCGCGGTTCGTTGATGGCCGGCATCAACTACTCGGAGACCGGCACGGTCAACATGGCCTCACGCGCACCGTGCGGCTTGGGTGAGGTCGACGGGCAACTCGAATGTGTGGGCAGTTCGGCCACCATCGGTGGGCGCGCATTGCTAGCCGACGGCTCGCGCGTGAACTTCAATCAGGATCCCAATGGTGACGGGGATTTCTATGAACCGTATTCGGCGGCCAAACATAACTACAACGGCAATCCCTATCTCAATGCCGTCAATCCGATCAAGCGTTTGAGCTTCAGCCTGTTCGGCGACAGCACGGTGAATGAAACCACGCGCGTGTTCACCGAGTTGATGTTCACCAACCGCCAGTCCGACCAGTTGGCCACGCCCGGCAGCCTGGGTGTCTATCGCCCGATCAACATCGCGGCCAGCCACCCGACCAACCCGACCGGCCAAGACCTGCTGCTGCAGCGCCGCCGTCTGGAAGAGGCCGGCCCGCGCGAGTTCTTCCAGGAAACCAATACCTTCCGCGTGGTCGCGGGCATTGAAGGCCAGTTGGGCATGAACTGGGACTGGTCGGCCGCGCTGAACTGGGGGCGCAACACCGGTGTGGATGGCTCGACCAATGTGGCCAACCTGGACCGGGTGGATGACACGCTCAATACCGCGGTGTGCAGCAACACGCCCGGCGCGGCGATCCCCTGCGGTGACTATCTCGGCTACGGCGACCTGACCCCCGAGGTGCTCAACTACATCCTGTTCAGGACGCGCGATAACGGCGGTAATGACCAGAAAAGCTTCACCGCCAACATCAGCGGCCAGCTATTCGAGATGCCGGCCGGTTGGGTGGGCTTTGCCTCCGGCATCGAGGTTCGCAAGGAGCGTGGTTGGCGCGATCCTGATCCGCTGACGGTGCTGGGCATTGCCAACACGAACCAACAGGATCCGATCGCCGGTGAGTACACGGCCAAGGAAGCCTTCGCCGAGTTTGCCGTGCCGCTGTTGCAGGACAGCGTGATCGCCGAGAGCCTGACGCTCAATGCCGCGGTGCGTTACTCCGACTACGATCTGTTCGGCGAAGACGTGAACTACAAGGTGGGCCTGGATTGGCAGATCGTGCCGTCCTTGAAGGTGCGCGCCAACTACGCCACGGCTTTCCGCATCCCTAACATCCCCGAGCTGTTTGGTGGCGTGGCCGAGGGCAACCTGACCACGACCGATCCCTGTAGCGGCTGGAGCAGCTTGCCGGCTGATTCGGTAGTGCGTCAGAACTGCCAGGCGTACGGCGTACCGGCGGGCTACGTGCAGCCGGGCAACACGATCCTGACCACCTCCGGCGGTAATCCTGACCTGGAGCCGGAAGATGCCAAGTCCTTGACCGTGGGCGCGGTCTGGACCCCGCGCTTCCTGCCAGGGCTGACGCTGACGGTGGACTACTTCAACATCAAGATCGACAACGCCATCCAGCGTATCGATGGCTCAACCAAGCTGTCGATCTGCTACAACACCCCGGGCTTGGCGCATCCGTTCTGCGGCAATGACAACTTCACCCGCAACCCGATCACCGGTGAAGTGGACTTCCTGTCGTCCCAGCCGGTCAATGCGGCCAACGAGCGGGTACGGGGCATCGACCTGGGTGGTCTGTACGAGTTCGCGGTCGCTGGGTTCGATTCGACTTTGAGTGTGGATGTGTCCTATCTGGACCAGTACGACGTGCGGCCGTTCCCGGGCGCGGAGGTGATCGAGTACGCCGGCAAGATCACCGGTGGCCGTGGCAGCTTTACTCACTGGCGCGCCTTGACCTCGCTGACGATGGAGCGCGAAGCCTGGTCCGGCTCTTACAGCTTGCAGTACATCGGCAAGGCGGATGACATCAACGCCAGCCCCGGCGACATTGGCGATCATGCCCCCAGCGTGACCTACCACAATGTCCAGCTCAAGTACGCACCGAACAAGACCTTCGATGTGTCCTTCGGCATCGACAACCTGTACGACAAGAAAGCCCCGTTCATCCAGAGCTACACCGACGCCAATACCGACACGATGACGTATGACCTGCTGGGTCGTCGTTGGTATGCACGCGTGGGTTACCACTGGTAAGGCCCGCTTCACCTGCCCCCGTCCGTGTGACGGGGGCAGGTGTCGTCTTCCTGTCGAACGAGATCACTATGAAATCGGCTTTCTGGGCGCGTAAGGCCCACAAATGGATTGGCCTGATCATCGGCGTGCAAGCGCTGCTGTGGATGATCAGCGGCGTGTACATGACGGTCATTTCCTTGGACATCATCCATGGCGATCACCTGGCCCATGCGCATCAGCAACCGCTGGTCGCACCCACGCACTTGTCAGGTGAGGAGTTGCAGCGCCGCTACTCGGGCATGACCCAGGTCAAGCTCAAGCGCCTGCTAGAGCGGGATGTCTATGAAATCCATGCCCACGACAAGATTTACCTGCTCGACGCTACGACCGGCCATGTGCTCTCGCCGGGCGATCAGCAGATGGCGATCGCGCTGGCCAAGGCGGTGTACCAGGGCCAAGCGCCGGTAGCCCGGGTTGAATGGGTGACGCAGGCGCCGCAGGAAGTCGCCACCCGCCCGGTTCCCATGTGGGCCGTGCACTACGCCGATGCCGGTGAAACGACGTTGTACTTCTCGCCCTATAGCGGCGAGTTGCTGGCGCGGCGGCACAGCCTGTGGCGTTGGTTCGATTTCCTGTGGATGTTCCACATCATGGACTACGAGGCGCGCTCGGACGTCAACAACACTCTGTTGCGCGTGGCCTCGGCGGTCGGACTGGTGTTCGTGCTCAGTGGCGCCTGGCTGTTGTTCTACAGCTTCCGCAGGAGGGCCGCAGCATGACGCCCTGGATGAGAACGCTGCACAAATGGGTCGGCTTGATCATCGGCCTGCAGTTGCTGCTTTGGATGGCCAGTGGCGTGATGATGAGCTGGTTGGACCACGATCAGGTGCAGGGCCATCAGTTCCAGGCCCACGCGCATGCCGCGCATGACTGGCCCGCCAACGCCCGATCGCCGGCCAGCTTTCTGGGTGGCAACAAGAAAATCAGCCGCGTGAGTTCTGGCTGGCTGTTGGACACGCCGGTGTACCAATTGGCCGATGCGCAAGGTGTCACCTTGGCCAACGCCGTTACGGGCCAGCCGATCCCCTTGGATTCGGCCTGGGCCACCCGCCTGGCTCAGGCCTCCTACACCGGACCGGGCACGCTGAAAGCGCCGCGCCTGTTGGAGTGGAGCGGGGAGGTGCGCGATCACGAGGGGCGTCTGTGGCGTGTGGACACCGATGACACGCAGGACACCACGGTGTACCTGTCTGCCCAGACGGGCGAAGTGCTCTACCACCGCAACAAGACCTGGCGTCTGTTCGATGTGTTCTGGATGTTGCACATCATGGACTACACCGGGCGCAAGAACTTCAACAACCCGTTGGTGGTCACCGCAGCGATCGGCGGTCTGTGGTTGGCCCTGACCGGCATCTGGCTGCTGTTTGCCAGCTTCCACTGGAGCGAGTTCGTGCCGCGCCGCTGGCGTCCGGCCCGCGAGTTGTCGGTATTCGGTCCGGACGGGACACGGCTGCGCACCGTACGGGCGTCGGCAGGCGACAACGTCTACGTCGCGCTGGCACGCGAGGGCGTGCAACTGCCGTCCAACTGTGGAGGAGGGCAGAGCTGTGGCCTGTGCGAGGTGCGCTTCCGCGGCGCGGCGCCCAAAGCCACCGCGGCCGATCGCGCCCACCTGGGCGCCAGCAAGGTCAAGATGGGCTATCGCCTGGCCTGCAACCTGGCCGTGACGGAAGACACCGATGTCGAGGTGGCCGGCGGGGCAAGCCTATGGACCGAGTATGCGGCTACCGTGGAGCAGGTTACGGCGGTGACCCCGTTCCTGCGCGAGATCGTGCTCAAGCCCGACGAGGCTGCCGGACCGGAGTATCAACCCGGTGCTTACCTGCAGGTGCACGTGCCCGATTACGACGTGCCTGTTCACAAGTTGGTGCGACCCGAACACCACCATCAGGATTGGGCCGGCGTGGATCTGCCGGAAAAGCTGGTCAATCGCGAGCCGGTACGCCGGGCCTACTCCTTGGCCTTGCCCATTGATCAGGCGCAGGGTCGTCTGACGTTGCTGGCGCGCTTCAGTCCCGGCAGATCGGACAAGAAGCGGCAACCGCCGGGCAGGGGATCGACCTACCTGTACACGCTCTCCCCGGGGGATCGGGTTTCTTTCAGCGGCCCCTTCGGCGACTTCGCGCTCAAACCCCACGGGCGGGAGAAAGTGTTCATCGGCGGCGGCGCTGGCATGGCGCCGCTGCGCGCGATGATTCGGACGCTGTTGGCGGGGCAGGGCGGTGAGCGGATCCACTTCTGGTATGGCGCACGCAGCCTTAAGGAGGCGCCTTACATCGAGGAGATGGAGCAATTGGCCGGGCAGCACCCGAACTTTACCTGGCATCTGGTGCTCTCGGATGAGGCGCAGAACGACGATGCCCTCTTGCGGGGTCTGGTTCACGAAGTGGCCCATGATCGTCTGCTCAAAGCCCATCAGGCCCTGGCTGATTGCGAGTTTTACCTGTGCGGACCGCCGGCCATGCTCAAGGCCACCCGAGAGCTACTGAGCAGGCTGGGGGTACCCGACAGCCAGGTGGCGTACGACGACTTCAAGATCTGATCCCAGCACCCGCCGGCCCAGCAGGCCGGCGGGTGCTGCGGTGTACCGGATTTCCTGACCGCGCTCGTCCTAGTGAATGGACGTGCTTGAGCCTGCCCGATGAATCAGCGAGTACCCTGGTGACCACCGCACTGGATGAGTGGTTCATCGCCCATGTCTTGCCGCTGGAAGGCTTGATCCACGCCTTTCTGCGCCGGCATGGGCATGAGGACAGCGAGATTCCTGATCTTCGGCAGGAGGCTTACACACGCATATATGAAGCCGCGCGTCGGGGTCTGCCGTCGCAGGCCAAACCTTTTGTCATGACCACCGTACGCAACTTGCTCATTGATCGCATCCGCCGCTCACGCATCGTGTCCATTGAAGCCATGGCCGATGTCGAGCAGGCGGTGATGCAGAGCGATGAGGTGACGCCGGAGCGGCATCTGGGTGCACGCGATGAGTTACGGCGCCTCCAGCAAGGCTTGCAGAAACTGCCCGCCAAATGCCGGCAGATCGTCGAGCTTCGCAAGATCTACGGCTTGAGCCAACGCGAAGTGGCCAGCCGCCTGAGGATTGCCGAAGATACGGTGGAGCGCCAGACGTTGTTGGGCATGCGCGCATTGGCGGACTTCATGCTTGGCGGTACCGGCAAGATTCAGCGCCCGGCCCGGCGCTTCAACAAGGAACGTTCGCACCCATGAGCCCGCACAACGACATCGAACAAGTTGCTGCGCAGTGGATCAATCGCGCCCAATCTTCGCAGTGGACCGCGCAGGACCAGAGGCAGCTTGATGCTTGGTTGGGGCAGGATACGGCCCATCGTGTGGCCTGGCTTCGTTTGAAGTCGGTCTGGGATCGAGCCGATCGACTGGCGGCCGTGCGCGGCGTGCAATCACCCCGCACGCGGCGTTGGGCCTCACCGGTGCGTTGGTCAGCGGCCGCGGCGGTGGCAATGCTGGCCGTACTGCTGAACATGCCCTGGTGGGGGCCGGGTACTCGCTACACCACCGAGGTTGGGGGACGGGAAGTCGTGGCCTTGTCGGACGGTTCGCGGGTGGAACTGAATACGCACACCGAGCTCCGCGCGCAGGTGGATCCCTCGCTGCGCCATGTATGGCTGGACAAAGGCGAAGCCTTTTTCGACGTAAAGCCAGACCCTGCGCATCCGTTTGTGATCCATGCCGGCGACCACAAGGTGGTGGTCTTGGGAACGAAGTTCTCCGTCAGGCAAGAGCGCGAGCGCCTGGAAGTGGCGGTGCTGGAGGGCAAGGTGCGCGTCGAGCCGATGGTGGCCAAGCCCGGCCGGCCGCCGGTGATAGTGCGAGGCGGGGGACTGCTGTACAGCAAGCCGGCGGGCACGCTGGTGGCGGTAAACGCTCAGGACAAAGTGCGCCGGTCCTTGAGCTGGCGCCATGGAACCCTGGAGTTCGATCAAACCACGCTGGCGGATGTGGCGGCCCAGTTCAATCGCTACAACGACAAGCAGTTGGTGCTGATGGATCCGGAAACGGCCCACATGCGTGTGGGCGGCAGCTTCGATGCCACAGGTGTCGATGCCTTCGCACGTCTGCTGGCCACGGGCTTCAACCTGCGCGTCGAGACGCAGGGGGATCAGATTCGCGTCTCCCAGCCGCAGTGAGACGCCCACAGACATCAATCTGAAATATTTCATACCGGAAGCGTGCCGTCCTCTCGTCACAGATATCAGGCCGATTCGCGCCGACCTGGGGAAAATGCATGGCACGTACGAAAGTGGCGAGGACAGCGTTGGCTGTCATGTGTGGTCTGGTCATCGCGGCCTCCGCCGCTGCACAAACGAGCAGTTTTGATATTCCCGAAGGGGACCTGAAAGTCGCGCTGGAAGCTTATGCCCGGCAATCGGGCGTTCGTCTGGTCTACTTGAGCGAAGACGTTCGTGATCGACGCACCGCAGGCGCACGCGGGGACATGTCCCAGGATGCAGCGCTGAACCGCGTGCTCGCCGGCACGGGACTGACGGTCAAGCGTGATCAAAGCGGCGCGCTGGCGATCGTGCGAGAAGGAGCCAACACGCCGAAGCCGGCGCGCAACGCACCGTCCTCCGGTGTAGGGCAAGCCGGTCCGGATGCCTACAGCGCCTCCCTCTCCGGTGGCGCCGACGCCTCTGCGCCGTCGACCGCTTCACCCACCACCTTTGATGCGGTCCAAGTGACCGGCAGTCACATCAAACGCGCTCAGATGTCCGGTGTGGGACCCACCACGGTCATCGATGCCGAGACTATCCAGAGCTCCGGTGCTGTGTCGGTAGAGACGCTGCTCCAGCGCTTGCCTGCATCGGCCGGTGCAGCCGGCTCGCAATCCAACAACTTTTGGACGGGAAACGGTAACGGCACCACCCAGATCAACCTGCGTGGCTTGGGCGTTAACCGCACTTTGGTGCTGCTCAACGGCCGACGCGTAGTCAACGGTGGTACCGGCGCCAACAACTCGGTGGATCTCAACGTGGTGCCCTTGGCCCTAGTTGATCGCATCGAAATCCTGAAGGACGGCGCATCTGCCATCTACGGTGCCGATGCCGTAGCCGGCGTGGTGAACATCATCACGCGCAAGGAAATGGATGGCGTGGAGCTATCCACCCGGAACGGTCAGACTTTCCAGGGTGATGGCGAGATCGGCTCCTTCAACCTGGCCTTCGGTACCACCGGCGAGCGCAGCTCAATGTCTGGCGCCCTGACTTATGCCGAAAGTGGCACCATCACCATGGCCTCGCGCGCGCCGTGCCCGCTGGGCGTAGTGGCGGGCACGCTGCAGTGCGTGGGCAACTCATCCACCATCGGCGGTCGTGCACGCTTGGCCGATGGGCGGGTAGTCAACTTCAATCAGGATCCCAATGGAGATCCGCGCTCTTACGAGCTCTACGATCCCGCCAAGCACAACTACAACTACAACCTGCTGCTCAATGCCGTCAGCCCGATCAAACGCATTGGGCTTAGTGGCTTTGGCCAGTTCGACCTGACTGAGAACACGCGCCTTTTCACCGAACTGATGGCGACCAATCGCCAGTCCAACCAGCGTGCCTCGCCCAACACCCTGGGCGTCTATCGCACGATCCGGATTGCCGCCACGAATCCGACCAACCCCACCGGCCAAAACCTGACCTTGGAGCGCCGTCGGTTGGAAGAGGCTGGAGCGCGCATCACCGAGCAAGAGGTCGATACGTTCCGCACCGTGCTAGGGCTGGAAGGGCAGTGGGGCGATAACTGGGCATGGAATGTGGCGTTGAACTGGGGGCGCAATTCGGCCACAGACAGCTCGACCAACATCGCCAACCTGGATCGGGTAGAGAACACTCTCAACACCAGCCTGTGCAGCAACACACCAGGGGCGGCTATTCCGTGCGGCAACTACCTGGGCTACGGCAACCTGACTCCCGAAGTGCTGGATTACATCCTGTTTACCCAGCGTGGATCCGGTGGCAATAGCCAGCAAGGGGTGAGCGGCACGGTCTCCGGTGCCTTGTTCGATCTGCCTGCCGGTAGCGTTGCGTTTGCCTCGGGCGTGGAGTTTCGCAAGGAACGGGGATGGCTGTACCCAGATCCGCTGGTAGTCAACGGCAGCGCCAACATCGTGCGTCAGGATCCGATCGAAGGTGAGTACTCGGCAAAGGAAGCCTTTGTCGAGTTTGCCGTCCCGCTGCTGCAGGACGTCCCGTTGGTGGACTACGCAACCCTGAACCTGGCCGGCCGCTACTCCGACTACGACCTGTTCGGCAGTGACACCAACTACAAGGTGGGGCTGGATTGGCAGGTGGCCGAACCCCTCAAGATTCGTCTCAACTACGCAACGGCTTTTCGTATCCCCAGCATTCCGGAGTTGTTCGGTGGCATCGGTCAAGGCAGCCTGACTACGCTGGACCCGTGCAGCAACTGGAGCACGTTACCGGCCGACTCGGTCATTCGGGCCAACTGCCAAGCCGCGGGCGTGCCGACCAACTTTCGTCAGTTGGGCAACACTATCCTCACCACGACAGGCGGCAATCCCGACCTCAAGCCTGAAGATGCGCGAACCTTCACGGCAGGCTTTGTGTGGACCCCAGGGTTTGCGCCGGGACTGACGCTCACGGCCGATTACTACCGTATCCGCATCGAGAACGCGATCCGTAGCATTGAAGGGTCGGTCAAGCTGCGTGCGTGCTACACCACGCCGAACTTGGCCCATCCGTTCTGCTCACCGGCCAACTTTACCCGTGATCCGGTCACCGGTGAGGTCAACTACCTCTCGTCCCAGCAGGTCAATGCGGCCAGCGAGGAATCCGAAGGCGTGGATATCGGCGTGCTATATCAGTTCGATGTGGCCGGCTGGCAGGCCAGCGCGAGTCTGGACGCTTCGTATCTCGAGCGTTATGACGTCACTCCCTTCGCCGGTGCTACCACCATTGAGTACGCCGGCAAGATCACCAGCGGCTTGGGTAGCTACACCCAGTGGCGTGGCTTGGGCTCACTGCGCATGGGCAAAAACCGTTGGACCGGCGTCTATTCGGCGCAGTACATCGGCAGCGCTGACGACATCATCGCCGTGCCCGGCACGATCGGCTCGCATGTGTCCAGCGTGGTGTACCACAACTTGCAACTGAGCTACGGCATCAAGAAGAAATGGGACATCTCCGCCGGCGTTGAAAACCTGCTCGATAAGAAGGCGCCGTTCGTGCAGAACAACCCCAACGCCAACACCGACACCATGACGTACGACTTGCTGGGTCGTCGCTGGAATGTCCGCTTTGGTTACCACTGGTAAGCCACGATCCCAAGGAGCTACACATCATGAGAAACATGCAACTATCCGCCGCACTACTGCTGTTCGCCGTGGCCGGCAGCGCCGGCGCGCACGACCTGTTTGTCGCTTTCTCCAAGCCCGGTACCGCAGCGGGCGAGGCGAACACCGCGTTGGTGAACAATGGCACCTTCGATGAAAGTGCAGGTGCAGTCCCCCGAACGCGTCTACAGGACGTTTCGCTGAGTCAGAGCGGCGCTAAGGCTGCCCCGGACTTGGCCAGTTGGAAAGAGGTCGGCAAGCAAAGCCAGCTCACCGTGCATCCGGCGGGCGAGGGCACCCATCTGCTGGGTGTCTCGACGATGGCTTCCACCAGTACCCGTACGGCCAGCGAGTTCGGCAAGTACCTGGAGCTGGAAGACTTGCCCGATACGCTGGCCACCTATGATGCAAGCAAGTTCCCCAAAGGGGTCACCTATAGCTATACCAAGCATGCCCGTGCCATTGGACAGGTGGGCACAAAACTGACCGACGACTTCGCTGCCTCGCTGGGCTATCCGTTGGAGATCCGCTTGGCCCGCAATCCTGGAAGCGTGAAGGTCGGCGAACAGCTGTCTTTCCAGGTGCTGCAGCAGGGCACGCCAGTGCCCAACCTGCGCGTGTACGTCGGCCATCGCGCTGACGCACCGGTCAAGGGCGGGCACGGTAGCGCTACGCTCCTGCGCACCGATGCCCAGGGCCAAGCCAGTTTCCAGGTGACCACCGCCAAGACCTGGTACATCCACACCAATCACATGATGCCCTCTACAAGAAAAGGGTTGGATTTTGTGTCGGATCGGGCGTCGCTGAGCTTTGAGATTTCCCCGCACGCCGGGCACTGATAAGTAAGCACGTAGGCGGTACTCTCCCCTTTGACGCCAGTCATGACTTCTTCCATGACTGGCGTCTTTTTGTGGGGACGGACCTCAAGTGCTCAGTCTGTCTCTCATTGGTCGCCCCGCGCCGCGCGCAATCCACGTCGCCGCACCAGATAGAACGCTGCGGGAATCACCACCATGGAGAGCACCGGTGCGGTGAGCATGCCACCCAGCATCGGCGCGGCGATACGTTGCATGACCTCCGAGCCGGCACCGGCACCGACGAAAAGCGGAAACAACCCGGCCAGGATGACGGCTACCGTCATCGCCTTCGGGCGCACCCGTTGCACGGCACCTTCGTAGATAGCCTCTTGGAGGGTAGACACATCTTCCGGCGCACCGCTGGCCAAGCGCTGCTCCCAGGCATGACGCAGGTACAGCAGCATGATGACGCCGAACTCAGCCGCAACGCCGCCCAGGGCGATGAATCCGATCATGCTGGCCACCGAAATCGCATGGCCCAGCCCCCAGATCAACCAGAAACCGCCCACCAACGCCAAGGGCAAGCTGAGCAGGATGATGGATACATCGCTAAGCCGGCGAAACACCATCCAGATGACCAGGAAGATGATCGCCAACGCCGCGGGCACCACCCATTGCAGGCGTGCCAATGCCCGTTGCAGATACTCGTACTGCCCCGACCAGGCCAGACCATAGCCGGCAGGCAAACTCACCTGAGTCTGCACCGCGGCTTGCAGGTCCTGGACCACCGATCCCAAGTCGCGATCGGCCACATCCACGTAGATGTAGCCCACCAACCGGCCGTTATCGCTCTTGAGCATCGGCGGGCCTGGGCTGATTGACAGCTCCGCCACCTGGCTCATGGTCAGTTGCACACCGCCTGGCGCGATCAGCGGCAGATCCTGCAAGGCCTGCAACGAGTCACGCTGGCCACGGGGGTAGCGCAAGACGATGGGATAGCGTTCGCGCCCCTCGATCGTTTCCCCGATTGGATCGCCGCCAACGACCGTGGCAATCAGTTGCTGGAGTTGGCCTTGAGTGAATCCGTAACGTGCAGCGATTTCCGGACGCACCTGTACATCGACATAGCGCCCACCCGTGACGCGTTCGGCCAGTGCCGAACTCACGCCGGGCACGGTCTTGGCCACCTGCTCGATCTGCTGGCTCAGGCGCTCGATCTGCTCCACATCCGGTCCGGAGACCTTGATCCCAATCGGGCTCTTGATGCCGGTGGCCAACATATCGATGCGATTGCGAATGGGCGGGACCCATAGGTTGGTCAGACCGGGAATCTTGACCGCTGCGTCCAACTCCTGGCGCAGCTTCTGAGGGGTCATGCCCGGGCGCCATTGATCCCGCGGCTTGAAGGTCACGGTGGTCTCAAACATTTCGATCGGGGCCGGATCGGTCGCACTTTCGGCACGGCCCGCCTTGCCGAACACGTGCTCAACCTCCGGTACGGTCTTGATCATCCGGCCCGAGAGCTGGAGCAACTGACGGGCCTTGTCGGCGGACAGGCCGGGCAGGGCCGTGGGCATGTACAACAGGCTGCCTTCTTCCAAGGGCGGCATGAACTCACTGCCCAACCGGCTAAAGGGGATCAAGGTGAGCACTAGCAGCAGGCCGCTGAGCAGCAAGGTGACACCGGGATGTTTGAGGACCCACAGCAGGATGGGCCGATAGCCAGCGATCAGGATGCGATTGATGGGGTTCTGCTGTTCCGGGCGGATGTGGCCGCGGATCAGGTAGCCCATCAAGACCGGGATTAAGGTCACCGACAACCCTGCTGCGGCGGCCATCGCGTAGGTCTTGGTGTAGGCCAAGGGCGAGAACAATCGCCCTTCTTGCGCCTGCAGGGCAAAAACCGGCACGAAAGACAGGGTGATGACCAGCAAGCTGGCGAACAGGGCCGGTCCGACCTCGGCCGCCGAGCGGGCCATCAACTGCCAGCGCTCCTCACCCTGAGGTTCCCGGCCCTGCTCCTCCCGCCAGTGCTCCAGATGCTTGTGTGCATTTTCGATCATCACCACCGCTGCATCGACCATCGCACCAATGGCGATGGCAATGCCGCCTAATGACAGCAAGTTGGCGGAGATCCCCTGGGCGTGCATCACGATGAAGGCCGCCAGGATACCCAAGGGTAGGGTGATGACGGCCACCAACGCCGAGCGTAGGTGCCACAGGAACAGCAGGCATACCAGCGCTACGACCAGGAACTCTTCGCCAAGCTTGTGGGTGAGGTTGCGTACCGCATCCTGGATCAGCTCGGAGCGGTCGTACACCGGCACCACTTCCACGCCCTCGGGCAAGCTGGATTGCAACGCCTGCAGTCGCGCTTTGACGTTCCGAATGGCCCCCAAGGCATCCTTGCCGGTCCGCAGGACGATCACGCCGCCGGCCACCTCACCTTGACCATCCAACTCTGCGATACCACGACGGAAGACCGGCCCCCGACTGATCGTGGCCACCTCGCCGAGCAAGACGGGGATGCCGTCGTTGCTGGTTACCGGCACCTGTTCGAATGCCTCCTGTGTGCGCAGGTAGCCTTCGCTACGCACCATCAGTTCGGCTTCGCCTTGTTCGATCACGGAGCCCCCGGTAGCGCCGTTGGCCGCATCCACCGCCTCGATGAGCTCGGCCACCGTCAGTCCACGGGCCGCCAACGCCTGCGGATCCGGCTGGATCTGCCAAGCGCGCACCGCACCGCCCACACTGGCTACTTCAGCCACGTCCGGTACGGTTTTTAGCTCATAACGAAGAAACCAGTCTTGCAACGCACGCAGCTGCCCCACATCACGTTGACCGGTCCGATCCACCAGCGCGTACTGGTAGATCCAGCCCAGTCCTGTCGCATCAGGACCCAGCGCCGGATTCACATTCGGTGGAAGTCGATCGCGCACCTGGCTCAAGTACTCGAGCACTCGAGAGCGAGCCCAGTACAGATCAGTGGCATCGTCAAACAGGATGTAGACGAACGAATCACCGAAGAAGGAGAAGCCGCGTACCGCCTTCACGCCCGGGACGGACAACATCGTGGTGGCCAACGGGTAGGTCACCTGGTCTTCGATGATGCGCGGGGTTTGCCCCGCCCATTGCGTGCGGATGATGACCTGGGTATCGGACAGGTCCGGCAGCGCATCCAGCGGCGTGTTCTTTACCGACCAGATACCGACCACCGCCAGCAGCGCGGCGGCAACCAGCACCAGCACGCGATTGGCGATGCAAGCATGGATCAGGCGCGCGATCATGGCGTGCCCTCCATCGCTTCGGACATGACGTCGCTTGCCTGGCAATCAGCGGCTGCGGCGGGGCCGAACTTGGGTACCAACTGCATATCCATGAACGGTGACTTGCCCGGCTTGTCGAAATGCTTCTCCGGCACCATCGGGTCATACCAATACTGCACAGGGCAGCGCGGCGGCGTAGAGGTGGAGGTCCCTGGCGCGACAGGCGCAGGCTGTCTGGACGGTGACGGCACGACAGTGCGAGGGTCGTGCCCGGCGTCATGGCGCTCGTGCACACCTGATGCGCTGGCAGGGCTTGTCGGTTGTGCAGCGCCCAGGCGCTCCAACGCACCGGAGAGACTGGCTTCAGAGTCGAGCAGGAACTGACCCGAGACGACCACGCGTTCACCACCGGCCAAGCCTGCCACGATCTGCGTGCGCCCTTGCACGCTACGTCCGACACTCACCCGCACTGGCCGAAAGCTCCCGTCCGGATCCTGCACGATGACCCGGCTGTCCCGCCCGGTGGCGATCAGCGCCTCCGTGGGAACGACTGGCAGGGCCTGCTCGGCATCGGGCTGCACCAGAACCTCGGCGAACATGCCCGGCACCAGCCGACGCTGCGGGTTGCGCAGCACAATTCGCGCCCGCTGCGTGCGACTAGCCATGTCGACCTGGGGAAGCAACGCATGGATCTGTCCGGCAAAGCGCTCTGCCGGCCAGGCACTGACCGTGGCCTGCACTGAGGTCCCCGGCCGCAAGGTGCCCAGCGCTGCCTGGGGCACCGAGGCCTCCAGCCACAGCGTGTCCAGCCCATTGATCTTGAACAGTGGCGTACCGGGCATCACCGTCTGCCCCTCGCGTGCCAGGATCTCGGTCACGACACCACTGTGGTCTGCGCCAAGCACGACGCCACTTCTGGCCGAGGCGCCAGAAGGAACACCCAACGAACGCAACCGTTGTTGCGCCGCACCCTGTAGCTCACGCGCACCCGCGGACTGAGCTTGGCTCAGGGCATGTGCTTCGGCGATGGCCGCGTTCCATGCCGGGGCCTGCACGGTGGCCAGCGCTTGACCACGACGAACCTCGGTAAACGGCGCCTTTACCTGCACGTGGGTGATCAAGCCTTCCATGCGCGCACTGACCAGGGTTTCCTGGGTCAGATCCCACGTCAGTGTGCCCGGCACGCGTACGGCAGTCCCTAGTGACTCTACCGTCACTTCCTGAGTGCGTATGCCCACGTTCTGCTGCAGGCGCGGATCGATCTGCGTTCCGCCCCCCATGGCCTCATCTGCGTATTTGGGCAGCAACTCCATATCCATGAACGGAGATTTGCCCGGCTTGTCGAATCGCTGCTCCGGCGCCATGGGGTCGTACCAGTACAGCACCTTGCGTGCTTGATCTGCGCCGCTCGTGCCGGTGGGCGGGGTGGTATCAGAGGTTCGAGTCATCCTGGCGTAGCCGCCGGCAAAGCCGAGCGCCAGCAACCCGAGGGCCACGGCGAGCTGTGTGAGACGCGTCTTGGTCGGGCTCATGGCGTGTTCTCCTCATGGGGAAGCAGATAGGCCAGTGCCGCCCAGGCACGGCCCTGTTCGCCCAGCAGACGGGCGTTCTCCAGTTTCAATTCGATCTCATCGCGCCGCGCTTCCAGCCACGGCTGCAGGTCGGCACCGGCGCCGTAGGCGGCCAACGCCGTGCGCGCGCGATCGCGCGCCAAAGGCAGGCTCTGCGTGTTCTGACGCTCCAATTGGCCGGTTAACCCGCGCCATCGCGCTATCGCGCGTTGCACCGACTCGGCTTGGATGCGCCGGGCCTCATCGCGCTCTGCGGACACTGCCTCCAGCTCGGCCCGCCGTGCCGCGATGCCTCGTGCTTGGCGGTTCTTCTGGAACAGCGGCAGGCCCACACCCACTTCCACCATAAGCATGTCGCTGCGCGCCATGCCGTCGGGTGCGCGCTCGCGACGTCCGTAGGTGAGCTCCACACTCCAATCCGGGCGGGTTTCGGCCACGGCCGCATCCACCTGGGCCTGGGCTAAGCTCTGGCGTGCCTCCCAGCCCAGTAGTGGCGAGTGCTGGTCCAGTTTGGCCAGCAGTTGGGTGGGCTCCAATGGCAACTGCGAAAAATCCGGTGCCGCACCACTGGCCAAGATCGCCTCTGGTGCAATACCTAACCACCGCGCCAGGCCGGCCTGCGCCGCGGCGTGCTCCGCATGTACCTGCTCCAGGCGATTGTCCAACTGCAGTAGGACGGCCTGGGCGGCAAGCACGTCACTGGCCCCGGCCGTGCCACCTGCCAAGCGAGCACGCGCCGCACGCTCGGCTATGCGTGCCGGCTCGCGCAAACCTTCCAACGCATCTACGGCTTGCTGCGTACTCCACAGCTCGATCCAGGCCAGCGCGGCCGCTTGGGCCACCATCTGCTGTTCGGCCATCGACAGTGAGCGCGCTTGCGCCAGCGTCGCTTGCGCCAGCGCGTGCTCGGCACGTCGTTTCGCACGCGCAGGAAACTCCTGCATCAGACCGACTTGCTGGGTGGTCATCTCATCGGCCCGCAGGCTGAAGGCATCGGGTCCGCTGACAGGCCAGTTCGCCAGCCCCACGATCAAACGTGGGTCGGGCAGCGCGCCAGCACGCGCGGCTTCTTCGGTACTGGCATCGATCTGGGATCGACGCACCTGCAGGGTTGGGGCGTTAGCAAGCGCCCGTTGTAGGGCTTCTGTGTAGCTGATCGGGATAGCGGGCGATGCCGCCACCACAGGACCACTGAGCGCCAAGGCAAACACGAATCCACACGCCATCCTGCGCCTTGCACGCAAGAAGAAAGACATCTCCATAAGACCTCCGGACAAACGACAACGAGCGCGCTGCAACGCATGCAGCACGAGCACGGGTCAATCCAGGAGGGGTCTTAAATCAGCAGGCTACAGAAGCGCTGCAGGGGAGGCGGATCGGACACGCACACCGGAACATCCCGATAGAACTGCGCGTGTACCGGTGGCAACAGAGCCTGCACGAGCGCGAAGGCGGCCAGCGCGGGCTGGTAAGGCACTTGAGGGGCCTTCGCATCGGCCGTGGCGATGTGATCGCGCTGGCAATGCTGGTCGCACAACGCCGGAGCATCGGGATCCGGCGCGGACATCTCTTCGCAACCGACCATCAGGGTCGCTTGTCCAGCTTCCACCGATTCCAGCGGACAGGCGTAAGCCACCAGCGCCAGTTGCTGCAGCAGCAGCGCCCACAGTCCCAGCCATGCCAGTCGGGCACGAGAACGGGGGCGCCGCCATCGCCTCAGCAGCTTCACCATGACAGCTCCCACACGCCCGAAGCAGCGCCTGTGGACGCTGGGCAGATCAGGGTAGGGGACGTGCGAGCTCTCATGATGGCCAGTCTAGCCCTCTTGGGGCTGACTGGCATTGATCAGGATCAAGCCCTCGCGCGGACTCAGCTGTGGCATCCGCCGCAGCAGGAGGATGCGGCCGGGGCGGCCGGCGTGCCAGCCTCAGAAGGGAGCACGGCGGCGATCACATAGCCTTGCCGCTGGATAGCCTCAACCGCCTGTTCTACGGCAAGCAGGCCCTCGATCTTGATCATGCCACTGCCCAGATCGACGTCCACCTGGGCGTGGGGGTCAAGGGCCTGAATGGCTTGGGTCACCGTTCGGACACAGTGACCACAGGTCATACCTTCAACAACGAGATTCATGGACAACCCTCCAAAAGCATCGGCGGTTTGCCGACGCTGTCACGATGAGCCTTCCCACGGTGGGAAGGTCAAACGACAGGCGAGTTGAGTGGAGAACCGTCCCGTGTTGTTGACCTTCCCATCATGGGAAGGCTCAGGCTACCTGCTCGTTCCTATTGGCCCTTACTCCATGGACTTAACGCTCACCTTGCCGCAACCGGTGCCTGCGGCCACCCATCGCTTCAGTGTCGCCGGCATGACATGCGCCTCATGTGTAGGCCGGGTAGAGCGCAGCTTGCGGGCCGTTACCGGCGTGAGCGATGCGTCGATCAATCTGGCAACAGAAGTGGCCGAGGTAACCGCGCCGGCAGCCGCGTTGCCCGCCTTGATCGCGGCGGTGAAGCAGGCCGGTTATGAGGTTGCCAGCCAGGAGCGGGATCTGATCATCGAAGGGATGACCTGCGCTTCATGTGTGGCACGGGTAGAGCGTGCGCTGCGTGCTGTGCCGGGCGTGATGGAGGTGTCGGTCAATCTGGCCACCGAGCGTGCGCGCATACGGGCCACGTCACTGGTGGAGGTCACATCCCTGGTCGCCGCCGTCAGCGCAGCGGGTTATCGCGCGGTCGAACCGCAGACACTGGAAGGCAAGATCGATACAGCGCCGGCGCGCCAGGCGCTCAGTGGTGACACCCTTAAACTGCTGATCGCTGCGGCCCTCTCACTGCCATTGGTCGTCCCGATGCTGGGATGGGTCGCAGGTCAGCACTGGATGCTGCCGGGCTGGATGCAGTTCTTGCTCGCAACGCCGGTGCAGTTCTGGATCGGTGCGCGCTTTTATCGCGCCGGATGGCATGCACTGCGCGCCGGCACGGGCAACATGGATCTGCTGGTCGCTTTGGGGACCAGCGCCGGTTATGGATTGAGTGTCTATCACTTGTTCAATGATGCCGGACACCACGGCGATGCCGCGCTGTACTTCGAGACCTCGGCGGTCATCATTACCTTGATCCTGCTGGGCAAGTGGTTAGAGGCCCGCGCCAAGCAACAGACCACGCAAGCGATCCGGGCCTTGCAAGCACTGCGGCCAGCCACCGCACGCGTGTATCAGGACGGACAAGAGCGCGAGGTTGCCATTCACGAGGTTGCCGTCTCGGACATTGTCAGTGTGCGGCCAGGCGAGCGCATCCCCGTGGACGGCGTGATCGCGGAGGGCCGCACGCATGTCGATGAGTCCTTGATCACCGGGGAATCCATGCCCGTGGCGCGCGGGGAGGGCGATCGCATCACCGGTGGGGCCATCAATGGTGAAGGCCGCATCCTGGTGCGCACACTGGCCATCGGCGCCGAGACCGCCTTGTCTCGGATCATTCGCCTCGTGGAGGATGCACAGGCCAAGAAGGCACCTATCCAGCGAACCGTGGATCGGGTGAGCGCGATCTTCGTGCCGGTAGTGATCGGCCTGGCTTTGCTCACGCTGCTCGGCTGGGGTCTGGCAACGGGTGATTGGAACCAGGCGATCCTGAGCGCGGTAGCGGTGCTGGTCATCGCATGCCCGTGCGCGCTGGGGTTGGCGACCCCGACCGCGATCATGGCCGGCACCGGCGTGGCCGCCCGAGCGGGCATTCTGGTCAAGGATGCCGAGGCGCTGGAAGTGGCACGTACCGTAAAGGTGGTGGCCTTCGACAAGACAGGCACGTTGACCCAAGGACGTCCTGTACTGACCGAAGAGATTGCCACCCGTGGCCATGCGGCCGATCTGTTGCCGTTGGCGGCGGCCCTGCAGCAAGGCAGCGAGCATCCCTTAGCCAAGGCCGTACTGAGCGTGATGGGCCAGCGCGCCATTCCGCTTGCACGCGACGTGCAGGCGGTGCCTGGCCGCGGCATTACCGGCAAGGTGGATGGCAGGAACCTGTTGCTGGGCAGTACCCGCATGATGCTTGAGCATGGCGTCGTGCTCACGGCATTGCAGACCCGGGCCGAACTACTCAGCCAGACCGGCCACACGGTGTCCTGGCTGGCAGAGCAGGGCACCGATCATCCGCAGTTGCTCGGGATACTGGCTTTTGAGGATCCGCCGCGTCTGGGTGCAGCCGCGGCTGTTCAACGGCTGCACACGCTGGGTTTGCGCACCGTCATGATTTCTGGCGACAACCCCGGCGCGGCCGCCTCGGTGGCCAAGGTGCTGGGCATCCAAGAGGTGCGCGCCAATGTATTGCCTGAGCAGAAAGCCGCGTTGGTCGCTGAATTGGCTCAGGTGGCACCGGTGGCCATGGTCGGCGACGGTGTCAACGATGCGCCAGCGCTGGCTGCCGCCAACTTGGGGGTGGCCATGGGAACCGGTACCGATGTGGCGATGCATGCCGCTGGGGTTACCCTAATGCGCGCTGAGCCGGGTCTCATCGCCGATGCCATCGACATTTCCCGCCGCACGACCCGCAAGATCCATCAGAACCTGTTCTGGGCTTTCGGTTACAACGTGGTCGGGATTCCTCTGGCGGCCTTGGGCTTGCTTGATCCGGTCATCGCTGGCGCAGCGATGGCCTTGTCCAGTGTGAGCGTGATTGCCAACACGCTGCTGTTGCGCCGTTGGCAGCCAACCAAGATCGATGTGGGAGAGGCATGATGGCAACCAGACGCAGCTCCAAGGCACTGCGACCCGAACTGGCCGACGCGCGCGAAGCCGGATTGCATAACATTGGCGAAGCCGCCGCGCTTAGCGAGGTCAGCGCCAAGATGATTCGCCACTATGAAGGGATCGATCTGATCCCTCCGGCTAGTCGCACCTTTGCGGGCTATCGCCTTTACACCGATGCCGATGTGCACAGGCTTCGGTTCATTCGTCGTGCCCGCAACCTGGGATTCTCCATCAAACAAATCCAATCGCTCTTAGGCTTGTGGAGCGATGACCGGCGAGCCAGCGCCCAGGTCAAGAAACTGGCCCAGGGCCACATCGACGATCTGCAGATCAAGATTACCGAGATGCAGGCCATGCAGCGAACGCTGCGCGACCTGGCCAGTCGATGCCATGGCGACAACCGCCCGGAATGTCCGATTCTGGACGATTTGGCGAGCCCGACGAACGGGCATTGACGTTCCCACAGTAGGAAGCCTGAGGCTGGCTGTCCGCCCGGCTCGGAGCAGCAAAGCATGCATCGACTACATATCCCCGCCATGGCCTGCAGCGCATGTGTGGCGCCCATTCGACGTGCGTTGATGAGCGTAGACCCTTCGATGCGGGCGCAGTTCATGCCGGACCAACGCCGCATCGGCCTCGAAACCCGCCGACCGCTTGAGCTGATAAAGCAAGCACTCAGCTCGATTGGCTATCCGGCCCACATTGTTCATTAGTGGCGCCATCAAAAAATGCGATGTGCCATTGCACCATCTCGGTCGCCGCCTCTCACCAAACTCGCCGAATGAGCCTCATGCACGCCTACCGCGTCATCCGTGGACAGGGGCCACAAAGCCTTCACAGAATCGAGGTTCCGCACCCGTCCTTGGGTGATAACCAAGTCTTGCTGGCCGTCAAGGCCGCCTCGCTCAACTACCGTGACTTACTCGTCGCCCACGGCCAGATGGGAGCCGGTGAAGCCCGCATCCCATTGTCGGATGCCGCCGGACAAGTAGTCACTACAGGTCCGGCGGTCACCGAGTTCTCCATCGGTGATGCCGTTCTCCCCATCTTCTTTCCGCTGTGGATCGAAGGATTTCCCAGTGACGAAGCGCTGTCCATGTCGCTGGGTGGCAACATCGACGGTGTGCTGACGACACATCTGGTGGTCGATCAAAGCGCGTTGGTGCACGCGCCACGCACTTTGTCATGGGAGCAAGCCTCTACGATCGCGTGTGCAGGAGTCACTGCCTGGCACGCGTTATTTGAGTTGGGCGCGCTGCCCGACGGTGCTCATGTGCTGATTCAGGGCACCGGCGGCGTGTCTACTTGGGCGGTCCAGCTTGCGCTTGCCGCGGGTTTGCGCGTCACAGTGCTCTCTGGGAGAGAAGAGGGCATCGCGCACATGGTGGCATTAGGGGCACAGTCCACCATCAACTACAACACCGACCCCAACTGGGACGAAACAGTGCTCCACACCACCGGCGGCGTAGACCTGGTGATGGATATCGGTGGAGCCGGCACGATTGCTCGCTCGCTGCGAAGTCTGCGCCCCGGCGGCCGAGTCGTGACCATCGGTGGTGTCGCTGGCGGATTTGCATTGAGCATCGATCCATTCTCACTCATCGGCGGAAAGTCGCTCACCGGAGTGGTAGTGGGGTCCAAGAGAATGACCCAAGCCCTTATCCGCTTCATCGACGATCACGCCATCGTGCCGGTTATCGACACCATCTTTCCTTTTGCTGAAGCTGCTGCCGCGTTTGCGCGCATGGAACATGGAAGGCCCATCGGCAAAGTGGTCATCGCCATCAACTAGCCTCTCGGCTTCACACGTGCTCCTTCATGCCTCTGATCAACATCAAAGTCTCTGCATCTTCGTCTCCCGCGCTGACCGCGAAGATATCTACCCAGGTGAGCGATCTGACCAGCCGGATTCTAGGAAAGAAGGCGGGCCTGATCGCGACGATCATCACGTATATCCGCCCTGAAGATTGGCTGATCGGAGGAAAGACGCTGAGCGAGATTGGCGTCTCAAGCTTCTCGCTGGAGATCATCGTGACGGATGAGACCAACACCAAAGCGGAGAAGGCAGAGAATCTTGCCGAGGTATTCGCCTGCTTTGAGCGCCTGTTAGGCCCCGTGCACCCGACAAGCTATGTACATGTCCACGATGCGCGCGCCTCGGCCTATGGCTACGGTGGGCGTACGCAAGAAGCGCGGTTCCATCAGTCCTGACATTCCCGTTGCGCGCATATCTCGCATAAAAGGGCGCTGTCGGGTCAAGTTTTCAGGCACTCCCATGCCTAGGAGCTTTCGCCGGGTACCGCAAAGATCTGTCTAATGTCCATGGGGGTCGTGCGGCCATCTTTTGCTACGAGCTCATGAAAAGCTTCTTGAACTTTGGAGAGTTGGGCCATTGGCAAAGTGATTTCGCCCGATCTGACCGGATCGCACCAGTACGCCGTGTTGGTCAACGCAACATGCTGGCGGCAAACCATTGGACGGTCCTCGTAGATCGAGCATTGTTCCTGGATGAGGAAGGGGCAGGGCGAACCATGGAAGTCGGCACTAGGAAGCGACTTCGGCAATCGAGAATGCGAGGAGCGCTTCTCAATAAGCTCGGCCTCAACGGGATAAAGGTGCACCGGGTAGTGGCAACATGCCGAGCACCCCGCACTGCATGCGACATAGGGAGCCATCGCAGCGGACAGGATCTCCATTTCCTTGTGCAAGGCGCGCAGCTTTTTTATCGGGCTTCCAGGCAAGGCGGCCAGCCGACTGGCCAAGCTGGCTTCTCTGTCTTGGATTTCCATCGGAATGCCAGTAAGCATTCGATCGAAATTCGCCTGAGCATTCTTCTTGGCCTGAGCAGGATCGCTCTCTGAGTCATCCGTTTGCTGCGTCATCGGTGCCCCTCAAGCGTGCCGGGTTGATTCTCGAAACCTACCAAGCCTGCGCCCATCATGCTCGCGGAACTGAAGGCTATCAGTGCTGGAGCGTCCGGCGCGGGCTAGCCGCAACGTGAGCAAGACACCAATCGAGGGCGGAGCCACTCAGACACCAGACTCACCATACCGGCCACGCCGCGGCTTTACATAAGCGACGTTATGCGAAGTAAGTTATTGATTGTATTACATTAACACAGGAATCGCAAGGTCCATAGTTGCACCGTGCGCTGGCCGGCGACAAACGCGATAAGCTAAGCATTCCTTAGTACTAGTCATTCTTGATGTCATGACGATGCCATCTGAGCGAACCCGCAATGTGCTGCAGGCGGGCGCATTCCTCAGGCAGCTAGCGGCCAGCCAAGCCGTGCCCAAAGAGGTGCGGCAAGAGGCATGTCGACTGCTGCGGCACTATCCAACCGTCAGCGACATCGAGGCGATTGCTGAGCACGAACAGCGGCTGCGAGCGCTGACCCAGTCGGCCTTCGTGCGACCCTACCTGAGCAGCGAGATCGAGGCGGATTGGTTCTCCGGGTACCCGCTTGGCCCTCATCGCATCTGACCATGAAGCAATCGAGCAGGCCGCGTGGAAGAGGGACTACGTCTGCGGAGACAGCGCTGGAGGCTTCCTTTGAACGGGCCCGCGACAGTGCAGCCGAGGAACGCGCATTCTTCAAGCGACTGATGGATGCGATCGTGTACGTACATGCGCCCGTCTCGGACGACGCTCTGACACTGCGACTGGTCCAGTTCCGCCATCCTGACGGTTTCGATGCGATCCCTTTCTTTACCTCGCTCGACAAGGCGCAGGCGGCCAGCTCGGCTGCTGTCAGAATTCTGGGAGTATCAGGCCGTGAGCTGCTAACCGGTACTCGCGGCGCGACGTTGATGCTCAATCCCAACGACGGTGGCGTTGTCCTGTACCCGGAAGAGGTTGCGACATTGTTGGATACGGGCTTTCTGGCCAGGGTGGAACGGCTGGCGCCGGCGGAGTTCGCGGTGAGACCTGCCCAGGCCGCACCGGCTTGGCTCGCTCCGGCCATCAGCGGCAGCCTTGAGCACGCCGACTTCGTCTCGTCGGCGTATCTCCTGGAAACTAACTCGTCAGGGGGCGTCGAACAGCCTCCCGGTCTGCTGATCTGGCTGGTGGTCGACCTGGCTTTCGCCGAGCGGGCGGCTCGTCTGGTGACCACCGCCATACAGCCCTTATGCTCAGATTTGGACGTAATCATCGACTTGGCGGTCCATGACGTATCGCTGCCTTTGCCGGCGGGCTTGGATGATCCCCAGATCCTGCCCATATTCACGAGAATCAAGCCAACTTGAGCGCAGCTCATCGGCCTCTGAGCCCTGAAGACAAGCTACTAGCACTCCTTCCGGAATTGACCGAGGAAGAGAAGGATCGGCGGACCCGCGAGGGTATGGCCGACGTCGACGCTGGACGTACGATCCCGCACGAGGAACTACTGCAATGGATCAGGCGACGGTCGGAGCCTTCCTGAGCAGTACTCCAGGAATGCCTGTGTCACGCGGCTTCTGGGTCGATCAAGCCTAGGTCTGTAATCCACGAACTGCCTGACGTCGAGGGGTGTTTCCTCGTTGAATCATGGTGTTAGAGCCGATTCGGCTGTTTTTCTCACGAATCCCTGCCGACCCTCAACATGAGGAGCGGTTGCGGGACCTCACACAGTCGGCGTTTGTGCGGCCTTACTTGACCTCGCAGTTCGAGCAGGACTGGTTCCGCAGTTACCCCAAAGGTCCTCATCGGATTTGAGCGACGGCACGTATCTTCGTAGGCAATCGCCTGCATCGTCAGCTCAACGGGCCTTCGCCCGCAACGAACGCCTGGATCAGCAACTGGCGACGTTGAACGTGTGACTGGAAGCGCAGGGGGCGACAGCACCAGCAGGAGCGCGGGGAATTTCGGAACCGGGTTGGCGCCACCGGAAAGCATGCGCTGGGCAAGGTCGATCAGGCCCGCCATTTACGTTAAGCGATCTGCCTCAGCAGCTGCGCGGGCCATAGAGCCCAAAACCCGTGACAGGCAGCGGCAAGCAAGGACGCCAAACGCCGGGCCACCTTCAATTGTTCGCCCCCCAGAGTGCGCGACTGGGAAAACCAGGCACTCATTACTGCGTTCCCGGAACTATAGACCCCCTTGACTGCGTTAAATGGATACTCAGAGTGCGTCGGTGGACCATCAAAGAGTGCGGTGCCCACGTGCCTGAAGCCGTCGCAGCCCTGGCAGGGCAGTGGTGGACGTTGGCGCTGGACCACGCCCGACAGCAGGCCGATGAGGCATTGGCTTCTGATCGTGCATCCCTCTCAGATGCCCGAGAAACGTTGGAACGAGATCGGCTCGCTATGCAGGCCGAGCTTGCCCGACTAGAAGGCTTGACCCGCGCTGCTCAGCAAGCCGAACAACTCGCCGCCGCACGGACGTCCGAGTTAGAGCGCTTTGTCGAGCAGCTGCAGCGTCAGCTGGCCGAACTTCGCCAGCAACGTGACGCCTCAGCTTTGCGCGTGCTCGGCGCAGAAAGCGGCAATGAAATGTTGCGGGTTCAACTCCAGGAGTTGCAGGATGCAGCGCGTGCCGAGCGCGACACCTTGACCCAGCAGATGCGCGCCACTGACGACGTGGCAGCAACATGTGGGACGGAGTCCACCTAAGCGCCCAAAACCCGAACGGTCTAAGCGAGATCGCCGTAAGGTGGTTACCTGATGCCCAGTAAGCGCCCTGCCGCGTACCCAGGACCATGTCTACCTAGGACCATACTCGGCCCGCCATTAAGGTGCAGGCCGCCAGTACCACGTGCCGAATAACCAAAACGGTGGGGCGTGCAATAGCCGCTGGAATGAGAACAAGGCTAAGCGTTACGCTAAGAATTCCTTAGCCTTAGTGAGCAGTCACATGACCTTGCCTGACGAGCGCACTCGCAACCTGCTTCAAGCCGGAGCGTTTCTCAAGGAACTCGCCGGCAGCCAAGCCGTGCCTAAGTCTGTGCGCCAGGAAGCCTACCGGCTGTTGCGCCACTACCCAACGCTCAGTGATGTTGAAGCCATCGCCCAGCATGAGGAGCGGTTGCGGGACCTTACCCAATCGTCGTTTGTGCGGCCTTACTTGACCTCGCAGGTCGAGCATGACTGGTTCCGCAGTTATCCCAAAGGTCCTCACCGGATTTGAGCGCCAGCACATGTCCCCACAGGCAATCGCCTGCAGCGTCAGTGCGACGGGAGGCTTCTGCAGCACCGAACGCCTGGATAGCCAACTGGCTAAATTTCCGCGATGGTACCGGCAACTTCGGCGACGATACGGTCGATACATAGGGCTCTGTCGTCGAATTTGGGGCAGCTTGTTGGCAGCGCTCTGAGAACGGGGCGATTTGTTGGCGGCTTATCGACGTTGGGGCATTTGTTGGGGCCAGTTGGGGCATATGTTGGCTGCCGGTGGGGCAATTCAGTGTCGGCAATCAACAACCCTTGATAGGCCGCCAGGGCGCAAAGGAGCGTCAACAGCCCACTTCGCATAATGTATATTATGTCAGAACCAGGCCGGTAGCTGACTACTTAACAGCCCCATTGTCTTCCTGCAGCTCTCGCTTGAACGGCACATCCGGCGGCGGTCTTGCAGTTGCCGGTTGATCGTTGAGATTCGGGTCGCTCAAGCCGCAGCCGCCGCCGAATTGCAGCAACGACACCACGCAGCTGATCTTGGTGGTGGTTCCCGGGATCGGAATCTCGATCTTCTTCAGGCCGCGGCGCACCCATTCCTGCAGCAGCGACTGGTTTGGCATCCAGTACTTGTCCAGCGAGGTCGGCGTGTAGCCGTATGGCGGACGTTTGAGCCAGGTGCCGCCCTGGGCGATCTGGTCGCGGGTCCACGTGTCGGTTTCGCTGCCTGGCGGTCCGCGGTCACCGGCGCCGGCATCGCCGGCTCCGGCGGCGACGTGAACGCTGCCGTCTGCGTTGAACATGCCGTTGCGTGCTCCATTGGCGCCTGTGGTTTCGCCGGCGCTACTACGGTCGGATTTGCTCCAGTCGTCTGCATTGGCCGCAACATCCCAGCCGCCTCTGCGATCTGCCGGCGCCGGGCCGGCATTGCTGGTCGCCGGCTTGGCTGCGGATGAGGCTGCTGCAGTAGTGCTGCTAAATTGCGCAGATCGCGCTGGACTCGCCTGCGCCTGGCTGGGCTGCGTGGAAGCTGCCGATGGCTGCGTCGCTGCAGTAGCCGACGCGGATGCTGCCGGCGACGGAGTCACCGGCGTCTGTTGGGCTGGTGCCGCCGGTGCCGGCTGGGGCGCCGGGTCTGGCACGCTTGGCAGTTCGGCCGTTCGAACGGCGACATCGGGCATGCGAACCGTCGGCGTGATCTCGCGGCTGCGTACGGACGGCGCAACGACCTGTGGCCGATCCGGCACGACGATTTCCCGCTCGCGCACCGTTGGCGCGTTGGCAGCGCGCACCGCCACCGTGGCTGCAGGCCGCTGCAATTCGCGCAGTTGGGGCTGTTCGGTGACGGTCTGGATATCGCGCTGGCGCACCTCGATCTGCGGCGCGGCCGGCGCAACCGGACGCGGAGTCACCGTGATCGTGGGCGGCGGCGGCACGACGAAGTCGTTCGTGGCCACCGGTGTTTCGGTGACCTGCAGTGGCGATTCAATCATCACAGGCGGCACCTGCACGCTCACACGTGGCACCTCAGGCGCCACCGGTTCGCTGGCAGCGGGAGCCTCCGGTTCCGGCGCGATGTCCTGCGCCTGGGCAGTACTTGAAGGATCGACTGGTAGGTCGGCGGGCGCAGGCTCCGACGGTGCTGCACTCGCTTTGCTCGGCCTGCCGGTTGCAACGGACGCAGCGGATTGCGGCGCTAAAGCCGCATCGCCCGAGGCGGCCTGCGCCGCGTCAGCGGGCTGCCCTTGTCCACCGCCCTGCTCCGCCGCTCCGTCGCCAATGAAGGTCATGCGCACCCGCGATTCGTCGCCGGTCTTAGTGTCATCCGGCGCCCAGCGCACCGTGACGACCCAGATCAGCAGTGCGATGAAACCGAGATGGATCAACAGGCTAGCGAGCAGCGCCAGCCAGTGTTGCGGCCGTTGGTCCTTCGGCCGCGGCTCCCAGTGCTGCCACCACAGGCTGCGAAATGCCTGGAACGGCGACAACAGCAACGCCATGCCAGCACCTGCAGGCGACGCTGGCCGTGCCAGCAGCACGCCCATCACCTGGTCATCGTCGAACGCAGCCGCCGACCCGATGCGACTGCTCATCCAGGTTGCCCAACCGTAAGGCAGCCCGGTGCGCCGATCCAGGATGAGCTTGCCCGGCATGCGCGCACGCAGTGCCTGCAGCAGATCGGCGGCCGTGGTCACCGGTGGCGCGGAATCAGGCCGCGCTGTCGCGCGGAATATATGGCGCGTCGCCAGTGGCATGATCGGTCGCGTCACACACCGCAATCACGCCGGGCACGCGCCCCATCAAGGTCTTCTCGATGCCCTGCTTCAAGGTCACATCGGCCATGCCGCAGCCGTGGCAACCGCCGCCGAAGCGCAGCAGCACGACACCCTCTGCCGAGACCTCCTGCACCGCCACACGGCCACCATGCGATGCCAGCTGCGGGTTGATCTCGTTCTCCACCACCCAGCGCACGCGCTCCACCATCGATGCGGAGTCGGCCGGCGCTTCGCCCTTAATCTTGGGCGCCTTGATGGTGAGCTGCTGGTTGCCGGTGGACTGGGTGACGTAGTCGATTTCGGCGCCATCCACCCAGGGCACGCTGGCGGCGACGATATACAAGGTGAAGCCGTCGCAGTCGATCGCCCATTCGTCACCGCTCAGATCGGCCGGTTCGGCGAACTCGAGCCGGGCGTCGGCGCGCGGGGTGCCGGCGTCCACTGCACTCAGGCGCACGCCCATGCCGGGCACGCCCTCACGTTCGATGAGCTTGCGGAAATAGGTTTGGGCTTTGTCGGATATCTGGATCATGGGGTTATTCTACCGCTCAATGCGCCTGCGCTCATGGAACACCGTGATCCTGAGTGAACGCGCTGTCCGCCACCCCTGCGAGACTGTCATGACCGATCTGATTCCCCTGGAACAGGCCCACTGCCTGCCGCGCAAGGGCAGCGACCACAAGCTCGGCGAAGCGCGCCTGGCCGAATTGCTGCCCCAGGTGCCAGGCTGGGAGCTGGCCGAACTGGGCACGGCGATCACCCGCACGTTCCGCTTTGCCGACTATTACCGCACGCTGGCCTTCGTCAACGCGCTGGCGTGGATCGCCCACCGCGAAGACCACCACCCCGACCTGGGCGTGCATTACGACCGCGTGGTGGTGCGCTATTCCACCCACGACGTCGGCGGATTGAGCGAAAACGACTTCATCTGCGCGGCCAAGGCCGCCCAGCTCTACGACCAAGGAGCCACCCCATGACCCCGTCTCGCACCGCCCTCGCCGGCCTGTTCATTGCCGTCGGCATCAGCGGCTGTGGCAAGTCGTCGCAGCCGCCGGCCGCCCCGGCGGTGGCTCCAACCGAACTGGCCGCCTTGAAGACGCCGCCGCCGGAATACTCCCCGCAACTGGCCTGTGCCGGCATCGGCGGCACTGCCGTGCTCCGGGTGGTGGTCGGTGTCGAAGGCACCCCGACCGATGTATCGGTCGCGCAAAGCAGCGGTCAGCCGGTGCTGGACGAAGCTGCGCAAAAACGCGTGCGCGAATGGAAATTCCGGGCCGCCACGCGCAATGGCCAGGCGGTGCCGCAGACGATCCAGGTGCCGGTCGCCTTCAAGCCGCCGGTGCCGCGCCCGGACGAATGCTTTGCCATCGAAGAGCGGGCGCGTCGAGGCGGCTAAGCCGCTGTTGATACGTTGCGCGAACAGACGCGGCGGCGGTAACCCGCTGGCGCGCCGCCCCCAACGCTGAGCACCGCGCAGGCCTCCAGCAGCGCCAGCCACCGCAGTGTTCGCCAGCTGTCAGCGTGCACGCGCCAGGGCTGCCGCGTCAGGCACCACGTGTTCGTCATCCAGGCATGGCCATCCTGCAGGCGCAGCGTGGCCATGCGCAAAGTGCGCAGCAGCAGTCGCCACGCTCCCCGCAGGTCGGTTCCATTCCACGAGGTCGTGCGTCACATGCTCGAAGTGTCATCCCACAATGTCTGGACCGCATTTGCGGTCACGCTGGCAGCTGGCCTGGCGACCGGACTCGGCAGCCTGATGGTCGTGTTCTCCAAGAAGCCCAATCCGCGCCTGCTGGCGTTCGGGCTGGCATTCGCCGGCGGCGCGATGGTGTACGTATCGCTGTCGGAGATTCTCAACAAATCGATCGCTTCGTTCTCCAACGCCTACAACGACAAGCTCGGCTTCACCTTCGGCACGTTGGCATTTCTGGGGGGCATGCTGTTGATCATGGTGATCGACCGCCTGGTGCCCAATCCACACCAGAGCCTGTCCAGCGACGATCCGCTGTTCCGCGACGACAACCGGGCCTATATCCGCCGGGTCGGCCTGATGACGGCCATCGCCATCACCGCGCACAATTTCCCCGAAGGCCTGGCAACCTTCTTCGCTACGCTGGAAAGCCCTGCGGTCGGCATGCCGCTCGCGTTCGCCATCGCCATCCACAACATTCCCGAGGGCATCGCCATTGCGGTGCCGGTGTACTTCGCCACCCGCAACAAGTTCTACGCCTTTGGCGCCAGCCTGCTCAGCGGACTGGCCGAACCGATCGGCGCCGGCATCGGCTATCTGGCCTTGTCCAGCGTGCTGTCCGAAGCGGTGTTCGGCACCGTCTTCGGCCTGATTTCCGGGGTCATGGTGTTCCTGGCACTGGACGAATTGCTGCCGGCCGCCAAGCGCTACGCGCAGGGCCACGAGACCGTCTACGGCCTGGTCGCCGGCATGGGCACGCTGGCGATCAGCCTGGTGTTGTTCCGCTTCGCCACGCCCTAGCGCGGCCTGCGACGACTACGCGACCTGGGAGCGAGACGCGATTGTGCGATCGGTGGCGTTCGTATGGCAGGCTTGGATCGCCATTCCCCTGACGAGTGCGGGTTCCGCTCTACCTGCAGGATCGTGACCCGCGCAGCCGCACATGGCGCGGGTGCGGCCCCAGCATCCGCGCCGCTGTAGCCGCCCCTGCCCCCTGCCCGCCCTGGCTGCATCAGCGCCCCAGCCGGTCCAGTGCCTCGGCCAGCTCCGGCGCCAGCGGCGCGCTCAAGACGTAGGGCGTCTTGCCGCCGTCCAGCGTGAATTCCAGCGACGCGGCATGCAGGAACAGACGCTTCAGGCCGAGCTGGTCGCGCAGCCGCTTGTTGACCTCCGCCTCGCCGTACTTGTCGTCACCGGCCACCGGGTGCCCCAGGTGCTGGGCGTGCACGCGGATCTGGTGGGTGCGGCCGGTTTCGATGCGGACTTCGCAATACGAGTGCCCGCCGCGCCGCTCCAGCAGCGTGAAGTGGCTCAGCGACGGCTTGCCGATCGCATTGACCTGCACATGCCGCTCGCCGCCCTGGCGCAGCCCGATGTGCAGTGGCGCATCGACCGTCATCACCCCGTCCGGCATGCGACCGACCAGCAAGGTCAGATAGCGCTTGGTGATACCGCGGCCCTCGACGCGGTCGTCCTCCCGCATCAAGGCCTGCATTTCGGTCAGCGCGGAGCGCTTTTTCGCCACGATCAACAGCCCGGAGGTATCGCGGTCGAGCCGGTGCACCAATTCCAGGGTCTGGTTCGGCCGCAGCGCCCGCAGGGTCTCGATGGCGCCGAAGCTGATCCCGCTGCCGCCATGGCTGGCGACCCCGGATGGCTTGTTGAGCGCCAGCAGGCGCGCGTCCTCGAACACGATCGCCGCTTCCAGCCGCGCCAGGAACGACGACGGTGGCGCGGCCTTGTCGCCCTCTTCGGCAACGCGGACCGGCGGGATCCGCACTTCTTCGCCGCCCTCGAGCTTGCGCTCGGCCTTGGCCCGCCCGCCGTTCACGCGCACCTGGCCGCTGCGCACCAGCTTGTAGATCAGGCTGCGTGGCGCGCCCTTGAGCTGGCCGAGCAGGAAATTGTCCAGCCGCTGCCCAGCACGGTCTTGCGGAACTTTGAGAATACGCACGCCCACACGGTCGGCAGGCGGCTTGGGGGGCTGGGGGTCGGTCATCCGGCTCTTTATTCTGTTACACTCGGCGAGCGAGATAAGGGTTTGATTTCGTTGGAAGTTGATTGGCCAGAAGCCTGCCTTCCGATGATTCCGGCACAGTGCGCGACCACCGCCCCCGGGGCGGCCATGTTAGCGGCTCACCGGCCTGCCCGGCCATCGCCAGCGGTTTTTGACCGTTGCGCTGAACATGTCCCGTGCGCTGCCCCGGTTCTTCCGGACGCGGCTGCCGGCCCTGAAACACCTATAAAACTTAAGACAAGCGCTCCCGCGGCCTGCCGTGGTGTTGCAGCGCTGGAAACCCTGGTCAGGCCTGTCCGCGCGTTGCGCGAAGGGCCGACAAGCTGTTCCAGAGGCGAAACGTCACGGCGTTCCGCGCGGTAGAGCGCGAGAGGAACGCAATAATGAAGCGAATGCTGATCAACGCAACGCAGGCCGAAGAGCTGCGCGTGGCGATTGTGGACGGCCAGACCCTGTACGACATCGACATCGAACAGCCGTCCAAGGAACAGAAGAAGTCCAACATCTACAAGGGCCGTATCACCCGGCTCGAGCCCTCGCTGGAGGCGGCGTTCGTGGACTATGGCGCCGAGCGCCATGGCTTCCTGCCGCTGAAGGAAATCTCCCGCGATTATTTCCAGGCTGGCGTCGACCACAACAAGTCGACCATCCGCGAGTTGCTGCGCGAAGGCCAGGAAATCGTGGTGCAGGTCGACAAGGAAGAGCGTGGCAACAAGGGCGCCGCCCTGACCACGTTCATCTCGCTGGCCGGCCGCTACATGGTGCTGATGCCCAATTCGCCGAGCGCCGGCGGCGTCTCGCGCCGGATCGAAGGCGAAGACCGTGCCGCGCTGAAGGAAGCGCTGGACAAGCTCGACATCCCCGACGACATGGGCGTGATCATCCGCACCGCCGGTGTCGGCCGTGACGCCGAAGAGCTGCAGTGGGACCTGGACTACCTGCTGCAGACCTGGAAGGCGATCGCCGAGGCGGCCCTGAGCAAGCCGGCCGCGTTCCTGATCTACCAGGAATCGCGCCTGATCATCCGCGCCCTGCGCGACTACCTGCGCGCCGACATCGGCGAGATCCTGGTCGATACGCCGGAGCTGTACGCCGACGCCCAGGAGTTCATGCAGCAGGTGATGCCGCAGAGCCTGCGCAAGCTCAAGCACTACACCGACGACATTCCGCTGTTCAACCGCTTCCAGATCGAATCGCAGATCGAAGGCGCCTACGAGCGCAACGTGCGGCTGCCCTCGGGTGGCTCGATCGTGGTCGATCAGACCGAAGCGCTGACCGCCGTCGACGTGAACTCCTCGCGCGCCACCAAGGGCAGCGACATCGAGGAGACCGCCTTCCAGACCAATCTGGAAGCGGCCGAGGAAGTCGCCCGCCAGCTGCGCCTGCGCGACCTGGGCGGCCTGGTGGTGATCGACTTCATCGACATGGCCTCGACCAAGCACCAGCGCGAAGTCGAAAACAAGCTGCAGAACGCGCTCAAGTACGATCGCGCGCGCGTGCAGCTGGGCCGCATCTCCCGCTTTGGCCTGATGGAAATGAGCCGCCAGCGCCTGCGTCCGAGCCTGGGCGAATCCAGCCAGATCGTGTGCCCGCGTTGCGACGGCCATGGCCGCATGCGCAGCGTCGAGTCGCTGTCGCTGTCGATCATCCGCGTGGCCGAAGAGCACGCCATGAAGGAAAACACCGGACAGGTGCTGGTGCAGGCCCCGGTGGAGATCGCCAACTACCTGCTCAACGAAAAGCGCAGCGCGCTGCGTGAGATCGAGCAGCGTCACGAGTCGCCGATCATCATCGTCGCCGACGAACAGCTGCACACCCCGCACTACGAAGTCACCCGCCTGCGCGAGAACGAGCTGGGCGAAGACAGCGGCAAACCGAGCTACCAGCGCGGCACCCCGCGCAAGTTGCCCGTACATGCGCTGACCAAGGCACAGTTGAATATCCCGGCTGCGCCGGCAGTGACCTCGATCAAGCCGAGCCAACCGGCGCCGCTGCGTGAAGAGGCCCCTGCCCCGGTTGCCGCCGCACCTGCACCGACTCCGGTTCCGGTCGCGGCACTGCCGCTGCCCGCGCCGGTGACCGGTGTGGTCGGCTGGCTGAAGCGCATCTTCGGTGGCGTCGAGCCAGTCGCGCCTGCGCCCGAGTCGACCCAGCGTCCGCGTCAGAACGATGCCGGCCGCAGCAGCCGTAACGAGCGTAGCGACCGTGGCGGTCAGCGTCGCGACGGCCGTGATGCCCGCAATGGTGGCAACGGTGGCAATCAGCACCGCGGCAATGGCAACGGCAATGGCGCCAACAAGGAGCGTCGTGACGAGCGTCGCCAGCCGGCCAATGGCCAGGCTGCGCAGAACGGCGGTCAGGCGCAGCAGGTGCAGGTGCCCAAGCCGCCCCGCGGCGAGGCACAGCAACCCAAGCAGCCACAGCAGGTCCAGCAGCAGAAGCAGAAGCCGCAGAACCAGGCACCGCGCCCGCCGCGTGCAGCTGCACAGCAGCAGGACGGCGCGCCGTCCGAGCGGCAACAGCGCCCTGCGCGTCAGGACGAAGGCACTGCCTCGGCGCAGACGCTGACCTCCACGGCCGCAACCGCAACGACTGCGACCGTGGTCGCGGCGATTGCCGAAACCGCGGCACCGGCAACGCAGGCCTCGGCACATGAGGCTGCGCCGGCACACCCGGTCGAGGTCATCGTGACCGAAGCGCATGCCGATCGCGGCACCGACGCGAATGCGGATGGCCAGGCACCGGAGGCGGCAGGCGATGATGCGGCCAATGGCGAAGGCGGCAGCCGTCGTCGTCGCGGTCGTCGCGGTGGCCGTCGTCGCCGTCGCGGCGCTGGTGCAAACGGTGAAGGCGGTAGCGGCGTCGATGGTCTGGAAACGGACGATCTGGACGGCGATGCCGAGGGCGATCTCGATGGCGACACCGAGAGCGACGATGCCGGTGCGCAGGTCCACACCTCTGCTGCCCCGCGCGCCGGACAGCCGGAGTTCGACTTCGACGATGACGCGACCACGCCCGCGGTAGCGGCACGCACCAAGCCGGAGTCCAGCACTCCGGCAGCAGTGAAGCCGCGCCCGGTACCGAAGGAACGTGCGGAAGCGCCGCTGGCGGCCGACACGACATCGACCACGGCGCCGGTTTCCAACGCCACGCCGTCGTTCGAGCAGCGAGCTGCAAGCCCTGCGGTGACCGCAGCCGAACAGGCACGTGGCGATGCACCGGCGGCCTCTCCGGCACCGGCTGCAACAGCCCCGGCTGGCAATGCAGCGCCAGCTGCAGCGCAACCGGCTGTGCAGACGTCGGCCAATGCACCGCGTCCGCAAGCGCCTCAGGCTCCGGTCGTTGCGCAGGAATCGGCGAACCCGCAGGCCCAGCCTCCGGTTGCCGCGTCGACTCCGTCCGCTGCGTCGAGCCCGGTTGCCGCTTCGGCTCCGGTTGCGACGTCGGCGGCGGCTCCTGCTGCAGCTTCGCCTGTCGAGAGTGCCGCTTCCTCGGCAGAGCCTTCGTCCGAGCCGACGATGCGGTCAACACCGGCGTCGGTATCGGCCGACGCTGCAGCGCCGGCCGTTGCTCGGCAGGAAGTTGCCCGGCAGGAACAGGCAGCGCCGGTAGCCGCCGCAGCAGCAACGCAAGCGGAGCCGGCGAAGACCGACGCAACGCCGGCAGCGGGCAGCGTTCCCAAGCCGGTCGCTGCTACGCCGTCGAGCGCCCAGGCGAACGTGGTGACATCCAAGCCGCCGCATGCCGAGCCGTCAACGGTGGAAAGCCCGGCAACCGATGTTGCCGCGACGTCCACCACCACGGTGCCGCAGACCTCCCCGTCTGCCGACGCTGCGCCGGCACGCAAGCCGTACGCTCCGGTGCAGACCACGCTGCTGGACGCCTTGGCTCCGGCCGATGCAACCGCGGCGACACCGCCACAGGCCGAAACGCCGGTGCCCTACAAGGCGCCCGAGCGGCCGGCATCGGTCGCGCCCGTGGTGCCTGCAGACGCCACCGAGCCGACTGCCGACAAGCCGAAGGCGACCGTCGTCGTGTCCGAGGCGGCGAAGCCGGCAGATGCATCGCCTAACGGCGATGACGCCCAGGCGCAGCAAGACGACACCAACAAGCCGCGCGGCGATCACTGATCGTCTCCCGGCCGGTTGAACCTGCCTGGGTAAATCCAGGCAGGTGGCGTCAGACAAGGCGGCCTTCGGGCCGCCTTGTTTTTGCGTGCAGCAGTGTCATGCCGGCATTCCGGCTCCCCGCAACAGCATCTTATGCGGCAGCATCCGACCGCCGCATCTGCAAGATCGGACCCGAGGAACTTGGCTTACAGGGTGCGCGCCGGGTCGGTCAGGCCGTACTGATTGGCCAGACGCGCCAGGGCGATGTTGTCCTGGATGCCGACCTTCTCGAACAGGCGCGCCTTGTGCGTGTTGATGGTCTTGGCGCTGAGGTTCAGACGCTTGGCGATGTCTTCCTGGCGCAGGCCCTGGGTCAGCAACAGGGCGACCTCCAGTTCGCGCGGCGATAGCGCATCGAACGGCGAGCTGCCCCCTTCCAGATTGGACAGGGCCAGATTCTGCGCAATGGTATTGCCGAGATAGCGCCGGCCCAGTGCGACTTCGCGCACCGCACGCAGCAGTTCCTGCGCATCGCCGCCCTTGCCGACATAGCCAGATGCGCCAGCTTCAAGCAGACGCTTGGGCAATGGGCCGTCTTCCAGCACCGACACGATGATGACGCGGGTGCCGTAATCGCCCTTGACGATGCGCTCGGTGATTTCCAGGCCGCTGACACCGGGCAGATGCAGGTCGCAGAGCACGATCTCGGGTTTGAGCTGGCGAATTTGCGGCAAGGCCGCCTCCCCGCTCTCCGCTTCTCCCACCACATCGATGTCCACTTCCTTGGACAGGATCATCTTCATGCCGGTACGCACGAGTGCATGATCGTCGATCAGAAAAACTCTGATGGTCATCCTTGTTGTCCTCGCTGTGCGGCTGGCTGATGCAGCCTATCTCCGTGAATAATTCAGGGCAAGCTCGATGCGACGTATTACATTTGAGTAAGAATGCGACGCACTCTGCCACCGCGTTTCATGGCAGGCATTGAATGCACGATCGCGGCGTGATCGGATGATGCGAGCGCCCCCAATGCGCGAACATCGGGCAATTCACTCGCCCCCAGTCAGATTTTTCCTGCTTCGGTGCTGCGCTCGGCGTCCATCAAGGGGCGCAGTTGCGCATCGAGTGCAACGCGCTCGTCGAACACGAAGCAGCGGCCGTCGTAGCCTTCGCCGCCGACCTCTTCGAAGTAGCCGAGGATGCCGCCTTCAAGCTGCAGCACGTTGTCCATGCCGTCGGCGTGCATCCACAGCGCAGCCTTCTCGCACCGGATGCCGCCGGTGCAGAAGCTGACCACGGTGGCATCGGCCAATGCAGCGCGATGCGGTTCCAGCGCAGCCGGCAAGTCGGTGAACTTGTCGATCGGCAGCGTCAACGCTCCCTGGAACGTCCCGTACGCCACTTCCTGGGCATTGCGCGTGTCCAGCAGCACCAGCGGGCGGCCGCGATCGTCGCGCCCTTCCTGCATCCACGCGCGCAGCGTGGCGGGCGTCACTGCCGGCGCACGGCCCTGCAGCGGCGAGGCATCGTCGCGGCGGAAGCTGATGATCTCCGGCTTGACCTTCACCTTGAGCCGCGCAAACGGCTGCGACGCGCTCAAGCTGTACTTGATGCGCATCTGTGCAAAGCGCGGATCGGCCTGCAGCCACGCGTAGAACGTGCCGACCTGTTCGGCTTCGCCGGCCAGAAACAGGTTGATCCCCTCTTCGGCCACCAGCACCGATCCTTTCAAGGCCTGCTGCCCGGCCTGCGCGAGGACGCTGTCGGCGAGCGACTGCGGATCCTGGATGGTGACGAACTGGTAGGCAGCGGTATTGGTGATCATGCGGCCATTTTAAGCCGATGCGGCCGCAGGTGCGATCAGCCGCGCAGCAGCAGGAACGGCAGCAGCACCAGCGAGGCGACAACCAGCATGCCGATCAACGTGGCAATCACGAACAGCGGGCGCTTGCGCAGCAGCGCGCCGAAGGTTTCGGCGGTGCCGGCAGCGAGCGCATCCTGGCGTTGTGCGCGCGCGAGGGCACCCCGCTGCGCCTGGTACGCATCCATCGCCGCCTTGGCGCGCGGGTAATCGGCATCGTCGCTGAGCCAGATGCCGCCGGCGGAAATGCCCCAGTTACTGGGCCGGGTTTCGTAGATCGGTACGAGATGCTCGCGCATCAGCGCCCGTACCTCGTCGGCCTCGTCATCGGGAACATTGCGCAGATTGAGCAGCAGCTTGGCCATGGGCGCGATGATACCGGGAGCCGGATGCGATAATGGCGCACTTCCCTTGCCGGACCCTCCCATGCGCCTTCTGTTGACGCTTTGTGCTGCCCTGCTGCTCGCAGCCTGTACGCCCGCCCTGCCGCCGTCCGGCGGCACCATCGCCGCGTTCGAGCGGATCGACCGCAATGTCGGTACCGGTGCCGAAGCCACGCCGGGCGCGCTAGTCACCGTGCACTACACTGGCTGGCTGTACGACGAAAAAGCCGCCGACAAGCACGGCAAGAAGTTCGACAGCTCGCTTGATCGCGCCGAGCCATTCCAGTTCGCGCTGGGCGGCCGTCAGGTGATCCGCGGCTGGGACGAAGGCGTGGCCGGCATGCGCGTGGGCGGCAAGCGTACCCTGATGATTCCGCCCGAGTACGGCTATGGCGACAACGGCGCAGGCGGGGTGATTCCGCCCGGCGCGTCGCTGGTGTTCGATGTGGAATTGCTTGGCGTGCAGCCGCGCTGAAGGCCTGAGCAATGACGGATGCGAGCAAGCGGCGGCTGGCGGTGATCGGTGGTGGGCCGGCCGGTCTGATGGCTGCAGAAGCGGCGTGTGCGGCGGGCCTGGCGGTCGACCTGTACGAAGCCAAGGGGTCGGTGGGACGCAAGTTCCTGATTGCCGGCAAGGGCGGGCTGAACCTCACCCACTCCGATCCGATGCCGGTGTTTGCGCAGCGCTATCGCGAGCGCACCGAGGCGGTCGCCTCGTGGCTGCAGGCGTTCGATGCAGACGCGCTGCGTGCCTGGGCGCGCGACCTCGGTGTGGAAACCTACGTCGGCAGTTCCGGACGCGTGTTCCCGATGGATCGCAAGGCCGCGCCGTTGTTGCGCGGCTGGGTGCGCCGACTCAAGGAACAGGGCGTGGCGTTTCATGTGCAGCATCGCTGGCTTGGCTGGAGCGATGACGGCGCGTTGCGCTTTCACTCGCCCACCGGCGACGTCGAACGCACTGCAGATGCCGTGGTGCTGGCGCTCGGTGGCGGCAGCTGGCCGCAGCTCGGTTCCGATGGTCGTTGGCAACCGGTGCTGCAGGAACGCGGCATTGCGGTGGCACCGCTGGTACCGGCCAACTGCGGCTTCGACATCGCCTGGAGTGCGCATTTCGTGCAGCGACATGCCGGTGCGCCACTCAAACCCGTGGTTGCGCACTGGCAGGACCGCCACAGCACACCGCATCAGTTGCAGGGCGAGTGCGTGGCGACGTCCACCGGCATCGAGGGCAGCCTGATCTATGCGTTGGCTGCGGATCTTCGCGCGCAGATCGATGCGGATGGCGTGGCCGAGCTGGTGCTGGACCTGTTGCCCGGGCGCACGCTGGAACGCGTCAACGCCGAGCTGGAAAAACCGCGCAAGGGACGCAGCTTCAGCGAGCATCTGCGCCGTCAGCTCGGCATCGATGGCGTCAAGGCCGCCTTGCTCTACGAACATCTGGGCAAGCAGGCGGGCGACGATCCTGCGCTGGCAGCGCGCACGCTCAAGCGATTGCCGCTACGTCTGCTGCGACCGCGCCCGCTTGCCGAGGCAATCAGCTCGGCCGGTGGTGTGCAGCTGGAGGCGCTGGATGCGCAACTGATGGCGCGCGCGCAGCCCGGCGTGTTCTGTGCCGGCGAAATGCTCGACTGGGAAGCACCGACCGGCGGCTATCTGCTGACTGCCTGCTTTGCCAGCGGATTACGTGCCGCGCATGGCGCGGTGCAGTGGCTGCAGCGACCGGACGACCGCGCTACAGGCGATCGCTGACCGCATCGCGCGGCCATACCGATTTGACGTCATAGATCACCGCACCGGGTTTGCCCAGCGCTGCGATGCGCTGCGCGTCGTAGTCGCGGTATTGCGCGTGCGCCACTGCCAGCACCACGGCGTCGTAGGCACCTTCGTCTGCAAGCTCGCACAACTGCACGCCGGCATGATGCAGCGCTTCTGCAGGGTCGGCCCACGGGTCGCAGGTATCGACCTGCACGCCCGCAGCTTGCAGCAGCTGCACCAGTTCCAGCGCCCGGCTGTTGCGCAGGTCCGGGCAGTTCTCCTTGAAGGTGGCGCCCAGCACCAGCACCCTCGCCTGCGCAAGCACCACGCCACGCGTGGCCAGCATGCCGCAGACACGCTCGGCCACGTGCCGGCCGACGCGGTTGTTGACCTGGCGCGCGGTGTGGATCAGGTCCGGGTGATAGCCCACGCTTTCGGACTTGTGCATCAGGTAATACGGATCCACCCCGATGCAGTGACCACCGACCAGGCCGGGCCGGAACGGCAGGAAATTCCATTTGGTTCCGGCCGCCTCCAGCACATCCAATGTGTCGATGCCCAGCTTGTCGAAGATCAACGCCAATTCGTTGACCAGCGCAATGTTGACGTCGCGCTGGATGTTTTCGACCACCTTGGCGGCCTCGGCCACGCGCATCGATGGCGCCCGCCAGGTGCCGGCGGTGATGATGCCGGCATACAAGGCGTCGACCGCATCGGCGGCTTCGGCGGTGGAGCCGGAAGTGATCTTGCGGATATCGCGCAGGCGCCGCTGGCGGTCTCCCGGATTGACGCGCTCAGGGCTGTAGCCACAGAAGAAGTCGTCGTTGAAGCGCAAGCCCGATGCAGCTTCGAGCAGGGGCACGCAGACTTCTTCGGTGGTGCCCGGGTAGACGGTGGATTCGTAGATCACCAGGTCGCCGGGTTTGAGCGCGGCGGCGATCAGCGTGGTGGCACTGCGCAGCGGTTCCAGGTCGGGCTGCTCGAAGCTGTCGATCGGCGTCGGCACGGTGACGATGAAGATGCTGCACGCGGCCAGGTCCGCAGCGTTGGCGGTGTAGCGCAGGCGGGTGGCGGCGGCCAGCTCGGTGTCGTCCAGCTCCAGCGTGGCGTCATGGCCATCGCGCAATTGCCCGACCCGTTGCGCATCGATGTCGAAGCCTAAGGTGTCGCGCTGTTCGCCGAAGGCGACGGCCAGCGGCAGGCCGACATAGCCCAGCCCGATCACGGCGATGCGGGCCTGCTGCGGAGCGAGTAACGTGGTGCTGGACATGAGGTTCCTTCGATCGTGCGCAGCCGGTTGCTGCGCGCCTGCGCGGTGGCAGCATAGCGCAGCCGACCACCGGGCCATCAGTGCGGCGCGCCTGTGACGCGGCGATTCACAATCGGCGCGCAATCAGGCACGCTATCGCAATGCCCGGGTGGCGAAACTGGTAGACGCAAGGGACTTAAAATCCCTCAGCTGCAAGGCTATGCGGGTTCGACCCCCGCCCCGGGCACACTTCGGATTGATCCATGTGGGGTCACACGCGCCACTGGCGCCGACGAGTTGGTTGATGTAACTCAGCAAGTAGCCCGGAAAAGTTAAGGACGTCAGTGTCCAGTATGCAAAGCGATCAGCCCAACGATGGCACGCAGCCGGCTCTGCTGAACAAGAACCCGTCTCCATCGGGTAATCCAGACCTCGACGCGATAGAAGCGTTACGTACGCGTTGGCAGTACTCCTTGCCCTGCCCGGACGGCGGCACAGTGACCGTGCAGGTCCTGGCGTTCGAGCTTGAGAAGTTTTCGCTTCAGGCCTTCGACACCTGCAACATTGCCTGTCCTGACACGATTGCCCGCAGCGTCCACAAACGCCAAGCCGAGTATTTCTTTGGTCGACTGGCTGCGCGACAAGCCCTGCAACATCAGGCATTGGTCGGTATCGGCATGCATCCCGAAATCGCTACCGGCAGCTCGCGTGAACCGATATGGCCGGCACGGGTGATCGGCAGCATCTCGCATACCCATCGCTTGGCAGCGGCGGCCGTTGCGCCACTCGGCAGATGGCGCGGTATCGGCATCGATCTGGAGCACGTGGTCAGCACTGATGTGTGTGAGGCGTTGTTGAGCACTATTGTGGACGGGTTGGAGCTGGCGCTATTGCATTCAATCTGCGCGTCCACCGATTGGTCACTGGAGATGTTGCTGACCATCGTCTTCTCTGCCAAGGAAAGTCTGTTCAAGGCGAGTTTTTCGGCAGTAGGCCGCTACTTCGATTTTTCGAGCGCGTACTTGGTGGCAATGGATCCCACTACGGGTGCGGTTCGTCTTCAGCTCAGCGAGCAGCTCTGCCCGGATCTGCCGAACGGACAAATATGCGATATCGGTTTCGGTTTCATTGATCCGCAGACGGCGATCACCTGGCGTACCTGGTGATTCATGCCGCATAACCATCAGTCACTGACACGTAAACAAAGTGCATGCTGCAATTTAACGCAACAAAAAAGGGCCGCCAGGCCCTTTTGAGTGATCAACCGAATTTTTGGATTCTGTTGTTCTGATTTGGAGCGGGAAACGAGACTCGAACTCGCGACCTCAACCTTGGCAAGGTTGCGCTCTACCAACTGAGCTATTCCCGCATGAAGCAAAATTGTACAGCTTGTTACTTCGTTGCGCCAGTCCTGTCGTCGTTGCCGACGCATGAAAAACGCATGCAATGTGGAGGCCTGGGCCGGAATTGAACCGGCGTACGCGGATTTGCAGTCCGCTGCATAACCACTCTACCACCAGGCCGAAACATCAAACCCAAGGCATCCTGCCTTGAAACAACGAGACCTCGGGCAAGGGGCCTTGTCTACATCTGGAGCGGGAAACGAGACTCGAACTCGCGACCTCAACCTTGGCAAGGTTGCGCTCTACCAACTGAGCTATTCCCGCTTGGGAGGCGAAATTCTACAGCGAACAGCATCGCTGTCAACTATTGCTTTCGACTTTTTTCGGTTTGCTGGTGATCGCGGCTTTTTCGTCGGCACGCAGGCTCGGCCAGGCGGCCTGCAGGTACTGGAATCCCGACCACAGCGTCAGCAGCGCGGCGATCGCCAGCGTCCAGTAACCGGCGCGGAAGATCAGGTTGCCGAACCAGATTTCGTGCGTGGGCATCTGCCCCGGCGTGACCGAATACAGCAGGCATAGCAGCGCGACCATCTGCGCGGTGGTTTTGACCTTGCCGATCACCGCCACCCGCACCTTGGCGCGCTGGCCGATCTCGGCCATCCATTCCCGCAACGCCGACACCGCGATTTCACGTCCGACGATGACCGCCGCCCAGAACGCCATCCACGGCGTGGGGTGGCCCTGCACGATCAGGAACAATGCCACCGCGACCATCAACTTGTCGGCCACCGGGTCCAGGAATGCACCGAAGGCCGAATACTGGTGATAACGCCGCGCGACCCAGCCATCCAGCCAGTCGGTGATGGCGGCCAGCGCGAACACGCCGGCGGACGCGAAATTGGTCCAGGTGTACGGCAGGTAGAACACCACGACCAACACCGGGATCATCACGATCCTCAGCAGTGTCAGCCACGTGGGGATGGTCAACTTCATTACGGACTCGACTCGCCTGCCGCATCGGGAAGCGCCAGCCCGTGCAGGTTAGCGTAGATTCGCGCGGCAAGTGCGGCATTGACGCCCTCCACCCGCGCAATCTCGGCCTCGCCGGCGGCCTTGAGCCCGACCAGGCCGCCGAAATGCTTGAGCAGGCTCGCGCGCCGGCGCGGACCGATGCCGGGGATATCCTCGAGCTTGCTGGTCATGCGCGCCTTCTGACGACGGCCACGGTGACCGGTGATTGCAAAACGGTGCGCTTCGTCGCGCACCTGCTGGATGAACTGCAGTGCCGGCGATGCCGCGCCCGGCCGCAGCTCGCGGCCATCGGCCATGATCAGCGCCTCATGCCCTGCCCTGCGTTCCTCGCCCTTGGCCACGCCGACCAGCAGCACGTTCTCGATGCCCAGATCGGCCAGCGCGCCCTTGGCCTGCGCCAGCTGACCGGCGCCGCCATCGATCAGCAGCACGTCGGGCAGTACGCCGTTTTCTTCCACCGCACGTCGAAAACGCCGCTCGATGGCCTGACGCATTGCGGCGTAGTCGTCACCTGGCGTGATACCGGAGATATTGAAGCGCCGGTATTGGCCGCGCACCGGCCCGTTGGCATCGAACACCACGCAGGAGGCCACCGTCGCCTCGCCCATGGTGTGACTGATATCGAAGCACTCCACCCGCTTGACCTGCTCGGCCAGCCCCAGCATCTCGCGCAGTGCCTCGCTGCGTGCGTGCTGCGCGCTCTGGCTGGTGAGTTCGGTGACCAGGGTCAGCTGCGCATTGCGGGTGGCCAGCAGCAGGTAGCCGGCACGTTCGCCGCGCACGTTCCACTTCAACGTGACCTTGTGCTCGGCGGCGCTGCCGAGTGCGGCCTCGATCAGTTCGGCATCGGGAATTTCGCGATCGAGCAGGATCTCGCGCGGCGGCGAATGCTCTGCGTAGTACTGCGAGACGAATGCAGCCAGGATTTCGTCCGCGCTGTCTTCGCCATTGGTCTTGGGAAAGAACGAGCGCGTGCCCAGGTTGCGGCCATCGCGAAAACTCAGAAGCAGCACGCAGGCCTGACTGGCTTGCGTGGCGCAGGCCAGCACATCCAGATCCGCCGCGCGGCCGTCCACGTACTGGCGGTTCTGCATGCTGCGCAGCGAGGACAGCAGGTCGCGCAGACGCGCGGCGCGCTCGAACTCGAGCGCCTCGCTGGCCTGCTGCATCGAGTGCATGATCTCTTCGCCGAGCTGGTCGCTCTTGCCTTCCAGAAACATGGTGGCGCGGCGCACCGATTCGGCGTAGTCGGAAGCGGCGACCAGCTCCACGCAGGGCGCGCTGCAGCGACCGATCTGATATTGCAGGCAGGGCCGCGAGCGATTGCGGAACACGCTGTCCTCGCAACTGCGCAACTTGAACAGCTTGTGCATCAGGCTCAGCGTTTCGCGCACGCCGGTGACGCCGGTATAGGGGCCGAAATAGCGCCCCTGCACGGCGCGCGGGCCACGGTGCAGGGCGATGCGCGGCCACTGCTCGCGTGTCAGCAGCACGTAGGGATAACTCTTGTCGTCACGCAGCGACACGTTGTAGCGCGGCGACAGCGACTTGATCAGCTGGTTTTCCAGCAGCAGCGCTTCGGCCTCGCTGCGGGTCACGGTGACGTCCATCCGCGCGACCTGCGACAGCATCGAGGTCAGCCGCGCGTTCTTCGGCGTGCCGTTGAAATAGCTGCCCACCCGCTTGCGCAACGCACCGGCCTTGCCGACGTACAGCAAGGTGTCGTCGCCCGCGTACATGCGGTAGACGCCGGGCGCAGTGCTCAGTTGGGCAGCAAACGCCTTTCCATCGAAATCGGCTTGGGGCCTTGCGTTCATTCTTCTATCGAAACATCGCGCAGTTCGCCGCTCGCCAGGTCGTAGCGCAACACGGCATGGGCATCGGTCTCGGCAATCCATACCGCGCCGGCGGCAACTGCCAGCCCGGCCGGGCCATGCAGGCGGCGTGGCAGCAAGACGGTGGTCAGTTCGCCGCCGCCCAGACGCAGGCAACGCAGGCGGCCGTTGCCGGTGTCGGCAATCCAGAGCATCGGCGAATCGGTAGCCAGGGCGATGGCTTGCGGAAACTGCAGGCGCGCCGTGCCGCGCGGGCCGTCCTCGTCGCCGAACTGCCAGGTGCCCTGCCCGCCGACCAGGGTCTGCACCAGATCGCCGCGCAATTGCATGGTGCGGATCGACGAACCCAGGCCATCGCAGACGTAGGCCACCTGCTGCACCGCGGCCAACCCGGCCGGCTGTGCGAACGCGGCCAGATGCCCGCTGCCATCGCGAATCTCGAGCGCGCCGGTACCGGCGCGTGCGCTCAGTGCGGCGCGACCCAGGTCATAGCTCCAGATGCGGTTGTCGCCCGCCATGGCGATCAATACCTGATTGTCGGCAACCGCCAGCCCTTGCGGGTAATGCAGCGCCGAGGCACCGGCGAACGCCAGCGGCCCCTCGACCGGCTCGCCGGAGCGCCCGGTGCCGCACAAGGTGTCGACCTGCCCGCTGCGCAGGTTGATGCGACGCAAGGCGTGATTGCCGGTGTCGGCGACATACAGCTGGTCGCGTTCCAGCGCCAGGCCCTGCGGACGCCGGAACGCCGCTTCACCGACGCCACCATCGATGAAGTCCGCATTGCCATGACCGAACTGGCGCAGCACGCGGCCACCATGCGTGCATTCGAGCACGCGGTGATGACCGGTGTCGGCGATGTACAGGCGGTCCTCGGTGGCGGCAAGACCGGTTGGAAACCGCAGTTCCAGGCGCGGCTCGGGGTCGCGCTCGGCCACCCCATGCAGATCGGCATCCGATGGCAGCTGCTGGCCCTCGCACAGGGCGACCAGCGCCTTGTCGAGATCGCCAGTCACGCCGACCAGGCGCTGACGCTCGCGGCCGTAGGCATCGAGCAGCACCAGCGTGGGCCAGGATTCGATGCCGAAACGGCGCCAGGTCTCCCAGTCCCTGTCGAGCAAAATGGGGGCGCTGACACCATGACCGCGCAGCTGCTTGAGTGCGCGTTGCGGCTCGCGTTCGCTGTCAAAGCGCGGCACCTGCACCACGATCACCTGCAGCCGGCCGGGGCTGCGGGCCTGCCAGTGCGCCAGCTCGGCCAGGCGCTCGGCGCACCACACCGAGCTGGCATTGACGAATGCCAGCACCAGTCCACGCCCGCGATGCTCCTGCAGGGTGGATGGCCTGGCGTTGAGCCAGGTAGGAAATTCCGGCAGTTCCTGGGTGAGCTGGGCAGTCATACCGTAATTATGCCCAAGCCCGATTAGCGGCGGGTGAGCCTGGCCACGGTCTGGCGCGCAGCGGTATCGACCAGTTGCCAGGCACGCTCGAAATCGTCCATGCCACCGGTGTAGGGGTCGGGGATTTCGTCGCGCTCTTCCACACCCGCCCAGGGCAGCCACAAGGCCAGCTTGTCGCGCAGCGGCGCCGGGGCGAGGCGTTGCAGATCACGCAGATTGCTGCCATCGGCGCACAGCAGCCAGTCGAAGTGCTCGAAGTCTGCCGTACGCACCTGGCGCGCGCGCAATCCGGAGATGTCCACGCCATGGCCGCGTGCACAGCGAATCGCGCGCGGATCGGGTGGGTCGCCGGCATGCCAGTCGCCGGTACCGGCCGAATCGACCTCGATCCGCAGCGACAAGCGCGCCTCGTCCAGCCGCGCACGCAGCGCGCCCTCGCCCATTGGCGAGCGGCAGATGTTGCCCAGGCACACGATCAGCACCCTCATGCCGACGCCAGGCGGGTTTGCGCGCGCGCCAGATCGTCCGGGGTATCGATGCCCGGCGGAAACTGCTCGGGCGTCACTGCCACCGCGATGCGGTAGCCGGCCTCCATCACGCGCAGTTGTTCCAGTGACTCGATGCGCTCCAGCATGCCGGGCGGCATTGCGGCAAAGCGCTGCAGAAACCCCGCACGGTAGGCATAGATCCCGATGTGGCGCAGCCACTGCCCGTCACCGGGCAAGGTGTCGGGCTGACTGGCAAAGCTGTCGCGATGCCAGGGAATCGGCGCGCGGCTGAAATACAAGGCGTCGCCGCCAGCACTACGCACCAGCTTGACCACATTGGGATCGAACAGCTCGTGCGCGTCGTCGACCTGTGCGGCCAGCGTGGCCATCTCGGCACCGGAATGCAGCAGCAGCTGGGCCACCGCACGGATGCCGGCCGCCGGCGCGAACGGCTCGTCGCCCTGCAGGTTCACCACGCAGGTGTCGGCCTCCCAGCCGGCGATCCGCGCGCACTCGGCAAGCCGGTCGGTTCCCGATACGTGCGCATTGCCGGTCATCGCCACATGCACGCCGGGCAGGCCGTCGATCACCTCGGCAATGCGCGCATCGTCGGTGGCCACCCAGACCTCGCGCGCCCCGGCCAGCAATGCCCGCTCGGCCACATGCTGGATCATCGGGCGATCGCCGATCAATTGCAGCGGTTTGCCCGGCAAGCGCGTGGAAGCGTAGCGCGCGGGGATGGCGACGACGAAATCTGCAGGCGTTGAGTTAGTCATACGTGCGCGCTCTGGAAAACTGGAATGTGTGAGGAAACGAGATGACCAAATCGCATCATGCACCCGCGTGATGCTTGAAGTTTTTACGCATAAAGCATCCACGATTTCAAACCATTGCATCGCGGAAACACGGTTCGATGCTTAAGCAAAAGCTTAAGTGAATCGAGGGCGTGGTGTCCTCACCGCACCAGAGAGTTGGTCGCTGGCCACGTGAAAAGCCGGTTGCCGCTTGATCTGCACCGGACGTCGAGAAAGCGTATCAGTGTCGGACAACGCACCTCTCGCACTGCTTTTTTTTAAACTGTGCGCACCGACCATCCCGACTGGTCCTTGCCCGCCCACCGTCGCGGGACCTTGAGCGGCATGGATGCCGCGCCAGAGCCTACACGGACGTACTTGCGGCGTGTCCTGCGATGGTGGGTGGGCAAGGACCCTGCAGCCAAGCCAGGCATCAAAGCCGATTGTCGCACCCAGCACTTCAGGACAACTCGGAAATTGCCCAGCGTTTCAGATCGCTGAAGGGTCCATCCACGGCGCCATTGCTGGCGCCGCGCTTACACACCTTGTCGACTCGCCAACTTGTCCAGGCGATCCAGCAGACTCACCCAGAACGCCGCCGGCAACTCTGCCTTGAGCGGTACGCTGTACAGCCACTCGTCGGCGAACGGCCGGCATTTGACCGCGTCTTTTTCGGTCATCAGCACCGGCAGGCGGCTGCCGAAACTGAAGTCGGCGGCGCGATAGACGTGGTGATCGGGAAAGGCATGCGGCACCACGCCGATGCCGCGCGCGCGCAGCATCGCGAAGAAGCGTTCCGGATGCGCAATCCCGGCCACTGCATGCACGCGCTGGCCGGCCAGCCTGCTCAATGGCTGAGCGCGCTTGCCATCCATGGGTTGCACGCTGTCGATGCTCAGGCGCATCTGCCATTCGCCGAATCCGGCGTCATCGGGCGCGGGCACGGGTGGCGTCGTCGCTGCGCTGGCCTGGCCCAGATTGACCACGCGGAAATCGCAGTCGCGCGCACGCGCCGCCGGTTCGCGCAACGGCCCGGCCGGCAACAGACGCCCGTTGCCGTAACGGCGCTGGCCATCGACCACTTCGATCTCCACATCGCGGGCGAGCCGGTAGTGCTGCAGCCCGTCGTCGCAGACGACGATGTCGCAGCCCGCTTCGACCAGGGCGCGCGCCGCGGCCAGGCGATCGCGGTCCACGCGCACGCGTGCGCCGGTTTTCCAGGCAATCAGTACCGGCTCGTCGCCGCCGAGCGCCACCGGCGTGTCCGCCTCGACCCAGCGTGCGGCATCCGACGCCTCGCGGCCATAACCGCGACTGGCGACGCCGGGCGTCCAGCCGGCTTCCTGCAACTTGGCGACCAGGGCAATCGTCAACGGGGTCTTGCCGGTGCCGCCGGCGGTGACGTTGCCCACCACGATCACAGGTACCGGCACCCCGTGGCGCTTGCGCCAGCCGCGGCGATACAGCGCGCGTCGCAGCGCGATGGCTGCACCGTAGACCGGCGCCAGCAGGCGCGCCGACAGCGGAATCGGCGCATTGTCGTACCAGTAGCCCGGCGTGCGGGCGCCGCGCCTGCTCATGCCTGACGTTCGCGAAACTGCATGCCGTGCAGATGCGAGTACAAGCCACCCTGCTCCAGCAATTGGCGATGGGTGCCGCGCTCGACGATGCGACCCTGGTCCATCACCAGCACCTGGTCGGCATGCTCGATCGTGGACAGACGGTGCGCGATCACCAGTGTGGTACGGTCCGGCATCAATTTATGCAGGGCGTCCTGCACCAGGCGTTCGGATTCGTTGTCCAGCGCCGCAGTGGCTTCGTCCAGGATCAGAATCGGTGCGTCCTTGAGCATCGCGCGCGCGATCGCCAGCCGCTGGCGCTGGCCGCCGGACAGGCGCCCGCCCTTGGTGCCCACATGTGATTGCAGGCCTTCGGGCAGCTGCGCGACGAACTCCATCGCATTGGCGCCCAGGATCGCGCGTTCCAGCTGGCCGGCGTCGGCACTGCGCATTTCGCCATAGGCGACGTTGTCGGCGATGCTGCCGTCGAACAGCATCACCTGCTGGCCGACCAGGGCGATCTGCCGACGCAGATCGGCCAATGCGTACGCCTGCACCGGATGTCCGTCGAGCAGGATCTGCCCGGACTCTGCCTCGTAGAAGCGCGGAATCAACTTGATCAGGCTGGACTTGCCGCTGCCGGAACGCCCGACGATCGCCGTCACCGTGCCCGGCTGCGCCACGAAACTAACCTCGGCCAGGGCCGGATTCACCTGCCCCGGATAACGCGCAGTGACGTTGCGGAACTCGATCAAGCCCTTGGCGCGCGTCAGCGGCACCGTGCCCTGATCCGGCTCGTCGGCACTGTCGAGCACCGAGAACAGGCGCTCGGCCGAGGCCAGGCCACGCTGCACCATGTTCTGCACATTGGTGAGCTGCTTGAGCCCGGGAATGATCGTCAGCATCGAGGTCATCAGCACCACGAAATCACCTGCGGTCAGCCGCCCGGCCAATGCCTGCGCACCAGCCACGAACAGCAGCGCCGACAGACCGATCGCGCCGATCATCTGCACCGTGGCGGTGGAAATGCCGCGCGTGGATTCGACCTTCATCGCCAGCCGCAGATTGCGGTCGGCCAGCGCGCCATAGCGCTCCATTTCGGTCTGCTGGGCGCCGTAGATCTTGACCTCCTGGTGGCTGGACAAGGTCTGGTCGGCCGCCTGCAACAGATGCGCGCCGCTTTCCTGGATGCTGTGGCTGATGCGGCGATAGCGCCGCGCCACCTTGTCCATCACCCAGGCCAGTACCGGCGCCAGCACCAGGATGGTCAGCGTGACCTGCCAGCTATGCCACAGCATCAGCGCCAACGCGCCGATCACCTGCAGCGACTGCTGGATCATCACCTTGACCGCATCCACCGCCGCTTGCGCCACCTGATCCGAGTCCGAGCCCAGGCGGATCAGCATCGACGGGACCGGCTCGGAGTCGAAGCGCGACCCCGGCAGACGCAGGTATTTGGACATCACCTTGACGCGCAGATCGCGCGCGATGCTGCGTGCGGATTTGCCCATCGCCATATCGGTGATATAGCCGGCGACCCCGCGCACCACGAACAACAGGATGATCTGCACCGGCAGCCAGCGGCTGACCTCGGCATTCTTGTAGATGAAGGTTTCGTCGGTGATCGGCTTCATCAACGCCAGGAAGCCGGTCGTGCCGGCCGCTTCGATCAGCGCGGCAATCAGCGCGGCGACCAGCAACAGGCGATACGGCTTGGCGAAGGCCAGCAGGCGACGGTACGTGCGCCAGGACGAGACTGGCGCCGGGCGGTCGTTGGAGGTGGTCACTGGCGGGTTCCGTTAGTGCGTGTGTGGCCGGGTGTGGGTGTGGTGCCGGCCTGCGGCGCTGTGGCGATCGCGATGCGGCGGAAGCCGAGCTGCCCCAGCGCATCCTGCGCGGTCACCACCGCCTGATACGGTGTACGCGCATCGGCGCGCATCAACACCGTCTGCTCGCGGTCGTCACCGGCGATCTGGGCAATGGTCTGCTTGAGCGAATCCACATCCGAACGCAGCACTTCCTGATCGTTGATGAAATAACGCCCGTCGGCATTGACCAGTACGCTCAATGAACGCGGCGGCGCGCTGGTGTGTTGGTCGCTGGCGGTCGGCAGCTGCAATTGCAGCGTGGAGCGTGCGTCGAAGGTCGTGGTCACCACGAAAAAGATGATGAGGACAAGGATCACGTCAATCAATGGCACCAGATCGATATGCGGCTCGTCCTGGCGTCGGTCACTGCCGATGCGCATCCGTCAGCCCTTTGCCATGACGGGTTTGCCAGCTGCCGCAAGCGGCGCCGCGGCGGCCGGCACCACGCGGCCGTCCATCGTGTCCAGCAGCAAGGTGGCTTCCTGCTCCATCTCGATGATGTAGCCGGCGATGCGGCCCTTGAAGAAGCGATGCGCCATCAACGCCGGCACCGCGATGATCATGCCGGTGGCCGTGCACACCAGCGCCTTGCCGATGCCGCCGGCCAGCTGGTTCACATCGCCCACGCCGTGATCGAGGATGCCCAGGAACATCTGGATCATGCCGACCACCGTGCCCAGCAGTCCCAGCAACGGCCCGGCCGAGGCGATCGTGCCCAATGCATTCAGATAGCGCTCCATGCGGTGCACCACGTGCCGGCCGGTGTCCTCGATGCGCTCGCGAATCAACTCACGCGGACGCCCACGCACGTCCAGCGCTGCGGCCAGCAAGGCGCCCAGTGGCGAATTGCGGCGCAGCGATTCAATGTGGCTGGGATCCAGCTTGCCGCGCGCAGCCCAGTTGCGGACCTCTTCGCCCAGGCCTGGCGGGGCCACCTCGTTGCGGCGCAGGCTCCACAGGCGCTCCAGCATGATCGCCAGGGCGATCACGCCCAGCAACAGCAACGGCACCATCGGCCAACCGCCTGCCTTGACCAGCTCCAACACGATTCGATTCCTCCGGCGACGCGGCCGCCTATTCGCTGGTCGATAGGATAGCAGCCGACCGCCGCCGTTCCGCAGCATCCCACAGCCGTGGCTGCCAGCGCCGTCGCTCGCGTACCTGCAGGCCGTCGGCGCCCAGCCAGACCCGGATCGCCCCGGCCTGGGCCGTGTCGAGCAGCTCGGCGCCACTGCCCTGCCAGCGCTGCACCACCTCGGCACGCGGGTGACCGAAGCGATTGCCGTGTCCGGAAGACACCAGCGCCAGCCGCGCGCCGGTGGCGGCGATGAAGCCGGCATGCGAGCCGTCGGCGCTGCCATGGTGCGGGACCACCACCAGATCGGCACGCAACTCCGGGGCATGCTGCCGCAGCAGGCGCCGCTCGACGATCTCGCCGATATCGCCCGGCAACAGCGCGCTTGCATGGCGCGTCTCGACACGCAGCACGCAACTGGATTGATTGCGCAGATACGGAAAACCGGCGCTGGGATGCAGGAAGCGAAAGCGCACCCCGTCCCATGACCACTGTTGACCAGCACGGCAGCGCGTGCTGACGTCCAGCGGCGCCTGTGGCGGCGCCGCCGTCATTGCAACGGGCAATCCCGCACGTACTGCCGCATAGCCGCCAGCGTGGTCGGCGTCGGCATGACTGAGCACGATGGCATCCAGGCGGCGCAAGCCGAGCGCGCGCAATGCCGGCAGCACCACCCGCTCACCGGCATCGAAACCATCGCGCACCGCCGGACCGGTGTCGAATAGCAGCGCATGCCGTTGCGTGCGCACCAGCACCGCCAGGCCCTGCCCCACGTCCAGCACCTGCACATCGGCCTCGCCCGCCGCAGGCAGTTCGCGGTCCGGCCACAGCAGCGGCAGCCATAGCAGCACCGCCAGCGATTTGCCGGGCGTGCCGCGCGGCAGCAACAACCAGAACGCGCCGAGCAGGGCCACGACCAAGGCGGTCGCATCGGACTCGGGCACCCACCATAACGCCACCGACGTCTGCCCGAGCCAGACCAGGCCCGGCCAGGACAGCTCGAAGCACCAGCCCGCCAATCGCCATGCCCATACGCCCAGGCCCGGATGAAGTGCCTCCAGCGCAGTCCCCAGCAAGGCAAGTGGCACCACCACGAAGGTCCACCAGGGAATGGCGACCAGATTGGCCAATGGCCCCACCAACGATGCCTGCCCGAACAGGCTGACGGTCAACGGCAGCAGGCCGACGGTGGCCGCCGTCTGGGCGGACAGGAAGCCCCGCACGATCGCGCGATCGTCCGCTGGCAGACACCACACCAGCCAGGCCACCCCGGCAAAGCTGAGCCAGAAGCCGGCCACCAGCACGCTCAGCGGATCCCACAGCAGCACTGCCAACATCGCCAGCGCGAGGATCTGCGCGGTGGTGGCACGGCGCCGTACCACCCGCGCCAACGCGACCACGGCAATCATCAGCACGGTGCGCACCGTGGGCAGCGCCAGACCCGCCAGCACCGCATAACCAGCCGCACCGAGCGAGGCGGCGACTGCCGCCGCGTGGACACGCGGGATCCGGGTTCCAAGCGCTGGCCAGCAACGCCAGAGCCCGGCGACCAGCACGGCGACGAATGCAGCGACCAGCCCAACATGAAACCCCGAGATCGCAATCAGATGGCTGAGCCCGGTCGCCCGCAGCGTGGCCCAGGCCGCGTCGTCCAGCCCGCGCGTGTCGCCCAACGCGAGCGCACGCAGGTAAGGTGTCGACGGCCCGGGCACGCGCTCGGCAATGCGCTGCGACATTCCTTCGCGCCAGGCATCCACCCCACGCGGTGCCGCGACCTGCTGCGCAGCGGCCGGCACCCGTACATAGCCGGTCGCGGCAATGCGCTGTGCCAGCGCATGCCGCTCGGCATCGAACCCGCCAGGATTGCGCAAGCCACGCGGCGCACGCAGCTTGAGCCGCAGCTGCCAGCCTGCGCCTGCGCGCAGCGCACCACGCGTCCCCATCCGCTCGGCACCGAAATCGTCATACCAGGCCAGCTGCAGCAGTTTGCCGCGCAGTGCGGCAGGCTGCGCGGGATCGTCATCCACACGCAGTTGAAAGCGCGTGCGTCGTGGCTCGACGACCGGCAACTCGACGATCTGACCGCGCACCGTCAGTTCTCGCACTTCGTCCTGCGGGCGCAGTTGTGCCCGCAGGACACCGGCGACCTGCCAGCCCATCAGCCCGAAACCGAAAACGGCGGTGGCCAGCGCCCACACCAGCACCCTTGGCCGCAAACGCAGCCATGTGCTGAAACCGATGCCCAGCGCCGCTGCACCAAGGCAGGCCGCATAGACCGCACGCGACAGCAGCGCAGGCGACCATGCGCACACCACGATGCCCAGCAACAATGCCGCTGCGATCGTTATCGTCGATATGCGCTGCGGCGAAGGCGATGCCTGTGCTGACGCATGCATGCTGTCGGTCGCCATCCTGGCCGTGGTCCATCCACCGACTCAGGTTAGGCCAGCGCCCGTGTCGGGCACAGCAGCGATCGGTGCTGTGCCTGGTAGGAAAAAGACGGCGCCTGCCGTGGTGCATCCGGCCGGGGGAACGTCCCCTGACAGACGCGCAACACGCTGGGCAGGACAGTGTGTACGGGCCACACATCGACCGTATCGGCCTGCATTCGCCTCGATTTCATGGCCGCCGCGCTATGTTCGCCACTGTTTTCGAGGAGCTTCCCCCATGCGTAAAGGCACTGCACTGATTGTCGGCGTCACCGGCATTTCCGGTTACAACCTCGCCAATGTCCTGGTGGCCGACGGCTGGACCGTCTACGGCCTGGCACGGCGCCCGCTGCCTCAGGATGGCGTGATCCCGCTTGCGGCCGATCTGCTGGATGCCGAGAGCACCAGCAAGGCGCTGCGTGGCCTGCCGATCACCCACGTATTCTTCTGCACCTGGACCCGGCGCGACACCGAGCGCGAAAACGTCGAAGCCAACGGCGCGATGATGCGGCATCTGTGCGAAGCGCTGAGCGATGCGCCGCTGCAGCACATGGCGCTGGTCACCGGCACCAAGCACTACCTGGGCGCGTTCGAGAACTACGGTAGCGGCAAGGCCGAAACCCCGTTCCGCGAAAGCGAACCGCGCCAGCCCGGCGAGAATTTCTACTACACGCTGGAAGACCTGCTGTTCGCGCATGCCGAGCAGCATGGCTTCGGCTGGAGCGTGCATCGCTCGCACACCATGATCGGCATGGCCAACGGCAGCAATGCGATGAACATGGGCGTGACGCTGGCAGCGTACGCGTCGTTGTGCAAGCACACCGGCCAGCCGTTCGTGTTTCCCGGATCGCAGGCACAGTGGAACAGCCTCACCGACCTGACCGACGCCGGCCTGCTCGGCAAGCAGCTGGCCTGGGCCGGCCTGAGCCCGGCCGCGCGCAATCAGGCCTTCAACACCGTCAATGGCGATGTGTTCCGCTGGCGCTGGATGTGGAGCCAGATTGCCGACTTCTTCGGGCTCGAAGCTGCGCCCTGCCCCGAGACCCCGATGCCGCTGGAGGCACGCCTGAGCGAGACCGCCCCGGCGGTGTGGAGCGAGATCGCCAAGCAGCATGGCCTGGTGGAAGCCGACGTCAACCGGCTGGCATCCTGGTGGCACACCGATGCCGACCTGGGCCGCGAGATCGAGTGCGTCAACGACATGACCAAGAGCCGCGAGCTGGGCTTTCTGGAGTTCTACGACAGCCGTGCTTCGTTCCTGGAATTGTTCACGCGCCTGCGCGCGCAGCGCATCATTCCCTGATGCACCCGGTCGTCGTCACCCACGTGATGGCGACCGTTTCCTGTCAAGCGCGCATCGACGCGACGATGTTCGCGGGCGCTGCATACGGCGCGAGCAGGATGTCGCACCATCCGGTCGCCCATCACACAGGTGCATCGGTGACCGGATACGGGATCTTCGATCGGAAACCCGCGATTCAACACCCTCTAGCCGTCAGGGATTGGCCCGACAGCCAGGCAGTGCGTCCTACACCGCAGACGGCGCCAACTCGCGCAGCTTGCCCTGGTGCAATTCGAGTACGCGGTCCAGACGCCGCGCCAGACTGCGGTCGTGGGTCACCAGGACCAGGCTGGTGCGCTGCGCACGATTGAGTTCCAGCATCAGCTCGAACACGGTCTCGGCGGTCTTGTCGTCCAGGTTGCCGGTTGGCTCATCGCCCAGCACGCAGCCCGGCTTGTTCACCAGCGCACGCGCCACGGCCGCACGCTGGCGCTCGCCACCGGACAACTCGCTGGGCTTGTGTTCGATGCGATGTCCGAGCCCGACCGATTCCAGCAGCTGCAAGGCCTGCGCCCGCGCAAGCGCGACCTCTTTTCCGGACAACAGCACCGGCATCATCACGTTTTCCAGCGCGGTGAATTCCGGCAACAGGTGATGGAACTGGTACACGAAGCCCAGGGCCTGATTGCGCAACTTGCCGCGCTCGCCATCGGACAACGCCGACATGCGCCGGCCGGCTACATACACCTCGCCCGAGGTCGGAACATCCAGCCCGCCGAGCAGATGCAGCAGCGTGCTCTTGCCCGCACCGGAGGCACCGACAATGGCCACGGTCTCGCCGGTCGCCACGGTCAGATCCAATCGATCGAACACCGGTGTGCGCATCTTGCCTTCGGCATAGGTCTTGCCCAGACCCTCGGCGCGGATCACTGCTTCTGCGTGGCTTGACGTCTGCACGGCCGATTCCCGATTCCCGAATCCCGATTCCCTGATCTCATTCATAACGCAGCGCCTCCGCCGGTTGGGTCCGCGACGCGCGCCATGCCGGATACAAGGTCGCCAGGAAGCTCATCACCAGCGCGACGACGGTGATCACCACCACGTCCTGGGTCTGCATGTCGGTCGGCAACCCGGTGATGTAATACACGTCCTCGGGCAGCAGCTTGACGCTGAAGATCGTCTCGATCACGCCCAGGATGCGTTCCAGGTTGAGCGTCAGCACGATGCCGCCGATCACGCCCATGATCGTTCCCATGAAGCCGATCAACGAACCCTGCACCATGAACACCTGCATCACGCCCGCAGGCGACAGGCCCAGTGTGCGCAGGATGGCGATATCGGCCTGCTTGTCGGTGACCAGCATCACCTGCGAGGACACCAGGTTGAACGCACCCATCGCCACGATCAGCGACAGCAGGATGCCCATCACGGTCTTTTCCATCTTCAGCGAGTGGTAGAGGTTGGCATTCTCCTGGGTCCAGTCGCTGACCCGGTACGGACCATGCAACTTCACCGCCAGATCGCGCGCAACCGGCCAGGCCTGGTCCATGTCGTGCAGGCGCAGCCGCACGCCGGTGACGCCATCCATGCGCAGCACGCGCGCCAGGTCCTGCATGTTGACCACCGCCAGGCCGCGGTCGATCTCGTTGTAGCCCGCCTCGAAGATTCCGCTGACGGTGAAGCGTTTGAGCCGCGGCATCGCACCCAGCGGCGTGGCCTGGGTATCGCTGAGCAGCACGACGATGCTGTCGCCCACGTCCACGCCCAGCCACAGCGCCAGCTCCTTGCCGATGACGATGTTGTAGGAGCCCGGGGTCAGGCTGTCGACCGACCCCTGCTGCATCTTCTTGGCCAGCACCGACACCTTGCCTTCTTCGGCAGGAACGATGCCGCGCACGATTGCCGGCTGCTTGCGCGGGCCCTGCAACAGCGATTCGGTTTCGATATACGGCGCGGCACCGGCGATGCGCGGATCGGCCATGGCGACCTCGACCGCATGCTGCCAGTCGTGCATCGGCGCGCCGTCCGCACTGACGGTGGCATGCGCGGCCATCTGCAGCAGACGGTCGCGGATCTCCTTCTGGAAACCGCTCATCACCGCCAGCGTGGTGATCAGCACGGTCACGCCCAGGGCGATGCCCAGGATCGATGCCATCGAGATAAACGAGATGAAGCCATTGCGCCGCTTGGCACGCAGGTAGCGCAAGCCGATGGCAACCGGGATAGGTTTGAACATGCGGTTCAACCAGGAAAGGGACGCTATGGTGCCACTTGCGGCCGCCCGGACGAAATGGCGTGTGCCTGAGCGGCCAGACGCAGTTCACGTCGCTGCGCCACCGGCAAGGTATCCGGCCAGAAATGCAGGCGCCGGCGACGTGCATCCGGGCCAGTCCACGACACCACCGCGATCGGGCCGCGCCATGCCACCTGCAGGCCTTGCACCTGCTTGCCGTCAACGCTGGCGGGCGTTTGGCCCCACGGCACGATCACCTCGCGTGTTGGCGAACGCAACAGCACGCATAACGATCGGCCGCCCGCCACCACTGCATGGACCGCCAACAACACTGCCAACCACGGCGGCACCCCGCTACGCCAGAGCGCCCACAACGCGAGTGCACTCAGCACGCCCAGTGCGCAGACCAGCCCGCGCGAGGGGCGCCATTCAAGCCGGCATGGCGCGAATATCGGCGATGAGCGCGGCGTTGGCGGCATCGGGGCAGGTCTCGTATCCCATGAACCAGCGCCACAACTTATCGTCTTCGCAATCCAGCAGCTGTAGGAAAACCGCGCGCTCGGACTCGGAAGCCTGCGCCCAGCGTTGATCCAGATAGCGCCCGAACAATTGATCGAGCTCGCGCATGCCGCGCCGGCAACGCCAGCGCAGTTTCTTCAGCAGGACTTGTTCATCCATCTCACTCTCCTCGCCTGACGCGGCGCCGAAAACGACAGCGGCACCAGACCAAGGGCCGGTGCCGCTGTGAACCCTCTCCCCGCCAAGGCGGGACTTCATACCTGCGATCAGGCGCGACGCGCCATCATCAGCTTCTTGATCTCGGCAATGGCCAGCGCCGGATTCAGGCCCTTCGGGCAGGTCCGCGCGCAGTTCATGATGGTGTGGCAGCGATACAGCTTGAACGGATCTTCCAGGTCGTCCAGGCGCGCACCGGTGTCTTCGTCGCGCGAGTCGATGATCCAGCGATACGCCTGCAGCAGGATCGCCGGGCCCAGATAGCGCTCGCCATTCCACCAGTAGCTCGGGCAGCTGGTCGAGCAGCAGGCGCACAGGATGCACTCGTACAGACCATCGAGCTTGCGGCGGTCTTCCGGCGACTGCAGGCGCTCGCGGTCCGGCGGCGGCGGGGTCTGGGTGCGGATCCACGGCTTAATCGATGCGTACTGCGCGTAGAAATGCGTCAAATCCGGCACCAGGTCCTTGATCACGCTCATGTGCGGCAGCGGATAGATCGGCACCTCGGCCTTGCCGCAGGCGGCAATCGCCTTGGTGCAGGCCAGCGTGTTGGTGCCGTCGATATTCATCGCGCACGAGCCGCAGATGCCTTCGCGGCAGGAGCGACGGAACGCCAGCGTCGGGTCGATCTCGTTCTTGATCTTGATCAGCGCGTCCAACACCATCGGGCCGCACTTGTCGAGATCGATCTCGTAGCTGTCGGTACGCGGGTTGGCCTCGCCATCCGGATCCCAGCGGTAGACCTTGAAGGTGCGCGTGTTCTTGGCGCCCTGCGCAGGGTAATGCTTGCCCTTGCCGATCTTTGAATTCTTGGGGAGGGTGAACTCTGCCATAGCTGCTCTCGTTGGCTCAGGCGATGCGCGGTGCGGACGACGACCGCACCGTGCGCATGAAGGTAAAGATGACGGACGCCACTGCCGAAGCGGTGGCGCAACGGCCGGCGGCGTGCCGGCGTTGCCGCTGCGTCAGGACACGATCCGCCTGCAACGGTGCGCCGCTGCCATGCCCGGACAGACCGGCCGGCAGAGGCAACGCACAAGCGGATCGGTCCATGCGCATCGATCAGTAAACGCGTGGCTTCGGCGGGACCACGTCCACGTCCTTGCTCAGCGTGTACATGTGCACCGGACGATATTCGAACTCGCACTTGCCCTTGTCGTCGACGGTGACCAGCGTGTGCTTCTGCCAGTTGACGTCGTCGCGGTCCGGGAAGTCTTCGTGCGAGTGCGCGCCGCGGCTTTCGTGGCGCTGCTCGGCCGAGTTGATCGTGGCCACCGCGTTGAGCAGCAGGTTGTTCAACTCGTAGGTCTCGATCAGGTCCGAGTTCCACACCAGCGAGCGGTCCGAGACCTTGACGTCCTCGAAGCTGGCAAAGATCTCGGCCATCTTATCGACGCCTTCCTTCAGCGTCTTGCTGGTACGGAACACGGCCGCGTCCGACTGCATGGTGCGCTGCATGTTGTCGCGGATCACCGAGGTCGGCGTGGAGCCGTTGGCGTAGCGCAACTTGTCCAGCAGGCCCAGCGCCTTGTCACAGACATCGGACGGCAGCGTCTTGTGCGGCTGGTTGGGCTTGACCGTCTCGGCGCAACGGTTGGCCACCGCACGGCCGAACACCACCAGATCCAGCAGCGAGTTAGAACCCAGGCGGTTGGCGCCGTGCACCGACACGCAGGCGGCTTCGCCGATCGCATACAGGCCCGGCACGACCGCATCCGGGTTGTCGCCCTGCTTGCGCACGACTTCGCCGTAGAAGTTGGTCGGAATGCCGCCCATGTTGTAGTGCACGGTCGGCAACACCGGAATCGGCTGCTTGGTCACGTCCACACCGGCAAAGATGTGCGCGCTCTCGGCGATGCCGGGCAGCTTTTCGTTGATGACTTCCGGGCCGAGGTGGGTCAGGTCGAGCAGGATGTGGTCCTTGTGCTCGCCCACGCCGCGGCCTTCGCGGATCTCCACGGTCATCGAGCGCGAGACAACGTCGCGCGATGCCAGGTCCTTGTAATGCGGTGCATAGCGCTCCATGAAGCGCTCGCCGTTGCTGTTGCGCAGGATGCCGCCTTCGCCACGCACGCCCTCGGTGATCAGGCAGCCCGCGCCGTAGATGCCGGTGGGATGGAACTGCACGAACTCCATGTCCTGCACCGGCAGGCCGGCACGCATCACCAGACCGCCGCCGTCACCAGTACAGGTGTGCGCGGAGGTGGCGCTGAAGTAGGCGCGGCCATAGCCGCCGGTGGCCAGCACCACGCCATGGGCGCGGAACAGATGCAGGCTGCCATCGGCCATGTCCAGCGCCAGTACGCCGCGGCAGACGCCCTCTTCGTCGAAGATCAGGTCGAGTGCGAAGTACTCGATCATGAAGCGCGCGTTGTGCGCCAAGGACTGCTGATACAGCGTATGCAGCATCGCGTGACCGGTCCGGTCGGCCGCCGCGCAGGTGCGCTGCGCGGACGGGCCCTCGCCGTACTTGGTGGTCATGCCACCGAACGGGCGCTGGTAGATCTTGCCATCTTCGGTACGCGAGAACGGCACGCCGTAGTGCTCGAGCTCGATGATGGCCGGGATCGCCTCGCGGCACATGTACTCGATTGCGTCCTGGTCACCCAGCCAATCGGAGCCTTTGATGGTGTCGTAGAAGTGATAGCGCCAGTCGTCTTCGCCCATGTTGCCGAGCGCGGCCGAAATACCACCCTGTGCCGCCACGGTGTGCGAACGGGTCGGGAAGACCTTGGTCAGGCAGACGGTCTGCAAGCCCTTCTGGGCCAGGCCGAACGTGGCGCGCAGGCCGGCACCGCCGGCGCCCACCACGACCATGTCGTACTTGTGTTCTGTGATCTTGTAAGCGGACATCGAATTATGGATTCCTGTTTGGTCGCGGACGACTCAGCTGATGCCAAGCGCAATACGCGCCACGGCAAACACGCTGACAATGGCGCCCAGCACGGCGACGAAGCGCACGATCGTCTGCGCCGCAAGCGCCAGCAGCGAGTTGTGCACGTAATCTTCCAGCACCACCTGCATGCCCAGCTGCGCATGCCAGAACGAGGCGATCAGGAAGCCGACCAACAGAATCGCGTTCCACGGCTTGGCCACGGCGGCACTGGCTGCGGCGTGATCGGCACCGATCAGGCTCAGCACGAAGATCAGGAACCAGATCGACAGCGGCACTAGGGCAGTGGCGGTCAGGCGCTGCACCACGAAGTGTTCGGTACCGGTCTTGGCGGCACCCAGGCCACGCACGTTCTTCAACGGGGTACGGTAGCGGTTCATACGGCACCTCCGGCCAGCAGCACATATGCCCAGATGGCAGCGGTGAGCACGAAGCTCAGGATCAGCGACAGCCAGCCGAGGCTGACGAACGAGCGCACTGCATAGCCCTGCCCGAAGTCCTGCAGGATGTGGCGCAGGCCGCCAAACAGATGGAACGCAAAGCACCAGGTCCAGCCGAACAGGAACACTTGCCCGTACCAGGCGCCGGCATGCGCGCGGAAACAATTCCAGTGGTCGGGGCCGAGCATCAACGTCAGCAGGGCGGCGGCAATCGCCAGAGCGCCGATGGACAGTACGATGCCGGTGGCTCGATTGAGAATCGAGGTCACCATCTGTATCTGCCAGCGGTACACCTGGAGATGCGGGGAAAGAGGACGTTCGCGTATCGCCATTCGCTGGGCTCGTATCTCGGCTGGGCGGCACTAGGCCGCTGTGGCTAAAAGCTGCTCAAAAATCGATGCAGCGTCCATTTTTTTCCCAGTCGCCGTAGCGCGTTGGCTCAGGGCCGTCGCGTCCACCAATTTCCTTGGGCAGTGGCTGCTTCTCGGGAATATGCTCCTGAGGAGAAGGCTGCGTCTCGGAATCCTGCGCTGGGGTGGGGGTTGGATGGCCTATCATAGTGGTCTCACAACATTGCGATTTTAGTCCTCCCCTTCCGTGGCTGACAACCTGAATCTTATTCCGCAGGGTTTTGGCTCCCTGCACGACATGCGATACGTCCGCTTGACCGGGACGGATGCAGTGGCGTTCGCGCATGCGCAATTTGCCAACGACGTACAGGCGCTGGCGATCGGGCAGTGGCAATGGAATGCGTGGTTGACGGCGAAGGGGCGCGTGATCGCCATCTTCGCACTCCTGCGTGAGGACGACACGCACCTGTTGCTGCTGCTGCCCGACGGCAATGCGGCCGGGATTGCGGCGCAACTCGGCCGTTTTGTGTTCCGACGCAAGCTCAAGATCGGCGTGGCGGCGCTTTCGGCCTATGGCGGCTTCGCCACACCTGCGCGCGCGGAAGGCGCGCAGGCCGATATCGGAACGCAGCGTATCGAATTGGACATGGGCAGCCCGGCCCTGCCGCGCACGCTGGTGCTGCTGTCAGACCAGCAGGCATTGGCCGCGCCTATCGAATCTGCCCGCATGGACGCCGATTGGCGCCGTGCAGACCTGCAACTGGGGCTGGCGCGCCTGCCCGACGCGCAGCGCGAGCAATGGACGCCGCAACAGCTGGCGCTGGATCGCCTGCACGCCTTCAGCGTCAAGAAGGGTTGCTATCCGGGCCAGGAAATCGTTGCGCGGACGCATTTCCTGGGCAAGGCCAAGCGTGCGCTGCAGCTGCTGCAGGTCGAGGCGGCCGTCGGTGATGCCGCGGCAGAACCGGGCCAGGCCGTGCTGCTGGGCGAGACCACCGTCGGCACGCTGGTCAGCGTGGCGGGCGATCTCGCACTGGCGGTGTTGCCGCTGGAGCTGACCTTGGAGGCCGACGCCGTGCTGCAGGCGGGCGCGCGTACCGCCCGCCCGCTTGCGTTCGTGCAGGGTCTGGCGCGTTAGGCCGGCGCCAGCCGTTCGCCGCTGGCCGGGTCGAAGAAGTGCAACGCCTCGCTGCGCAACGCCAGGCGCAGCGGCTCGCCTACCGCCGGCAAGGCCTGCGGTGCGACACGGATCACCAGCGGCTGGCCGCCACGGTCGAGGTTGAGGAAGATCTCGTTGCCGACCGGCTCGATCACATCGATACGCGCATCGAAGCCCAGTGCGGCATCGCTTGACGGTTGCAGGTGCTCCGGGCGTACGCCGACGATCACGTCGCGACCGAACCAGCTCCGATCGATGCGGGCCGCACCCAGTGGCACGCGCCAGCCATCGGCCATGACCAGATGCAGGCCGTCCTGCTCATCCAGGCGCCCCTGCAGCACGTTCATCGCCGGGCTGCCCAGGAATCCGGCCACGAACAGATTGGCCGGGCGGTCGTACAGCGCCATCGGGCTGTCGATCTGCTGGATCACCCCGTCCTTGAGCACCACGATGCGCTGACCCAGCGTCATCGCCTCGACCTGATCGTGGGTGACGTAGATCATCGTGGTACCCAGCTTGCGATGCAGCTGCGCGATCTCGGTGCGCACGCTGTGGCGCAGCTTGGCATCCAGATTGGACAGCGGCTCGTCGAGCAGGAACACCGACGACTCGCGCACCATCGCCCGTCCCAGCGCCACGCGCTGACGCTGGCCGCCGGACATCGCCTTGGGCAGCTTGTCGAGCATCGGGGTCAGCCCCAGCAACTCGGCGGCGTTGTTGACCCGTTCGGCGATGACCTGCTTGGGGTGGCCGCGCAACTTGAGCCCGAAGGCCAGGTTCTCGGCCACGGTCATGTGCGGGTAGAGCGCATAGCTCTGGAACACCATGGCGATGTCGCGGTCCTTCGGAGCCACGTCGTTGACCACACGCTCGCCGATCTTCAACGTGCCGGCACTGATGTCCTCGAGCCCGGCGATCATGCGCAACAGGGTCGACTTGCCGCAGCCGGACGGCCCGACCAGCACCATCAACTCGCCATCGGCGACCTCGAAACTCGCACCCTGCACCGCGACCTGGCCGTTCTCGTAGACCTTGCGGACACCTTCCAACTGCACTTTCGCCATCTTCGGCCTCAACGTAAGTTGTGCGCCCTGCCCTCGGCCCTCCCGACGGCGGTGACGCCACATGCGCCTGCAAGGAAATCTCCTGCAAACGAATGCATTGGTTTATTCTGACATGTAATCGTTTTCACATGGCAACATCGATCTCGGGAGGGACCATGCCGCCACCAACCCAAGCCGCTGTTTCAAGCGGTGCAGCCTACCGTGCAAGGGCCGGCATCCGGCCACGCATGGGCAGATCTACCGCCGCGGCGCTAACCGCTGACGGCCACTTGCTGCAACAATCGGGGACTGGGCGCGCGCGTCCATCCCCCGCTGCGCGCACGCCAGTGACGCTCAGGAACAGACATACCGACCGCCGGCTGTCCGGCGCCTTTCCGACCAGCTGCTGATCACGATGTCTCCAGAATCTGAAATTCGGTCCATGCATAACACCCTGATCCTGTTCGGCGCCACCGGCGATCTCGCCCAGCGCTATCTCTTCCCGTCCCTGCTGCGACTGTTCGTCGACGGCCTGCTGCCGGAGGATTTCCGTATCCGTGCGCTGGCGTTGTCGCCGCACGACACCGAGGCCTTCCGCGAGGTCCTGCGCCCGCGCCTGGCCGCCGCGCTGCCGATCGCCACGCCCGAGCAGATCCAGACGCTGCTGCAGCGGGTCGACTACCGCTCGGTGGATCTGCGCGATGCCGAGTCGGTGGCCAACGCCGTGCGCGAGCTGGCCAGCCGCCAGTGCGTGAGCTATCTGGCGATTCCGCCGGGCCTGTACATCAGCACCTGCCAGGGCCTGGCGCTGGGCGGCGCACTGGCCGCGCCGCACCGGCTGATGCTGGAAAAGCCGATCGGCCACGATTCGGACAGCGCCCGCGAGATCCTGCAGTCGATCGGCGCGCTGATCGACGAAGACCGCGTGTTCCGCCTGGACCATTACCTGGGCAAGGCGGCGGTGCAGAACCTGATCGCGCTGCGCTTCGGCAATACGCTGCTGGAAGCGGTGTGGAACCGCACCTACATCGAGTCGGTACAGATCCTGGTGGCCGAAAGCGAAGGCGTGGACGGGCGCGATGCCTATTACGCCCGCTCCGGCGCGCTGCGCGACATGGTGCAGAGTCACATCCTGCAGCTGTTGTGCCTGGTGGCAATGGAGCCGCCGGCCTCGCTGGAAGCCGACCGCATCCGCGACGAGAAGGTCAAGGTGCTGCGCGCCCTGCGCCCGATGACCGCCGAGCATGCCGCCCATGACAGCGTGCGCGGTCGCTACACCGCCGGCAGCATCAATGGCCAGCCGGCGCAGGCCTATCACCCGCCGGAAGGCAGCGATGTGGAAACCTTCGTCGCGGTGACCGCGCATATCGACAACTGGCGCTGGGCCGGGGTGCCGTTCCATCTGTGCACCGGCAAGCGTCTGGCCGAGCGCTCCACCCGCATCGTGGTCACGCTCAAGCCGGTGACGCATTGGCTGTTCGAGCGCCCGGACCGGCAGAACGCCGTGCCCAACCGGCTGACCTTCCAGTTGCAGCCGCAGGAAAACATCGAGCTCGGCCTGATGAGCAGCCTGGCCGGCCCGGAATGGGGGGCGATCGAGCTGCAGCCGCTGGAACTGGAACTGTCGGTGCCAACCGGCCTGCACCGGCGCATCGCCTACGAGCGCCTGTTCGTGGATGCCTTCAACGGCAACCCGGCGCTGTTCGTGCGCGACGACGAGGTCAAGGCCGCCTGGTCGTGGATAGACAGCGTCAGCGATGCCTGGAAAGACGCGCAGTTGCCACTGCAGCCCTACCCGGCCGGCAGTTGGGGCCCCGATGCCGCGGCCCCCTTCCTGCCCCCCGCCACCGACGCACAGGGACACACCGCATGACCGCTCCTTCCAAGCCGGTGCTGGTTGCCGATATCGGCGGAACCAACGCGCGCTTCGCGCTGGCCGACGTCGACGCCTCGGTACCGCTGCTGGATGACACCTCGCGCGAATTTGCGGTGGTCGACTTCGGCTCGCTCGGCGAAGCCGCGCGTTACTACCTCGACCAGATCGGCGTGCAGGCCACCCAGGGCGTGTTCGCCGTGGCCGGCCGCGTGGATGGCGACGAGGCACGCATTACCAACCATCCGTGGGTGATCTCGCGCTCGCGCACCGCGGCGATGCTGGGCTTCAGCACCCTGCACCTGATCAACGACTTCGCCGCGCAGGCCATGGCGATCAGCCTGCTGCGCCCGCAGGACGTGGTCCAGGTCGGCGGCGCCAGCTGGCGGCCGGCGCCGATCGATCAGGCGCGCAACTACGGCGTGATCGGCCCGGGCACCGGGCTGGGCGTGGGCGGGCTGATCATCCGCAACGGACGCTGTTTCCCGCTGGAAACCGAAGGCGGCCACGTCAGCTTCCCGCCCGGCACGCCGGAGGAGATCCGCATCCTGGAGATCCTGTCCGAGCAGTTCGGCCGGGTCTCCAACGAGCGGCTGATCTGCGGCCCCGGCCTGGTCAACATCCACCGCGCGCTCAGCGAGATCGCCGGGGTCGACCCGGGTCCGTTGCAGCCCAAGGACATCACCGCACGGGCGGCGGCGGGCGACCCGCGCTCGTCGCGCACCATCGATCTGTTCTGCGCCATCTTCGGCGCGATCGCCGGCGACATGGTGCTGATGCAGGGCGCCTGGGACGGCGTGTTCCTCACTGGCGGGCTGGTGCCCAAGGTGCTGGATTCGCTGCAGCATTCCGGCTTCCGCCAGCGCTTCGAACACAAGGGACGCTTCTCCGCGATCATGTCGCGGGTGCCGTCGCTGGCAGTCATGCATCCGCATGCCGGCCTGCTCGGCGCCGCCGCCTATGCGGTGGATGCACAACGTCAGCATCCAGGGGAGCAGCGATGAACCTGCAGGACAATCCGCGCATCACACTGGTGCGCTACGAAGACCCGGCCGAATGGACCGAGGCGGTCGCCAGCGAGATGGCCGACCTGCTGGAACAGGAGATTTCGCGCCGCGGCCAGGCGCGCATGCTGCTGTCCGGCGGCACCACACCGGCGCCGGTGTACGAATCCCTCGCCCACCGTCCGCTGGACTGGTCGCGGGTGGAAGTGGGCCTGGTCGACGAGCGCTGGCTCTCGCCGCAGGATCAGGACAGCAACGCCTGGCTGGTCAATCACAGCTTCTTGACCCACGCGCCGGCGGCGACCTTCATTCCGCTGGTACGTCCGGGCAAGCAATTGCCCGAGTGCGTGCACACCGCGAACCTGCAGGCCAGGCATGCCGAACCCGCATGCCTGGCAGTGCTGGGCATGGGCGGCGACGGCCACACCGCCTCGTTGTTTCCGGGCTCGACCGACCTGAGCAAGGCGCTGTCCAGCCCGCAGCCCTATGCGTCGCTGGATGCCACCGGCTGCCCCGGTTCGAATCAGTGGCCGCTGCGGATCACGCTGACACCGGCCGGGCTGGCCACCATCCCGACCCGCCTGCTGCTGCTGCGCGGCAAGCAGAAGCTTGACGTGTTGCAGGCTGCGCTGGCGGGCGATGATGTCAGCGAGTATCCGATCCGGGTGGCGCTGCAGCAGCCGGGCCCGAAGTTGCGGGTTCACTGGTGTGCTTGAGTGCGAGTCCCTCGCAACAGCCGATTTGGTGCGAGTCCTTCGCAACAGCCGATTTTGTGCGACTCCTTCGCAACAGCCCGCACATCCTTGTGCGGGGATTCAAACGTGCGAGTCCCTCGCAACAGCCCGCACATCCATGTGCGGGGATTCAAATGTGCGAATCCCTCGCAACAGCCCGCACATCCATGTGCGGGTATCTAACAAGCGTGATTACTTTCTTTCCCCGTTTCTCATAGCCGGTAGCCAATGAGCCTGCATCCGAACATCCAAGCTGTCACCGACCGTATCCGCAAGCGCAGCGCGCCGTCGCGCGCGGCGTATCTGGCCGGTCTCGATGCCGCCCTGCGCGAGGGTCCGTTCCGTAGCCGTCTGAGCTGCGGCAATCTTGCGCATGGTTTCGCTGCGTCCGAGCCGACCGACAAGTCGCGCCTGCGCGGTGCGGCCACGCCCAACCTGGGCATCATCACCGCCTACAACGACATGCTGTCGGCACATCAGCCGTTCGAGCATTACCCGCAGCTGATCCGTGAGACCGCGCGTACGCTCGGCGCCACCGCGCAGGTTGCCGGCGGCGTGCCGGCGATGTGCGACGGGGTGACCCAGGGCCGCGCGGGCATGGAGCTGTCGCTGTTCTCGCGCGACAACATTGCCCAGGCCACGGCGATCGGCCTGAGCCACGACATGTTCGACAGCGTGGTGTACCTGGGCGTGTGCGACAAGATCGTGCCGGGCCTTTTGATCGGCGCGCTGGCGTTCGGGCACCTGCCGGCGCTGTTCATGCCGGCCGGCCCGATGACGCCGGGCATTCCGAACAAGCAGAAGGCCGAAGTGCGCGAGCGCTACGCCGCTGGCGAAGCCACCCGCGCCGAATTGCTGGAAGCCGAATCGTCCTCGTATCACTCGCCCGGCACCTGCACCTTCTACGGCACCGCCAACTCCAACCAGGTGTTGCTCGAAGCGATGGGCGTGCAGTTGCCCGGCGCCTCGTTCGTCAACCCGGAACTGCAGTTGCGCGATGCGCTGACCCGCGAGGGCACCGCGCGTGCGCTGGCAATCTCCGCGCTGGGCCAGGACTTCCGTCCGTTCGGTCGCCTGATCGACGAGCGCGCCATCGTCAACGCCGTGGTCGCGCTGATGGCCACCGGCGGTTCGACCAATCACACCATCCACTGGATTGCGGTGGCGCGCGCGGCCGGCATCGTGCTGACCTGGGACGACATGGACCTGATCTCGCAGACCGTGCCGTTGCTGACCCGCATCTATCCCAACGGCGAAGCCGACGTGAACCGCTTCCAGGCTGCGGGCGGCACCGCGTTCGTGTTCCGCGAGCTGATGGACGCCGGGATGATGCACGACGACCTGCCCACCGTGGTCGAGGGCGGCATGCGCGCCTATGCCAACGAGCCACGCCTGCAGGACGGCAAGATCGTGTACGTGCCCGGCACCGCGACCACCGCCGACGACAGCGTGGCGCGCCCAGTCAGCGCCGCATTCGAGTCGCAGGGCGGCCTGCGCCTGTTGCGCGGCAACCTGGGCCGTTCGCTGATCAAGCTGTCGGCGGTCAAGCCGCAGCACCGCACGATCGAGGCGCCGGCGGTGGTGATCGATACGCCGCAGGTGCTCAACAAGCTGCATGCCGCCGGCGTGCTGCCGCACGATTTCGTGGTGGTGCTGCGCTACCAGGGTCCGCGTGCCAATGGCATGCCGGAACTGCACTCGATGGCACCGCTGCTGGGCCTGTTGCAGAACCAGGGACGGCGCGTGGCGCTGGTCACCGACGGCCGTCTGTCCGGTGCCTCGGGCAAGTTCCCGGCGGCGATCCACATGACCCCGGAAGCCGCACGCGGCGGTCCGATCGGGCGTGTGCGCGAAGGCGACATCGTGCGCCTGGACGGCGAAGCCGGCACGCTGGAAGTGCTGGTGTCGGCCGAAGAATGGGCATCGCGCGAGGTCGCGCCGAACACCTCGGTGGCCGGCAACGACCTGGGACGCAACCTGTTCGCGATCAACCGCCAGGTGGTTGGCCCCGCCGACCAGGGCGCCATCTCGATTTCCTGCGGCCCGACCCGTCCGGACGGCGCACTGTGGAGCTACGACGCCGAGTACGAACTCGGTGCCGATGCCGAGGCCGCCGCCGCACCGCACGAGTCCAAGGACGCCTGATTCCCCTTCCCTCTGCGCGACCGCCCTGCGGTCGCCGTCTACCGGAGTTGCAATGACGATTGCCCAGACCCAGAACACCGCCGAACAGCTGCTGCGCGACGCCGGCATCCTGCCGGTGGTCACCGTGGACACGCTGGACCAGGCCCGCCGCGTCGCCGATGCGCTGCTCGAAGGCGGCCTGCCCGCGATCGAGCTGACCCTGCGCACTCCGGTCGCGATCGACGCACTGGCCATGCTCAAGCGCGAGCTGCCCGACATCGTGATCGGCGCCGGCACCGTGCTGAGCGAGCTGCAACTGCGTCAGTCGGTGGATGCCGGTGCGGACTTCCTGGTCACCCCGGGCACGCCGGCACCGCTGGCGCGCCTGCTGGCCGATGCGCCGATTCCCGCAGTGCCTGGCGCGGCCACGCCGACCGAGCTGCTGACCCTGATGGGCCTGGGCTTCCGCGTCTGCAAGCTGTTCCCGGCCACCGCCGTGGGGGGATTGCAGATGCTCAAGGGCCTGGCCGGTCCGCTGTCCGAGCTCAAGCTCTGCCCCACCGGCGGCATCAGCGAAGCCAACGCGGCCGAGTTCCTGTCGCAGCCGAACGTGCTGTGCATCGGCGGCTCCTGGATGGTGCCCAAGGACTGGCTGGCCCAGGGCCAGTGGGACAAGGTCAAGGAAAGCTCGGCCAAGGCTGCGGCGATCGTGCGGCAGGTGCGGGCTGGCTGATTTGTGGGCCGCATCCCGCGCTGGATAGCCGGGTGGAAGCTGGTTGGCTGAGGAACGCTGATCAGCTGGCGTCCTGGTGTTGATTGAGGAAAGCCCGGGTTGCTGGCGGTTTGGTTTTGGTCGAGGAGAGCCCGATTGGCTGGCGCCTTGATTCCATGCGTGGGAGCGGCCCGCGGGCGCCGGGGCAGGACACGCCGTGAACCCATCCATGGGGCTCTTACACGCGCCATGTCGTGTAAGGTCCTGCCCCGACGCCCGCGGACCACTCTCGAGTGTTCCTGCGTTGGCGGAACGGAGAGCAGATTGGCACGCATCAAAATCGAGCACTGAACCGGCTGCCGTTTTTCGTCGCCCAACGTCGCGGAAACGACTCGCCGAAGCGACAGCGTGGCCGGGGATTGGCGGAGAGCGGCACATGGATGTGCCGCGGCGGCGAGTCAGACAGGATGTCTGACCGAGCCGAGGAGCCAGTCCCCGGACGCGCTGCCGCCCTTACCGAAGCCAGCGACTGACAGCCGCTTGATTGGCAGTGCCCGGAGAACCCGTAACCTCACCCCAACCCCTCTCCCGACGGGAGAGGGGCTCAGGCAGCGCGTAACGTTCAAGACTCAAGCGCAACGCTCGCCGGCAGCATCTTCGGCACACCGCGCGCACGTCGTACCAGCGCTGCTGCGCCATTGCTCATGTCATCGAGAATCGCGTAGATCGTCGGCAGGAACAGCAGGCTCACCACCGTCGAAAATGCCAGCCCGCCGGCAATCGCGCGGGCCATAGGGAAGTACGGCGGGCCGTCGCTGAACATCGTGGTGCTGGTCAGCGAGATCGGCACCATCGCCAGGATGGCGGTGCCCATCGTCATCATGATCGGCCGCAGGCGCTCGCGTGAGCCTTCGATCAGCGCCTGGGTGCGGCCCATGCCGCGGCGACGCAGGTTGTTGATGTGCTCGATCATCACGATGCCGTTGTTCACCACAACGCCCATCAACACCAGGATGCCGATGAAGGACATGATCCCGAACGAAGTGCCGGTGATCCAGAACAGCCAGAACACCCCGAAGATCGAAAACACCACGCCGCTCATGATCGCCGCAGGAAACAGCAGCGACTCGAACACCGCCGCCATCACCACATAGATCATCACCAGCGCGATCACCAGGTTGAACACCATCTGGCCCATCGCTTCGCCGTCGTCCTGGTAATCGCCGCCGTCGAAGGTGTAGCTGTAACCGGCCGGGAAGCTCATTGCCTTGAGCGGCTTTTCCATTGCCGCGCGTGCTTCCGGTACGGTGACCTTGCTGGCCAGGTTGGCCTTGATGGTCAGCGTGGTCTGCCGATTGGTACGGCCGATCTGCGTGGCGGCCGGGCGAATCTGCACATCGACCAGGCTGAGCAACGGCACGCTGCGGCCATCCTTGGTGCGCACCGTGAAGCTGGCCAGGTCTTCCGGCTTGCTCTGTTCGGCGCCGGCAAAGCGTACCCACACCGGCACCTCGTTGTCGCCGCGGCGGAACTCGCGCAATGGCGTGCCACGCAAGGCCAGGCCCACGAAGCTTGCCACCTGCTCGGCACTGAAGCCGAAGGCCGCCGCACGCTCGCGGTCCACCCGGATCGCCAACTCACTGGTGCGATCGCCGGTATCCACGTGCACATCGCGCAATTCCTTGCGCTGCGCCAGCAATGGGATCACCTCGTCGGCCAAGGCCTGCAGGGCCTGGGTCGAGTCACCGACCAGCTGCACCTGCACCCCTTGATTGCCGCTGCCGCCATCGCCCTGGTTGCCGATGCTGTAGTCCGCACGTGCCGAGCGCGGCAATGCCTTGCGGATCTGTTCCAGCAGCGGTGGCAGGTCCTTGACCTTGCCCGCGTCGAAGGTCACGGTGGTGCTGCTGCCTTCGGCCTCGCTGAACCACGAATAGATCTGGGTGATGTGGTACTTGTCGCGATGGGTCTGCAGGTAGTGCTCGACCCGCCCGACTTCCTCGCCCATCTGCTCATGCGTGTACGAGCCTTTCCACTGGTACTGGATGAAGGCCTCGTTGCCGCCGTCGCCGCCGAACATGTCGACCTTGGTCAACTTCATCGGCACCAGGCTGATCGCACTGACCAGCACGATGCCGGCCACGCTCCAGCCACGATGCGCCAGCGTCCACGCCAGCACCCTGGCATAACGGCGCTGCAGCCGTGCGATCACGCCGCGCTCGGAGCTCACCATCGGCGGTGTCTTCATGCGCGCCGACAACATCGGAATCAGGCTGATGGCCACCAACCAAGAAGCCAGCAGCGACACCGAAATGGTGATCGCGATCTGTGCCATGAAGATGCTGATGTTGTTGGTCTCACCGAACAGGTTCGGCACGAACACGATGCAATGGCACAAGGTGCCGGCGCTGAGCGCGATCGCCACACTGCGCGTGCCGAGCAAGGCCGCCAGCTGCGGCTGGCCGGGCATGCGCTCGCGCTCCTGGTAGATGCTTTCCACCACCACCACCGCGTTGTCGACCAACATGCCGACCGCCAGCAACAGGCCCATCATGGTCAGGATGTTGAGCGTGACGCCGACGAAATACATGAAGCCCAGCGTGATCGCAAAGCAGATCGGAATCGCCAGCGTCACCATCAGTGTCGATGGCCAGTGGCGCAGGAAGAAGAACAGCACCGTGATCGACAACAGCAAGCCCACCGCGCCGGCTTCTGCCAGCTCCGCCAGCGACGAGGTCACCGCCTTGCCCTGGTTGTCGATCACCTTGATCTGCACATCGCGCATCGCAGGTTCGGCGCGAATGTCTTCGACCTCCTTCAACGCCGCCCTGGACACATCCACCAGGTTGGCGCTGCGCTCCTTGTAGATATCCAGCCCGATCGCCGGCCGTCCATCCAGGCGGCGTCCGTAATTCATCCGCGTCGGCTTCAGCCGCACCTGCGCAATATCGCCAAGACGCAGCCCTTTTGCGTTGAGCACCAGCTCGCGCAACTCCTGCAGGTCGCGCAATTCGCCGATCGGCTGGACCCGAATGCGCTGGCCGTTGTCATCGATCTGGCCGGCGGACACCGAGAAGTTGAGCTTGCCCAGGCGCTCGCTCAACTCATTGAGGCTCAGGTCGTGCGCAGTGAGCCGGTCTGGCGCGATCGCGATCTCCACCTCGTTCGGCGGGGCGCCGGAGATCTCCACCTTGGCCACGCCGGGAATCCGTTCGATGCGCCGCTTGAATTCGCGGTCGAGCATGTCGTACGCGCCGGTCAGGTCGGTCTGGCTGGCCAGGCGCACCTTGAGCACCGGTTCGTCGCTGCTGGACCATTTGTAGATGTGGAAGCGCTGCAGATCTTCCGGAAAATCGTCACGGATGGCATCCAGCCGCTCGCGCGCATCCGATGCGGCGATGGCGATGTCGCGATCCCAGTCGGAGAACTCGATGAAGATGTTGGCGCCATCGGCGGTGGCAGTCGAGCGCATGCGCTTGATACCGGTCATCGTCGCCAGCGCCTCTTCGGCCGGCCGCACCAGGTTGCGTTCCACCTCGTCCGGGGTGGAGCCGGTGTACGGCAGTTGCACGAACAGGAACGGTGCGGAAATGTCCGGCAGCGCCTCCAGTGGCAGCCGGAATGCGGCAATCAGCCCCACCACCACCAGCGAGACGAAGCACATGATGGTGGTGACCGGGCGACGGATGCTGAAGGCGGCAACGCTCATAGCGCCTCCAGCCCGTCGGAGTTCCCGGGTGCCTGCGCACGCTGCCCGGCCATGCGTCGGCCACGCTCCAGGTAGTACGCATCGGCGCGTCGATCCAGCAGGTCGTACACCACCGGGATCACCAGCAGGGTCAGCAGCGTGGACACCAGCAACCCGCCGATCACGGTGATCGCCATCGGCGCGCGCACCTCGGCACCCTCACCCATTGCCACCGCCAGCGGCAGGAAACCGAACAAGGTGCACAGCGTGGTCATCACGATCGGCCGCAAGCGCGAACGCGCGCCTTCGATCAAGGCCTCGCGCTTGGGCACGCCGTCCTCGCGCAACTGGTTGACCTTGTCGATCAGGATGATCGCGTTCTTGGTCACCAGCCCCACCAGCAGGATCAAGCCGATGAACACCACCACCGACACCGGCTTGCCGGTCATCAGCAAGGCCAGCACCGCGCCGACCATCGCCAGCGGGATGGTGAACAGGATGACGAACGGATGCAGCAGCGATTCGAACTGCGAGGCCATCACCAGGTAGACCAGGAAGATCGCCAGGCCGAACGCGAACAGCAGCGACTTCACCGATTGCGCCAGCTCCTCGCCCTGCCCGCCGATATGCATGCCCACGCCGGCGGCCAGCGGATCGTTGCGCACCATCGACTCGACCTCGCGCACCGCACCGCCCAGGTCCATGTCATGCAGGCTGGCCGACACGATCGCCACGCGGGTCTGGTCGGCGCGATGGATCTCGCTCGGCCCGGTCGTCGCCACCACCTCGGCCACCGCCGCCAGACGCACCGGCCGACTACTGCCGGGGTTGACGATCAGCTGCCGGATCGCGTCCACGCTGGCGCGGTCGCTGTGCTGCGCGCGCACCAGCACGTCGATCTTGCGATCGCGAAAGCTGTAACGCGTGGCCACGTCCCCGCGCACCTTCTTGACGATGACATCGGCGATCTGGCGCGTGGTCAAGCCCAACGCACCCGCGCGCTCCTGGTCGAAACGGATCTGGATTTCCGGGAAGCCCTCCTCCACCGTCGACTTGACGTCGGCATAGTGGCCATTGGCCCGCAGCATCGCCGCCAGCTTCTGCCCGGCACGTTCCAGCTCGCCCAGGTCCTGCCCACGCAGCTCCACTTCCAGCGGCGTGGAAAAACTGAACAACGCCGGCCGTGCAAAATCCACCTGCGCCCCCGGGTGCCCGGCCATGCTGTTGCGCAGCCGCGTGGTGGCAGCCGCTTCCACTGCCGGGCTGCCGCCACCGGCCATCACCACGGTGAGCTTGCCGATGTTCTCGCCGCTTTCGGTGGGATTGGCGTCCAGCCGCGTGCCGCTGCCGCTGACGCCATACAACGAGGCGATGCCCGGGTCCTTGTCGTGCGCCAGCTGCAACTCGCGCACCAGCGCGTCGGTCTGCGCCAACGGCGTACCGGAAGGCAGCTTCACGGTCATTTCGAAGCGGTCCTGCGCCAGCTGCGGAATCAGGTCCGCCCCCAGCATCGGCACCAGCAACACGGTGCCGACAAACGCGGCCGCCGCCAGTCCCAGCACCAACCCGGGCCGCCGTAACGCCGCCGGCAGCATCGCCAGATAGCCACGCTCGGCGCGGCCATACGGCGCCATCGCCAGATCGCTGGCCTTGCGCATCACCGGCGACACCACCCGCGCGATGCCGCGCCACAGCCGGACCACCGCCCACGCCACAGCGAAGAACGCGTAGCGCACGCTCGCCCCGGCTCCGCGCCGGCCGGCGGCCACCGGCTTGAGCCAGCGCTGCTGCGGCTGCCACTGCGGGTGGCTCGGCTCGTCCGGGAACGCCATCGGTGGCGCGCCCTTGAGCGAACTCAGCATCGGGATCAGCGTCATCGACACCACCAGCGAGATCGCGATCGCGATCGCCACGGTCATCGCCTGGTCGCGGAACAGCTGCCCGGCGATGCCTTCGACGAACACCAGCGGCAGGAACACCGCGATCGTGGTCAGCGTGGACGCCATCACCGCCATGCTCACTTCACGGGTGCCGGCGATTGCGGCATCCAGCACGCTCAGGCCGCGCTCGCGCGCCTTGGCGATGCTTTCCAGCACCACGATCGAATCGTCCACCACCAGGCCGGTGGCCAGCGCCAGACCGCCCAGCGACATCACGTTGAGGCTCAGGCCCAGCTGGCCCATGAAGAAGAACGTGGTGATGATCGACACCGGCAGCGACAGGCTGATCACGAAGGTGCTCCAGCCATCGCGCAGGAACAGGAAGATGATCAGGATCGCCAGCACCCCGCCGATCACCGCATCCTTCTTGACGTCGCTGATCGCGTGCTCGATGAAGTGCGACTGGTCCTCGATGGTGGTGATTTCGACATCGCCGGGCACGGTCGCCTTCAACTGCTCCAGCCGCTTGCGCAGCGCTGCGGCGGTGGACACGGTGTTGGCGTCGCCTTCCTTGTAGATCGCCAGCTCCACCGCTTCCTTGCCGCCCAGGCGGATGATCGCCTCGCGCTCCTTGTAGCCCTGGCGCACCTCGGCCACATCCTTCAATCGCACCGGCATGCCGCCGGCAATGCTGCTGGTCGACGACGAGGACGTGCTCTGCACCTCGGCCGCCGCCGCCAGCGCCGCCTGCGAGCCGGTGGACGCGGCGATCGCATACATCTGCTGCATCGCCGCTTCCGCGGCGCTGCCGCTGCTGCTCTGCGTGGTCACCAGCATGTTGCGGATCTCGTCCAGATCCACGAACTGGTTGACCGTGCGCACCAGGTACCGCTGCGAGCCTTCTTCCAGCCGGCCGCCGGAGATGTTGACGTTCTCCTCCTTGAGCCGGGTGATCACGTTGTCGATCGGCAGGTTGAGCTGGGCCAGCTTCTGCTGATCGATATCGACCTGGATCTCGTCCTCCAGCCCGCCGCCGACCTTGACCGCGGCCACACCGGCCACCGGTTCGAGCTTCTTTCTCAGATCCTCGTCGGCATAGCGACGCAAGCCGGTGAGCTGGCGGATCGCATCACTGTCGGAGGACGGTGCCTGCTTCGGCGACAACGCCAGCCGCATGATCGGCTCGGTCGATGGATTGAAGCGCAGCAACACCGGCGGCTTGGTTTCCAGCGGCAGCGACAAGGCTTCCATCTTGTCGCGCACCTCCAGGCTGGCCTGGTCCATGTTGGTGCCCCAGGCGAATTCCAGCACCACATCGCTCTGCCCGGTGCGCGAGATCGACTTGAGCTTGCGCAGGTTCTTGACCACGCCGACCGCTTCTTCCACCGGCTCGGTCACCAGCGTTTCGATTTCCGCCGGCGCCGCGCCGGTGTATTCGGTGCGCACGGTCAGCGTGGGATAGCTCAGATCCGGCAGCAGATTGACCTTGAGGCTGCGCAAAGCGATCAGCCCGAACAGCAGCATGGTCACGGTGATCATCGCGATGGTCACCCGCCGCCGCGTGGCGAAGGCCACCAGACCGCCACCGCCGGACAAGGACGCATGCGGGTCGTGCACGGGTCCGTGCAGGTTGCCGTAATCGCTCATGAGCGCTTCCCGTCGCTGCCGGTTGCCGGCGCCGCAGCCGCAACCGGCTTGCGATCGGGCTGGCCGATCACCTGCACCGCAGTGCCATCGCGCAGCGCCACCTTGCCGGCGGTCACCACCTGATCGCCTTCCTTCAGGCCTTGCCGCACTTCCAGCCATGGGCCTTCGGCATAGCCGAGTTTCACCGGCACCCGGCTGGCCTTGCCGTTGCGCACCACAAATACCGCCGGCTCGCCATCGTCCAGCAATGCCAGGCGCGGAATCACCAATGCATCCTTGCGCTGGTCGTAGTCGATGCGGATGCGCCCGAACATGCCCGGCTGCAGCGCTTCGGCGCCCTGGCCAAACGCACAGATCACCCGGAAGGTGCCGCTGCCCGAATCCACCACCGGCGCAATGCGATCGACCTTGCCGATGAACTGCTGGCCGGGCAAGGCATCGGCCAGCAAGGTCACCGGCTGGCCGGATTTGAGCGTGGCCAGTTCGCGCTCGGGCACGTTGAGCGTGGCCTCCAGCTGCGAGTCGTCGACGATGCGGAAGATCGGCGTATTGATCTGCACGAAGTTGCCGGTCTTGATCGAGCGCGAGGCGATCACCCCGGAAATCGGCGCCTGCACCGTGGTGTAGGAAAGTTCCAGCGATGCCAGGCGGTGCTGCGCGCGGCTGTTTTCGACATCGAACTTGAGCTGGTCGACATCGGCGGCACTGACCAGTTGCTGCCCCACCAACTGGGTGGCGCGGCGGTAGCTGTTCTCCAGCTTGCGCAGCTGCGCCTCGCTTTGCGCCACCGCCAGATGCGCGCGGTCCGGATCCAGGCGGACCAGCGCCTGGCCCGCGGACACCTTCTGCCCCTCTTCCACCATCACCGCCAGCGCCACGCCGGAGGTCTTTGCCACCACCTGTGCTTCGGCACGCGGCTCCAGTGCGGCGGTGCCGGTATAGCTGGCCGCCACCGCACGGCGTGCGGCCTTGGCAATTTCCACCGGCACCGCGTCGACGCTCTTCTTTTCCTCAGCCGCCTTGGCCGCGCCATCTCCGGCCTTGCAACCGCCCAACAACAGGCTCGTGGTGATCAACAATGCGGCGGCGCAGGTTCCGCTGCGGCCGGGCAAGAAAGAGCGTGGCGACATCGTCGTGTCCTAGTGGATGCGTGAACAGGTGTTGTAGGCAAGTAGACCACCCGAACGATGATGTCGCCAATGCGCCAAAGGTCATGGTCTGTTCAAGTTCGCCTATTCACCCCGTTTGCGCGGGGCCAAATCGCAGGCATACTCGGACCGGTTCCGTCATGCCCCCACGTGCGGACGTTCAATCAGTCTTCCGGATACGAAACCATGCGCCCGCAGCCGCTCGCCGCTTGTCTCGCTCTGGTCGTCTTCCTGCCGTTTGGGGGCGCATCAGCGACACCATCAGTCCCGCCAGCCGCACCCGCCACGCCTGCGCCCACTGCGGCGGCGGCCACCCCCGCAGCGCCCACCGGCAACCCGTCCAACGGCCGCTTGCTGGCCTATACCTGTCAGGGGTGCCACGGCGTCACCGGGTACAAGAACGCCTATCCGAGTTATCGCGTGCCCAAGATCGGCGGCCAGTCCAGTCAGTATCTGACCCAGGCGCTGACCGAGTACCGCCAGGGCAAACGCAAGCATCCCACCATGCAAGCGCAGGCGCAGAGCTTTTCCGAGCAGGACATCGCCGATATCTCCGCCTACCTGTCCACCCTCAAATAAGCGCCCACATGCCGAACGCCCTGCACGCTCCGCGTCTAGCCATCGTCCTGGTCGCTGCCCTGATGGTGGCGGCCTGCTCCCAATCCCAGGTGGAGTCCACCGATCATTCCGCCGGCGATGCCGGCCACGCCAGCGGCGAACATGGCTCCGGTTCGTCCGCCGGGCTGCCGACCGGGCGCGCCGAGGCCGGCGACAAGCTGGCGCATGCGAAGGGCAAGGCCACCGGCCAGAGCTGCATCGATTGCCATGGCGCCGACGGCAATGTTCCCATCGACCCCAGCTATCCCAAGCTCGGCGGCCAGTACGGCGACTACCTTGCGCACGCCTTGCAGGCCTACCGCAGCGGCGATCGCCAGCACCCGCTGATGACCGCACAGGCCACCGCGCTGAGCGATCAGGACATTGCCGATCTGGCTGCCTACTTTGGTGCGCGGCAGACGCAGCTGCGCGATCTGCACGGCGTCAACTGAGTTGCAGACGCGTCGGGTGCCACCGCGCACGTTGCGTCTCATTCGAGATGAAAAAGCACTTGCGCGAACATTAACAGGCCGCTATCATTTCGTTCTCAGTTTCGTGGGGCCATAGCTCAGCTGGGAGAGCGCCTGCATGGCATGCAGGAGGTCGGCGGTTCGATCCCGCCTGGCTCCACCAATCCTGGCTTAGGCCGCCAGGTAGACAAACTCAGGTTTTGATATGCGTCCCCATCGTCTAGAGGCCTAGGACACCACCCTTTCACGGTGGACACCGGGGTTCGAATCCCCGTGGGGACGCCAATCATCAGAAAGCCTCGGCATCGCCGGGGCTTTTTTTTGCGTGCTTTTCGGCATCGCTCGTGTGTCGTGGATTTGCACGCAGCCCACCTGGTGCGGCATGTCGTCATGCGGATATCGAAGATGCAGCGGCAGCGTGTTGCCGCAGTGCAAGCGGCCCCTTTGCTGATCCGCCGTCGGCTGCAGCGCAACTGCACGCATGCCGATGACCGCGAACACGCACCCCTTGCAACGCGGGTCGATCACTTGCGCAAGGACTGTCGCACATGCCGAGCCTGCGGATAACCACGGCCACTGCATCGTTGCGCTCTACCCGATCAGACAATCCCCGCACAGCGACATCCAGCCCGATCAATCGGCGGTGCTTGAACGCATCGCATACTTGCGTCTGCACACGCCATGCTGATCCCGGCCACCGGCAAATCGCTCAGCACATCTTTTTTTGCACGCACCACTTCCCAAGCGTCATCGATGTCGCTATGATTGCCGGCTCGCAGCATCGTGGGGCCATAGCTCAGCTGGGAGAGCGCCTGCATGGCATGCAGGAGGTCGGCGGTTCGATCCCGCCTGGCTCCACCAATATTCCCGACATAGGCCGTCTGGAATCTACAACCAGGTTTTGATACGCGTCCCCATCGTCTAGAGGCCTAGGACACCACCCTTTCACGGTGGACACCGGGGTTCGAATCCCCGTGGGGACGCCAATCATCAGAAAGCCTCGGCATTGCCGGGGCTTTTTTTTGCCTGATACTGCTCAGCAGCCCCCTGCTTCACCGCATCCGATCGGTAGCGACACAACGCCGGCGCATCGTGTCGCTACATCCACACGCACGCACCGCCGATCGACTGTGGAACGTGTGCACTCGATGACGCACCAACCGGCTTGCGCATCGACCAACGTCCGCACCACGCCAGATCAGGTCTGGCCGACATCCAGCGCCTTGCGGCCTTCGTGGGTGAGATCGATATCGCCGTCTTCGGCCTGTGTCGCATAGCCGGCGCGCACCGCCCAGTTGGCCTCTTCGTCGGTCACCGGCTTGGTGTCGTGGATGTCGCGCAAAATGCGCAGCTGCTGCGAAGAATCAAAATCCATGGAAGCCACCTGCTTGAAAGAGCTGTCCAAGGTACGCACCGCGCGTGATGGTTACGTGCCTGCAGGCGCAAGGTGGCAGCGCTGTCTCATCTCGACCGCATTCTTCAGCAACTACGCGGCAGCGATGCGGGCCAGCGAACACGCTGCCATGCAAGCACGGCACGACGCTGCGCCGCCTGGCGCACACCATCGACACCTCCTCGCTCCACGCCTGACGGCACTGCGCAAGCGCGGCGATGCAATCACCAGCCTGCTCCGGCAGGGCTGTCGAGCGCCAAAAAGAAAAGCCCCTCTGACTGTCGCCAGAAGGGCTCTGCTTGTACCGCTATATCCTGGTGCCGAAGGTGGGACTCGAACCCACACGCTTTTAAGGGCGGCGGATTTTGAGTCCGCTGCGTCTACCGATTCCGCCACTTCGGCGTGGCCGCGCAGTATAGCGAGTTGTGCATGAAACGAACAGTGTCAGAACGCGCCTGACGAATTCAGGTGCAAGCGGAGTCATCAGCGCCGCGGCGAAGCAGTGTCGATATACTGGCCGACTTAGGTGAAGGAGTAAGCAATGTCGGTGTTGCGTGGAGTTCGGGTGCTGGTGGTCGAGAACGACCAGATGAATGCCATGCTGCTCGACCTGCAGCTCGTCCAGGCCGGTGCCGTCGTGCTGGGTCCGGTCGGAGAGGTTGCACAGGCGCTGACGCTGATCAAGGCCGATGCGCCAGAAATCGCGGTGCTCGATTACCGTCTTGGCAACGGCGAGACCAGCGAGCCGGTCGCCCGACTGTTGTCGGAACTGGGGATTCCGTTCGTGCTGGCCACCGGTGTTGCCAGTGGCACCATCCCCGGCGGCTTCGAACGCGGCGTGATCCTGACCAAGCCTTACTTGTCCGAAGAGCTGATCAGCGCGCTGTCCAGGGCACGGCAGCTGAGCGGTGCCGCCAGCTGAGCGCAACCGCTTACCGGTGTGTCGCCAGCACGTGGCGCGGTCGATAGTTGGTACTCTTCGGTAACCAATCGCGCTGCTGCGCTTAATGCAGGCCGTTAGCGCTGCCGTGCCGGTTGTCGCAAACCCCTCGCCTACAGCCCGCTTGCCACTAGAATCGTGCATCCAGGCATGATGATGGGCAGGTCACCCAATGGATAGCGTCGTGTCGCCGTTTGCCGGTCTGCTGCCGGAAACGTGCGAGATCGCCGGATTATTGTCGTCGTCCGCATGCGCCGCCGATCCGCTGCTGCGCGACAGCCAGGCGCTGCGGACGACCCTCTCGGTGTGCCTGCACGCGCAGGTTCCGATGCTGCTGGTCTGGGGCGACCAGTCGCGCTGCATCTACAACGATGCCTGCATCGCGCTGCTGGGCGCGCGCCACCCGGCAGCATTCGGCCAGCCATTGGCGGAACTTGCAGACACCGCTGAAGCCGACCACCACGGTGCGCATCCGCATGCAGCATTGCCGCTGTCGGCGTGGTCGTGCAGCCCGATCCTGCAGGCCGGCGAACGTCTGGGCATGTTGTATGTCGCCGGCACACTCGCCCCTGCTGCGACACAGACCCGTAGCGAGGCCGAGCCTGCAGCGGTGTCCACCGCGCTCGATCAGTCGCCGGCCTTCATGGCGGTGCTGCGTGGCCCCGGTTATATCGTCGAGAGCGCAAATCAACGCTTCCACGACCTGGTCGGCCACCGTCCGTTGCTTGGCCAACCATTACTCGAGGCGATGCCGGAACTCGCCGACCAGGGCTATGTCGAGCTGCTCGATGAGGTGCGACGCAGCGGCCGTCCTTTCATCGGCGAATCGATGGCGGCCTATCTGCAGCGCAGGCCCGGCAGCGTGCTGGATCAGACCTTCGTGGATTTCCTGTATCAGCCCATGCGCGAGCGCGATGGCCGCATCGACGCGATCCTGGTGCACGGATTCGATGTCACCGAGCAACGCAACGTGGCCAGTCGCGACAGCTTCTTGCTGATGCTCGAAGACGCGCTGCAGAACGTCTCCGATCCGCGCCAGATCATCGATACCAGTGTGCGATTGCTGGGCGAACATCTGCAGGTCAATCGCTGCGCGTTTGGCCTGGCGGCGGCCGACGGCAGGACCATGCACGTGATCAGCGACCATGTGCAGGACATGCCGAGCCTGCAGGGCGATTTTCCGCTGGAAGTGGCACAGGGCTTGCGCGACGCGTTGCTGGAAAACCGCCCCTGGTTCACCACCGATGCGATGGCGCCCGGTGCACCGGACTATGTGTCCCAGCAGTACCGCCGCTCCGGCCTGCGCGCATCACTGGCGATTCCGCTGCACAAACACGGCCGCCTGGTCGCGGCCATCGGCGTGCATCAGCGCGCACCGCGGCGATGGTTGTCCACCGAGATCGAACTGGTCCGCCTGGTCGCTGCACGCTGCTGGGAGTCCATGCAACGCGCCAAGGCACAGCAGCAACTGGCCGCCAACGAAGCGCGGCTGCGCCGACTGGCCGACACGCTGCCGCAGATCATCTTCATCGCCGACCGGGAGGGTCAGCCGCATTACTTCAATCGGCGCTGGTACGAATACACCGGACTGGATCCTTCAGACAACCAGACCGCCGCATGGCATCGGGCGCATACCGCCGATGGCCTGCGGGTGTCTTCGCAGGCCTGGGCGCTGGCAGTCGATGGCGAGCGCGCCTATGAAATGGAGTGCGAACTGCAACGCCACGATGGCCAGAGGCGCTGGCACCTGGCGCGCGCCCTGCCCGTGCGCGGCGACGACGGCAGCATCGGCGAGTGGATCGGCACCTACACCGACATCCATGACCGTCGTGCGTTCGAACAACAGCTGCGCGAAAGCGAAGTGCGCTTCCGCGCCTTGTGCGAGACGGTGCCGGCAATGATCTGGATGGCCGACGCGCAGGGTGACTGCGTGTACTGGAATCCACGCTGGTACCACTTCACCGGGCAGGCCGAAGACCAGGCGATGAATCAGGGCTGGTGGGATGTGATGCATCCCGACGATGCCGAGCGCGTACGCCATGCGTTCGGGCAGGCATTGGCGCAACGTGGCGAGTTCCTGGCCGAGTACCGGGTGCGTCGTCACGATGGGCAGTATCGCTGGTGCATCGATACCGCATCGCCGCACTTCGCCAGCGATGGACGTTTTCTCGGCCACATCGGTTCGCTGACCGATATCTCCGAACGCAAGCACATCGAAGATGCCACCGCCTCCGACCGCGCCATCCTGAGCCTGATCACCACCGGCGCACCGCTGCCGGTGGTGCTGGATGCCATCGCATCGAGCGTGGAAGCGCGTGGCGAGACGACCTTGTATTGCGCGGTGATGGTGCTCGACGAGGTACGAAAAACGCTGAGCTTCGGCTCGGCGCCGCATTTTCCGATCGAGTACCGCGGGCATTTCGAAGCCTCGCCGATCGGGCTGAACGGGCCGCCTTGCGCGCGCTCTGCCTACCTCGGGCAGCAGGTGATCTGCGAGGACATCCAGGCCGACCCCAGCTTCAGCGACCATCATGCGGTGTCGTCGGCACTGGGCATCGTCGCCTGCTGCGTGACGCCCATCCTGGACAGCAACGGTCAGGTGCTGGGCACGCTCAACATCTACTACGATCGCGCCCACCTGCCCTCGCTGCGCGAACAGGCAATGGCGCGCTCTGCATCGCATCTGGCCGGCATCGTCATCGAGCGCACGCGCGTGGACGCCAAGCTCAACCAATCGCTGCAAGCCGAGACCGCCGCACGCAGCCAGGCCGAGCATGCCAGCCGGGTCAAGGACGAGTTTCTGGCCACGCTCAGCCACGAATTGCGCACGCCGCTCAATGCCATCCTCGGCTGGTCGCGGTTGATGCAGTCGGAGGTGTTCGATCCGGCCAATGTGGGCAAAGGCCTGATCATCATCGAGCGCAGTGCGCGTGCACAGACGCAGATCATCGACGACCTGCTCGACATGAGCGCGATCCTGTCGGGCAAGATCCGCCTGCAGGCAGAGCACTTCGATATCGCAGGACTGATGCGCAGCACGGTGGAACTGATGCAGCCGTCCGCACTGGCGCGTGACATCGCGCTGGAACTGGATGCGCCCGATGCAGGCGAACTGTGGTTCTTCGGCGATGCCGGGCGCCTGCAGCAGGTGCTGACCAATCTGCTCAGCAACGCACTCAAGTTCACCTCGCCCGGTGGCACGGTGCGGGTGGCGCTGGACATCGAGGACGAGCGGCTGCGGCTATGCGTGCAGGACACCGGCATCGGGATTGCAGCCGACTTCCTGCCGCACGTGTTCGACCGTTTTCGGCAGGCCGATGCCGGTACCACGCGCCGCGTCGGTGGGCTGGGGCTGGGCTTGTCGATCTCGCGTCAGTTGGTCGATCTGCACGGCGGCAGCCTGGGGGCATCCAGTGCAGGCGAAGGCAAGGGGGCGACCTTCACCATCGTGTTGCCGTTCCAGCACGGCGTCAGCGATCTGCGGCCGGCGGCGTCCGGGTCGCTGCAGGTCGGCCCGTTGCCGAGCGACTGCCTCGGGCGCCTGGATGGCGTGCGCCTGTTGCTGGTCGACGACGACCAGGATTCGCGCGAGGCAGTTGTGCAGTTCCTGATGCTGGCCGGCGCGCAGGTGCAGGCGGCCGGCTCGGTGGAGGCAGCCGAACAATGCCTGGCAGAGGCACCCTTCGACGTGCTGGTCAGCGATATCGCCATGCCGATGCGCGACGGCTACGACCTGATCCGCACGGTGCGCTCCGGTCGCACCGACCTGCCACGGCATATCCCCGCGATCGCCCTCACCGCCTATGTGCGCGAAGAAGACCGCGACCGCGCCGTAGTGGCCGGATTCGATGCGCATATGGGCAAGCCGGTGGAGCCGCCCGGCCTGGTCGACCTGATCGAACGCCTGATCTTGCCGACGCGCGCGGTACGCAGCGAGGCGTGAGTTCGCCTGGAAACGGCTAATAAAACAGCGTGGTCAACCAGCGCTGTTTGCAACAAAACACATCGACCATCCCGACAGGTCCTTGCCCGCCCGCCGTCGCGAGACCTCACGCGGCATGGATGCCGCGTAAGAGCCTACAAGGACGTCCTTGCGGCGTGTCCTGCGGGGGTGGGCGGGCAAGGACCTGTCGGGATGGTCGATGTGTTTTGT